>NZ_JBKFGF010000033.1:0-83394 GCF_051233485.1 Massilia sp. LXY-6
TCGCGATCGCCGACCACTGCACATCGACCATCGGCGTGCGCGTCTCGCGGTCGCGGCGGTAGCTGTGATAGACGAAGCGGCCGCCGTCGCCGCGCATGCACATGGTGCACTCCGCCTGCATCGAGACGCGCTTAATGCCGGCCTGGCCGAGTTGCCAGCGCACGATCGCCGGCAGGTCGAGCCGGCGCGGCCGCGGTGCGATGGCCGCCAGCGGCAGCGCGGTCCGCGCGCGGAAGTCCTCGATCAGCTCCGGCGACACTTCATAACAGCAGGCGTGGGCCGCCGGTCCGATCGCTGCGATCCAGTCGGCCGGATCGCCGCCGCGCTCGCGCACCAGGGCGGCGAAACGGTCGACGATGCCGGCATGGGCGCCGCGCCAGCCGACGTGCAGGGCCGCGACTTCGCGCCCATCATGGCGCGCCAGCAGGACGGGGACGCAGTCGGCGGTGGCGATCGCCAGCAGCAGGCCGGCACTGGCGGTCAGCATGCCGTCGGCTTCGCCGCAGTCCTGGTTCGGTCCGGTCACGATGGCGATGCGGGTGCCGTGGCGTTCATGCTGGATCGCGCGCCTGGCCCAGTAATCGGGCAGGAGCGCGGCCATGCCGTCGTGGCGGGTGCCGAAACCGTGGACGATGGCGGGATGGTCGAGTAGCGGACTGGTAAGCATCTGGAGGCGGCCTGCAAGGGTGCCGGCAGCATAGCATTTCGGCGGCAGGAGGACTGCCGGTTTCCAGCGCAGCAAATAAAAAGCCCGCCGGGCGGCGGGCTTCACGGAGCCTGTTCCGGGATCAGTCCCAGCTCAGCGCGCCACCGGTCTGGTACTCGGTCACGCGGGTCTCGAAGAAGTTGCGCTCCTTCTTCAGGTCGATCATCTCGCTCATCCACGGGAACGGGTTTTCCTCGTTCGGGAACAGCGCATCCAGGCCGATCTGGACGGCGCGGCGGTTCGCGATGAAGCGCAGGTAGCCCTTGAACATCGGCGCGTTCAGGCCCAGCACGCCGCGCGGCATGGTGTCTTCGGCGTAGCGGTACTCGAGTTCGACGGCCTTCAGGAACAGCTGCTTGATCTCTTCCTTGAATTCAAAGGTCCACAGCTGCGGGTTTTCCATCTTGATCGTGTTGATCAGGTCGATGCCGAAGTTGCAGTGCATCGACTCATCGCGCAGGATGTACTGATACTGCTCGGCCGCGCCGGTCATCTTGTTCTGGCGGCCCAGCGCCAGGATCTGGGTGAAGCCGACGTAGAAGAACAGGCCTTCCATCAGGCAGGCGAACACGATGATGGACTTCAGCAGCTTCTGGTCGTTTTCCAGGGTGCCGGTCTTGAACTCCGGATCGTTGATGACCTCGATGAACGGGATCAGGAACTGGTCCTTGTCGCGGATCGACGGGATCTCGTTGTAGGCGTTGAAGATTTCCTTCTCGTCCAGGCCCAGCGACTCGACGATGTACTGGTAGGCGTGGGTGTGGATCGCCTCTTCGAAGGCCTGGCGCAGCAGGTACTGGCGGCATTCCGGCGCCGTGATGTGGCGGTAGGTGCCCAGCACGATGTTGTTGGCGGCCAGCGAGTCGGCGGTCACGAAGAAGCCCAGGTTGCGCTTGACGATGCGGCGCTCGTCCTCGGTCAGGCCGTTCGGGTTCTTCCACAGCTCGATGTCGCGCTGCATGTTCACTTCCTGCGGCATCCAGTGGTTGGCGCAGCCGGCCAGGTACTTGTCCCAGGCCCACTTGTACTTGAACGGCACCAGCTGGTTGACGTCGGTCTGGCCGTTGATGATGCGCTTGTCGTCGGCGTTCACGCGCTTGGCGACCAGGGCGGCGTCCACGCCTTCCGGCGCGGCAGCGCCGGCAGCCGGAGCGCTGGAGATTGGTTCATCGTCCCATGACAGTGCCATGATGGTTTCCTTCTTATCTATTAAAAGTTACTGGCAGGCTTCGCACTCGTCGAAACCGGCGTCGCCCGGACGCAGGTAGCAGGCCGCGCCTTCCACCACATCGGCGCTTGCTGCCGGAGCAGCTACCGGAGCCGGCGCTGCCGCCGGGGCTGCGGACAGCCCGCCGTCGACCGCCACGGCGTTCAGGGCGCCGGTGCGGGTGGTCGACTTCTCCATGTGGGTCGCCGCCACGGTGCGCAGGTAATAAGTCGTCTTCAGGCCGCGCAGCCAGGCCAGTTTGTAGGTCTCGTCCAGCTTCTTGCCCGAGGCGCCGGCCATGTAGATGTTCAGCGACTGGGCCTGGTCGATCCACTTCTGGCGGCGGGAGGCCGCTTCGACCAGCCACTTCGGCTCGACTTCGAAGGCCGTCGCGTAGATCTCGCGCAGGTCTTGCGGTGCACGGTCGATGCGCGACAGCGAGCCGTCGAAGTATTTCAGGTCGTTGATCATGACCTCGTCCCACAGGCCGCGCGCCTTCAGGTCGCGCACCAGGTAGCCGTTGATCTCGGTAAATTCGCCCGACAGGTTCGACTTCACGTACAGGTTCTGGAAGGTCGGCTCGATGCAGGCCGACACGCCAATGATGTTCGAGATGGTCGCGGTCGGGGCGATCGCCACGCAGTTCGAGTTACGCATGCCGAACTGCTTGATGCGGCTGCGGATTACGGTCCAGTCCATGGTCTCGGACGTGTCCTGCTGCAGGTATTCTCCGCCGCGCTCTTCCGCCAGCAGCTTGATCGAGTCCTGCGGCAGGATCCCGCGGTCCCACAGCGAACCTTCGTAGGACTGGTAGCGGCCGCGCTCTTCGGCCAGCTCGGTCGAGGCCAGGTAGGCGTAGTAGCAGACGGCTTCCATCGAACGGTCGGCGAACTCCACGGCCTTTTCCGAAGCGAACGGCACGCGCATCATGTGCAGGCAGTCCTGGAAACCCATGATGCCCAGGCCGACCGGACGGTGGCGCAGGTTCGAGTTCTTCGCCTTGTCGACGGCGTAGTAGTTGATGTCGATGACGTTGTCGAGCATGCGCATCGCGGTGCGGATGGTCTTCTGCAGCTTGACCACGTCCAGGCCGTCGCCCTTCATGTGGGCCGGCATGTTGACCGAACCCAGGTTGCAGACGGCGATCTCGTCGGCATTGGTGTTCAGCGTGATCTCGGTGCACAGGTTCGACGAGTGCACCACGCCCACGTGCTGCTGCGGCGAGCGGATGTTGCACGGATCCTTGAAGGTGATCCACGGGTGGCCGGTCTCGAACAGCATCGACAGCATCTTGCGCCACAGGTCGAGCGCTTCGATTTTCTTGTACACGGACATGTCGCCGCGTGCCGCCTTGGCTTCATAGCCCAGGTAGGCTTCCTCGAAGGCCTTGCCGACCTTGTCGTGCAGGTCCGGCACTTCGGACGGCGAGAACAGGCTCCACGAACCCTTTTCCATCACGCGCTTCATGAACAGGTCCGGAATCCAGTTCGCGGTGTTCATGTCGTGGGTGCGGCGGCGGTCGTCGCCGGTGTTCTTGCGCAGGTCGAGGAATTCCTCGATGTCCAGGTGCCAGGTTTCCAGGTAGCCGCAAACCGCGCCCTTGCGCTTGCCGCCCTGGTTCACTGCCACGGCGGTGTCGTTCGCCACCTTCAGGAACGGCACCACGCCCTGCGATTTGCCGTTGGTGCCCTTGATGCGCGAGCCCATCGCACGCACCGGGGTCCAGTCGTTGCCCAGGCCGCCGGCGAATTTCGACAGCAGCGCGTTTTCCTTGATCGCGTCGTAGATGGCTTCCAGGTCGTCGCCGACGGTGGTCAGGTAGCACGACGACAGCTGCGAGCGGCGGGTGCCCGAATTGAACAGGGTCGGGGTCGAGCTCATAAAGTCGAAGCTCGACAGCAGGTTGTAGAACTCGATCGCGCGCGCTTCGCGGTTCTCTTCGCGCAGCGCCAGGCCCATCGCGACGCGCATATAGAAGGCCTGCGGCATCTCGATGCGGGTTTCGCGGATGTGCAGGAAGTAGCGGTCGTACAGGGTCTGCAGGCCGATGTAGCCGAACTGCAGGTCGCGGTCGGCGACGATGGCGCGGGCCAGCTTCTGCAGGTCGAACTTGCCCAGCTCTTCGTCCAGCAGCTCGGCGTCGATGCCCTTGGCGATATATTGCGGGAAGTAAGTCACGTACTCGGCGGCGGCGCCGGCTTGCGGGACTTCCTTGCCGAAGACTTCCTTGCGGATGGTGTGCAGCAGGATGCGCGCGGTGACCTGGCTGTAGGCCGGGTCCTTTTCCATCAGCGCGCGGGCAGCCAGGATGGCCGACTTGTGCAGTTCCTCGACCGGCACGCCGTCGTACAGGTTCTTGACGGTTTCGGCCAGGATGGCGTCGGCGTCGACGTGCTTTTCCAGGCCGACGCAGGCGGCGCCGATCAGGGCCGAGACTTCGTTCATGTCCAGCGGACGGCGCACGCCGCCGTCGACCACGCTGAACTGCGGCGCGTCGATCTGGGCGCTGCCGGAAGCTTCCTTGGCGGCGCGGCGCTCTTCCATGCGCTTGGCGCGGTACAGCACGTATTCGCGCGCGACGTCATGCTCGCCCGAGCGCATCAGGGACAACTCCACCTGGTCCTGCACATCCTCGATGTGGAAGGTACCGCCGTTCGGCTGGCGGCGCACCAGGGCCGCGACCACATTGTTCGTCAGCTGCTCGACCAGCTCGCGGATGCGCGCCGACTCACGGCCCTGCTCGCCGTTCACGGCAAGGAAAGCCTTGGTCATCGCGACCGCGACCTTGGTCGGAGCGAACGGCACCACGGCGCCGTTGCGGCGGATGATGCGGTAGTCGTTATTGGCGACCAGTTCAGCGGCGCTCGCGCCGGTCGACGCGGCTTGCGGATTGATGGAAATGTCCGATGATGTTTGCATTAAGGCTCCCAATGCCAACATATCAAAGTTGGCAACCTAATAACTTTTTGAGAATGATGAACGGGGACGCACAATCGGAAAACGCTGGATGCGCCCCTGCCCCTGTTGTTCTGTTTGTCGAGGCTGACCACTACATCTAGTGTCGAACAGCCTTATGGACCTAATTGTAGTCGATATTCGGCAAGATCAAAGCGACTGCTGAGCGGATTTTTTTCTGCCGTCGAGCTTGACATTTTCCAAGCCGAATCATTCCGGGCCTCAGAATGAAAGTAAGCACTAACATAAGGTTTCGTGGGCACCAGCGTGGTGGGGCCAAGTGCCCACGATGTTCACGTTCAGGGCATGCTGCAATGGCGAAAAGACAACAGCCTATGAGCGGAATCAAGGTTCAGGTGCATGGATGTCCAGCTTCTGCATCTGGTAGCGCAACTGGCGCAGGCTGATGCCGAGCAGGTTCGCGGCCTGGGTGCGGTTGAACTGGGTCTGCTGCAGGGCACGCTGGATGATGTCGCGCTCGACCTGGTTCAGGTAGTCCGGCAGGTTGCTGGGCAGCTCGCCGGCGCCCAGGGCGGGCAGGCCCGGCCCCGGCTCGGCGGCCGCAGCAATCACGGCGGCGGCCGGCGGCGCGACGGGCACGGGCGCCTGCACCTCGGCCGGCGCCGTCTCGGCGGCCGCGGCGGCGCTGCCGGCGGCGGAATCGGCCAGGCGCGCACCCTTCAGCAGCAGGTCGCAGACCTCGATCACGCCATCGTTGGCAAAGGCCAGCGCGCGTTCCAGGATATTTTCCAGTTCGCGCACGTTGCCGGGAAAGGCGTAGCCGCGCAGCGCGTCCAGCACCCCGGCGCCGAGCCGCGCATTGCCCGGTCCCGCCAGGCGCGCGAGGATGGCCTCGGTCAGCAGCGGCAGGTCGTCGAGGCGCCCGCGCAGCGGCGGCAGGGTCAGCTCGATCACGTTCAGGCGGTAGAACAGGTCCTGGCGGAACTGGCCGCCCTCGACCAGTTTTCCCAGGTCCTTGTGAGTGGCGCTGATGATGCGCACGTCCACCGCTTCCTCGGCGGTGGCGCCGATCTTGCGCACGCGCCGCTCCTGGATCGCGCGCAGCAGTTTCACCTGCATCGCCAGCGGCAGGTCGGCCACCTCGTCCAGCATCAGGGTGCCGCCGTTGGCCGCCTGGAAGAAGCCGTCGCGCTCGTCGGTGGCGCCGGTAAACGCGCCTTTCCGATAACCGAAGAACTCGGCCTCCATCAACGCTTCCGGGATCGCGCCGCAGTTGACGGCCACGAAAGGCTTGCCGGCGCGCGCGCTCCGGGCGTGAATCTCGCGCGCCGCCAGCTCCTTGCCGCTGCCGGATTCGCCGTTGATGGCGATCGGCGCCTGCGAGCGCGCCAGCCGCCCGATCTGGGCGCGCAGCGCCTGCATCGCCTGCGAGCGGCCGAGCAGGCGCGAATTGCCGCCGTCGCCGGCCTCCCCTTCGCCCGCATCTTCGGCCGCCGGCGCCGCCGGGGACTCGGACAGGCGCAGCGCCGAGCGCACCATCGTGCGCAGGTCCTCCAGCACCACCGGCTTGGAGACGTAGTCGAAAGCGCCGGCCTTCAGCGCGACCACCGCGTTCTCGGCGCTGCCGTAGGCGGTGATCACGGCGATCGGCGTGGCGCGCCCCAGGCCGGCGACCTCGCGCACCAGCTCCAGGCCGGTGCCGTCGGGCAGGCGCATGTCGGTCAGCACCAGCGCATAGCCATGCTGTCCGAGCAGCGAACGCGCTTCGCGCACGGTGGAGGCGCTGTCGACGTCCAGGCCCATTCTGACCAGGGTGATCTCGAGCAGCTCGCGCAGGTCGGCTTCGTCGTCGACTACAAGGATGCGGGGAGAACTCATACTCACTATATATAGAAGGTGATCACGAACCGGCCCGTCGCTTCGACGCCGGGACGATCGACCCGGTATTCGTAGTCGAGCATGGCGCCATTGTTCAGGCAAAGCTCGCGTGCCAGGTACAGCCCCAGGCCGGTGCCCTTGCTCGAGGTGGTATAGAAGGGCTCGAACAGGTGGGCCCGTACCTCGGGCGTGATGCCGGGACCGTCGTCCTGCACGTGCAGTTCGACGCGGCCGGTGGCGTCGAGCACCGGGAATACCCGGATGCTGGCCGGCTTGCCGCTCGCATAGCGCACGGCATTGCCGAGCAGGTTGACCAGTACTTCGCGCAGGTGCAGGCCGTCGAAGCGCACCGTGCGAAGGCCGGCGTCGCCGATCCACACCATATTATCGGGCACGCCATGGGTTTCCGTGAACTCGGCCTGCAGCTCGGCCAGGAAAACGCTCAGGCACACCGGCTCGCCGCCCGGCTGCACCTTGCGCGACAGTTTCAGGATGTCCTCGACCATGCGGTTCACGCGCGCCACGTTGTCGCCGACGATGCGCAACAGGCGGGTCTCGGCCGGGCCGGTCAGGTCTTCGGCCAGCAGCGAGGTCGCGTGGCCGATCGCCGACAGCGGATTCCTCACCTCGTGCGCGATGCTGGCGGTCAGCCGGCCCATCGAGGCCAGCTTCAGTTGCTGCGCCTGGTTCTCGATGGCGCTCACGTCCTGCATGAAGACCAGGCTGCGCTCGGCCGCGCCGTCCGGCGTGTCGACCCGCGCGAAACGCAGCTTCAGGTGCACCGGCTGGTCGAGGCGGCCGCGCACCGGGCCCTTCTGGCCCTGCCAGCGCTTGACGGTGACGTAAGCCTCAGCCTGGGCGCCGCCCGCCAGCCAGGCAGCGAAGCTTTGCGCCACCGGCTCGAGGGCGGGGATGTCGGCCAGACGGAATTCGCTGTCGGTTTCCAGCCCCAGCATGCGGCGCGCCGCCGGATTGCCGGCGAAGACGAAGCCGTCGTGCCCCGCCACCAGGATGCCGTCGCCGACGTCGTCGACCACGATCCGGTAGACCGCCTGCTGGATCTCGAGGTCGGCGCCGCGCTTCGCGGCCAGCTCCTCCTGTCCGATCAGCCGCGCCGCCAGCCGGCTCACCAGCAGCACCACGGCGAAGAAGGCGGCGCCCATTATCCCGGCCTGGAACAGCGGCGGCTCCTGGTCGCTGATGAAGATCTGGTAGATGCTCTCGGCCAGCAGGAACAGGGTCGCGAGCGAGGCCGAGAACAGCGCCAGCAGCAGCGGCGCCAGAATCGCCGCGCCGGCCAGCGGGAACAGGTAGAGCAGCCCGAGGCCGCTGCGCGCGCCACCGGCGGCCAGGTAGAGCAACGAGATGGCGGCGATGTCGACCAGGATCTGGCACGACAGCTGCCACAGGAAGCGGCGCCGCCAGCGCTGGGTAACGGCGGCGAACACCAGGGCGGCCAGCACGTAGGCGATGCAGGTCTCGGCATAGGCCGTGCCGCTCAGGAGATTGACGGTGTGGCCGCGGCGCGCGTCGACCGTGAGGTAGACCAGCAGCACCAGCGCGATCACGATGCGCGTCACGTTGAGCGTCTGCAGCGAGCGCCAGAAGGTCTCCCGCGACGCGGCGGACAGGGCCCGCAACGGCGACATCGGCTTAGAACCTATCCCGGCAGGATTGAGTCGCTGCTGGCATAGGTTCTCAATCTGGCCGGGAAGCAGCCGTCTGGCGCGCGTGCGCCTGGCTGCAGAAGTCGCGCCCATCCGCGTGCACCGCTTCCGAGGCCGGGAAATAGATGCCGCAGTGGGCGCAGCTGGTCATGCGTTCGGATTCCTCGACGCGGGCCGGGGCACGGGCCGGGCCGGCGGCCGGCGCTCCCTCCCCGCCTTGCGGGTGATAGCCGCGCGCGGCCCCTGCCGCCCGCAGTTTGCTGCGTACCGCCATCACCACCAGGATGATGAGCGCAATCCAGAAGAGCAGTCGCGTCATGTGAACCCCCGGTGCAGAACGACTTCGAAGACAAAACGGCTGCCGACATACGCCAGCGCCAAGGTAGCGAAACCCGCCAGCGTGAAGCGCAGCGCGGTCTTGCCGCGCCAGCCGCGCCAGCGGCGTCCGGCCAGCAGCGCGGCGAACAACAGCCACGACAGCAGCGCGAATATATTCTTGTGGTCCCAGCGCAGCGCGCGCCCGAACAGCTGTTCCGAGAACACGATCCCCGACAGGACCGTCAGGCTGAGCAGCACGAAGCCGATGCCGATCATCCGGAACAGCAGCTTTTCCATGGTCAGCAGGGCCGGCAACTGGTCGATCGCCGCGCCCAGCCAGCCCTTTTTCGCACTGCGCGTGTGCAGGCGGGTCTCCTGCAGCGCCATCAGCACCGCGTGGAAGGCGGCGATGGTCAGCGTGCTGTAGGCCATGACGGCGATGGCGACGTGCCAGCCGAAGGCCGGCGACTGGGCCTGCTCGCTGAATGGGATCAGGCTGCCCGGGAACAGCGACGGCAGCAGCGCCGACACCGCCGCGCACGGCATGATCATGCGACGCATGCCGTCGAGCGCGAAGTTGCGGTTTTCGAGCCACCAGGCCGCCACCGAGATCCACAGCGCGGCCGACAGCATGAAGGCGAAGCCGACCCGCAGTTCGCCGTTGGACAGCACGTCCGGCCACAGCGCCGCGCCATGCAGGATCCACGCCGCGGTGGTCACTCCGGACACGACGCTGCCCCGCCGCGCCGGCAGCAGGGCACACACCGCGTACAGGATGGCCGCGGCGATGAAAAAGGTGGTTTGCATACGCGCGAGTCTACACTATCCGGATGGAGGGAGGACAGCTTGCCTGATTACTACGTCGTTGTCGCGGGACGACGGCTAGTCGACAGCCGCGGACTTGATCTCCGCCTCATGATGCCGCAGCTGCTCTTCCATTACCAGCTGCCCCAGCTCGCGCTTGAGCGCGTTGAACTCGGGCGCGCTGGGGTCGCGCATGCGCGGCAGGTCGACCACGATGTCGCGCTTGACCGTGCCCGGCCGGTAGGTCATCACGACGATGCGGTCGGCCAGGTAGATCGCTTCCTCGATGCTGTGGGTGACGAAGATCACGGTCTTCTTCAGCTCGGCCCAGATGCGCAGCAGCTCGTCCTGCAGGTTGCGGCGGGTCAGCGCATCGAGTGCGCCGAAGGGCTCGTCCATCAGCAGGATCGGCGAGTCCAGCGCCAGCACGCGCGCGATCGCGACCCGCTGGCGCATGCCGCCGGACAGGTCTTTCGGATAGCGCTTGCCGAAATCCTCCAGCGACAGCAGCCGCAAAAGCTCGGCCACGCGCGCGGCGACCTGCACCTTGCCCATGCCCTTGATCTCGAGGCCGAAGCCGACGTTCTGCTCGACCGTCATCCACGGGAACAACGCGTATTCCTGGAACACCATGCCGCGCTCCGGCCCCGGCCCGGTCACCGCCGCGCCGTCGGCCGTGATGCTGCCCCGGGTCGGCGGCGCGAAGCCGGCAATGGCGTTCAGCAGGGTCGACTTGCCGCAGCCGGAAGGGCCGAGCAGGCAGACGAACTGGCCGCGCGGGATCTCGAGGCCGATGCTATCGAGCGCGGCCATGCTGCGTCCGTCGGTCTCGAATACCTTGCTGACATTGTCGATGACAATATGGGCTTTTGCGTCAGGTGCGCTCATGTCAATGCTCCAGGCCGCGGTGCCAGCGCAGCAGGTGGTTGTTCAGCTTGTTCATGCCCGTATCGATCGCCAGGCCAAGCAGGCCGATGGTGATCATGCCGGCGATGATCTTCGGACCAGAAGTATTCGCGCGCCTCGAGGATGCGGAAGCCGAGGCCGTTGTTCAGCGCGACCGCGATGTCTGGCCATCTTCTTTGCGCCATCCCCAGTCCTCCACGGCTTCCACGTGGGCACCCCGTGCCCACGCGTGACGTTCGCATTGCGATTATTTGACGTTCAGGCTCTTCTTGGCTTCTTCCAGCAGGTCGGTCTTGACCCACTCCTTCGCTGCCGGCGGTTTGGCCATGCGGCCGACGCCGGTCTTGTACATGATGTCGGTGGTGGTCTGGATGTGCTCCGGGGTGATGTCGTAGGTGTACTCGGCATTGCCCATCGCGTCGCGGAAGTCGTCGCTGGTGATCTGGCCCTTGAACACGACGTCGCGCACGTATTTCTCGGCCAGCGCCGGATCCTTGATGAAGGTGCTGGTGGCCTGCACGAAGCAGCGCATGAACTTCCCGGCCAGCGGGCGCTTGGTCGTATAGAACTTCTCGGTCATCACCATGGTCCGCACCGGCGAGCCGATCGGGGTGTCGTAAGGCTTGAGAATTTCCACGCCGAAGCCCTTGTTGATCGCCTGCGAGGACTGAGGTTCGGACTGCATCATGGCGTCGATGTTCTTACCCAGCAGCGCCTGGTTCAGGTCGGCGTAGGCCAGGAACACCAGCTGCACGTCCTTGCCCGGCGCGGCGTCGGCGCTCAAGCCCACCTTCTGCAGCTCGGCCATCAGCAGCACTTCCTGGATGCCGCCGCGGGTCACGCCGACCTTCTTGCCCTTCAGGTCCTTGACGCTCTTGATATTGCTGCCCTGCCCCGCCACCAGGCGCACGCCACCCTTGGCGAAACCGGCCACCACGTAGATCGGGGCGTTGCCGGCACGGCCCGAGATCGCCGCTTCCGACGCCGTCGTGCCGACGTCGATCTCGCCGGCGATGATGGCCTGCATCACGTCCAGGCCCTTGGCGAAGACCGCTCCTCGACCTTGATGCCGCACTTGGGCGCGATCTCCTTGATGTACGACACCGCGCCGTAATGCGCGAACTTGAGGTTGCCGAGGCGGACGACTTCCTGGGCCTGGGCGCTGCCTGCGGCCAGCAGGGCCGCGATGATGAAGGTTTTGCCAAACGCTTTTGCTGTCATTGCTGTCTCTCCGTTTTGTTCTGGTTCAATGAGCTGCTGCGGTAATGCAAACCTGACATTTCTTTGAGGCTATAACGTTCGGCAATACATTGTCAAACAGTACAAGTATCGATTTGCAAGGCCTCAAACCGTTCGCTTGACTTTTCTCCTTGCAGACGGCGGATGAGGGTCTTGTCCGGCGAAAACCCGTCCCGACATGGGGTAAAATGGCGGTTTGCGCCCACACACAATCTAGGTAGAACACAACCATGCTGGATAACCTGACCCAACGCCTTGCCAAAGTCGTCAAGACGATGCGCGGCGAGGCACGTCTGACCGAATCGAACACCGCCGAGATGTTGCGCGAAGTGCGCCTGGCCCTGCTCGAGGCGGACGTGGCGCTGCCGGCAGTCCGCGAATTCATCGCCAACGTGAAGGAAAAAGCGCTGGGCGAAGAAGTCATCGGCTCGCTCTCCCCCGGCCAGGCCCTGGTTGGCGTGGTGCAGAAGGAGCTGGCGGCCCTGATGGGTGCCGACCTCGGCCCCGAAGCAAGCCAGCTGTCCTTCGCGCAGCAGCCGCCGGCGATCATCCTGATGGCGGGCCTGCAGGGTGTCGGCAAGACCACCACCACCGGCAAGCTGGCCAAGTACCTCAAGGAACAGAAGAAGAAAAAGGTCCTGACCGTCTCCGCCGACGTCTACCGCCCGGCCGCGATCGCGCAGCTAGAGTCCGTCACCAAGCAGGTCGGCGCCGACTTCTTTCCCTCGAGTGCGACCGACAAGCCGGTCGACATCGCCCGCAACGCGCTGGACTGGGCCAGGAAGCACTACCACGACGTCCTGATCATCGACACCGCCGGCCGCCTGGCGATCGACGAGGCGATGATGCAGGAGATCGCCGCGGTGCACGCCGCCGTGAACCCGGTCGAGACCCTGTTCGTGGTCGACGCCATGGTCGGCCAGGATGCGATCAATACCGCCAAGGCCTTCAACGAGGCGCTGCCGCTGACCGGCGTGATCCTGACCAAGCTCGATGGTGACTCGCGCGGCGGTGCGGCGCTGTCGGTGCGCCACGTGACCGGCAAGCCGATCAAGTTCGCCGGCGTGTCCGAAAAGCTGGACGGCCTGGAAGCCTTCGACCCGGCGCGCATGGCCAACCGCGTGCTGGGCATGGGCGACATCCTGGCCCTGGTCGAAGAAGCGCGCAAGGGCGTGGACATGCAGGCCGCGACCGACATGGCCAACAAGATCAAGTCCGGCGGCAAGTTCGACATGAACGACTTCAAGGCCCAGCTGACCCAGATGAAGAAGATGGGCGGCATGTCGGGACTGCTGGACAAGCTTCCGGCCCAGTTCCAGCAGGCGGCAGCCGGCGCCAACATGGACCAGGCCGAGAAGCAGGTGCGCCGCATGTGCGGCATCATCGACTCGATGACGCCGCAGGAACGCGCCAAGCCGGAACTGATCAAGGCTAACCGCAAGCGCCGCATCGCCGCCGGTGCCGGCGTGCAGGTGCAGGAAGTGAATCGCATGCTGACTCAGTACGACCAGATGAACACGATGATGAAGAAGCTCAAAGGCGGCGGCCTGATGAAGATGATGCGCGGGATGAAGGGCATGATGCCCGGCATGCGCTGATCGTTTGGACGGTCCCGGAAAGCCGTGCGTGGCAGCTGCTTCGCACGGCTTTTTTACGTCCTTTCGACCGGTTTTTTCACTCTGGCGCGATGGCGCCGGCACGATCTGCCATTTTGATGCTTGTTAGAGTGAAAAAATTTCGAAAAAGACTTGCACGAACACTAAAACCCTACCAATATAAGCCGGTGCGAATCATTGCGCAATTTTCCACGTGTTCCGTTTAGGAGGCTCGAAGATGGCAACAGCCAAAAAATCCACCGCAGCGCCGGCAAAGGCCGCTGCAAAACCGGCTGCAGCGGCGAAGCCTGCAGCAAAAAAGGCAGCTCCTGCCAAAGCAGCAGCACCGAAAGCAGCAGCAGCAAAGAAGCCGGCCGCAGCCCGTAAGCCCAACGCCGCTTTCATGAAAGAGATGACCCCGTCGGCGACGCTGGCCGCAGTGGTGGGCGACAAGCCGCTGCCGCGTACCGAAGTCACCAAGAAAGTTTGGGACTACATCAAGAAGCAGGACCTGCAGGACGCCCAAAACCGCCGCATGATCAACGCCGACGACAAGCTGAAAGCCGTCTTCGGTGGCAAGGCCCAGGTATCGATGTTCGAGATGACCAAGCTGATCTCGGATCACCTCAAATAATAACGACGACAGGTCGCCCCACTGGCCCCATACCAGTCCAAATGAAAAGCCCCGGTCTTGCCGGGGCTTTTTGTTTATGGCCAGCGCTAACACGTCATTCCCGCGCAGGCGGGAATCCAGGTTTGGCGAGTAGCCACGGACTTGGGTCCCCGCCTGCGCGGGGACGACGGATCACAAGCCGCTGGCCGCCTTCATCAACTCGAACACCCTGGTATTCTCGATCGTTCCCTTGAACGGCGCCGAGCCGGCGCCTGCCGCATACAGCTTGACGTCGCCGCCGCCATGGCCTTCGCCGGACAGGCGCACGGCCGCCTCCTGCCGGTAGTCCAGCGCCTGTGCGCGCGCGTCGTCGACATCAAGGCGGGTGTCCGGGCGGTTCGGGCCGCCGCCGTACACCAGGGTCGTGTAGGTCTTGCCGTCCGCATCGCGCGCCGGCTCGCCGGTCGCGTAGTCGCGCACGATGCCGAGGATCGGGTTGCCGCGCTTCGGATAGCCGTTCATCACCATCGTGTGGTCATGGTCGGCCGTCACCACGATCAGCGTGTGCTCCAGGCCCGGATCGAGCTGGCGCATGCGGTCCAGCGCGGCCTGGATCGCGTTATCGAAATCGACCACCTCTTCCAGCGCGTTCTTCGCGTTCGAATCGTGCAGCGCGTGGTCGATCTTGCCGCCTTCGACCATCAGGAAAAACCCGTTCGGGTTCTTCGACAGCAGCTCGATCGACTTGCCGGTCATCTCGGCCAGGGTCGGCTGGGTGGGCTTGCGCACGCTCGCGTAGTCGAGGTGGCTGTCGGCATAGACGCCCACGAACTTCCGGTTCGGCAGGGCCGACATCATGTCGGCGCGGGTTGCGGCCACGAAGTAGCCGCGCGACGCCAGCTCGGCCAGCAGGTTGCGTCCGTCCGCGCGGCCCTTCGGATTGGTCCTCGCGTCGAAGGGCGTGAAGTGCGGACGGCCTCCCCCCATCAGCACGTCGACGCCATCCTTCAGGCGTTCGTTGTAGCCGGCGCCGCCCGGCACGATCTGCTGCGCGATCGTGTACACCGTGTTGCGGTTGCAGACGTGAGCGAAGGTCGAGGCCGGGGTCGCGTGGGTCAGCTCGGTGGTCGTGATCGCGCCGACCGACTTGCCACGGGCCTTGGCCAGTTCCATCATGGTCATCGGCGCCGTGCCATTGTTGGCGCCGCAGCGGTCCACGGTCGGGTTGCCGTTCGCGTCCTTGGCCGGCGCAAGCGGGTTCGCGTCCTTCAGCGAGATCACGTCGTTGTTGATCTTCACGCCGGTCATGTAGGCGCCCATCGACGGCGCGCTGTCGGTGACCATCGCGTTGGCCGAATAGGTCTTGATGCGCGCGGTGCGGTCGAGCCGCTCGAAGTTCAGCAGGCCCTCTTCCTTGACCTTGTAGATGCGCGCGGCCGTGATCGTGGTCGGGCCCATGCCGTCGCCGAGGAAGAAAATGATGTTCTTGGCTTGCGCCGCAGTGGCTGACTGAGCGAAGGCATGGGACTGGAATGCGGCTGCCAGCAGCAGCGCGCAGGTGCGGATTGTCTTCATCGTGGTTTCCTTGCGCGCCTTACCAGCCGGCCGCCTCTTTGATCAGCGTGAACACGCGGGTGTTGTCGATGGTGCCGCGGAACACCTCGGCGCCGAGACCGGTCGCACCCAGGTAGACGTCGGCGCCGCCGTGGGTCTCGGACTTCATGCGCACCGCCGCCTCCTGGTGGTAGTCGTCGGCGCTGACGATGGCGTCCGTCAGGCCGGCCTGGCCCGCGCGACTGCCCTGCACCCGGTGTTCGCCGGTGCCGAAGCCGAGGATGGTATATGGCGCGCCATCCTTGTCGAGCTTGAGCTTGCCGTCCGGGATGCTGCGCACCAGGCCCAGCACGCCGGGATTGTCCGGCGTGCTCTTGCCGCTGCGCGGCGAATAGCCGTTGATCAGCAGGGTGTGATCATGGTCGGCGGTGGCGACGATCAGCGTGTGCTTCAGGCCCGGATCGAGCTTTTGCATTTCAATGATGGCGGCTTTCAGCGCGGCGTCGAAGGCCACGGTTTCCTGCAGCGCGCGCTTGGCGCGGGTCGCGTGCAGGGCGTGGTCGATCAGCCCGCCCTCCACCATCAGGAAGAAGCCATTGTCTCCCCGCTGGCCCAGCAGCGACACCGCCTTGCGCGTCATCTCGGCCAGGCTCGGCTGGCGCGCCGGATCGCGTTCGGCGTCGTAGGCAAGGTCGTCCTGCGCGAACAGGGCGATGGCCGGCTGGCTGGACGGCGCAAGCGCCTCGAGGCCGGCGGCGTCGTGCGCCACGCGGTAGCCGCGGCCCTGCAGCTCGGCCAGCAGGTCGCGGCCGTCCGTGCGCTTGCCGCCATTTGCCACCGGCTTGAAATATTCGGCACCGCCGCCGAACACCAGGTCAAGTCCACCACCCAGCGCGGGGTTATAGCCGGCGCCGCCCGGCACCATCATCGCCGCGATCTGGTTCTGCAGCTTGCGGTGGCAGGCGTGGGCATAGGTCGCGGCCGGAGTGGCGTCGGTGACGCTGGTGGTGGTGACGACGCCGGTTGCCAGGCCGCGCGCCTTGGCCAGTTCCAGCAGGGTCGGCATCGCCTGGCCATTCGTGCAGCGGCTGCTGCCGTCCGCCGCCGGCGCCAGCGCGCGGGTGTCGGACGACATCGAGATCACGCCGTTGTTCTGCTTCACCCCGGTCATGTAGGCCGACATCGAGGCCGCGCTGTCGGTCACCTGGGCGTCGTTCGAATACGTCTTCACGAAAGCCGATTCGGGCAGCGTGTCGATGGTCAGCTCGCCAGCTTCGCCGACCGCGTAGATGCGCGCCGCGGTCAGTGTATTGATGCCCATGCCGTCGCCGAGGAAGAAGATGACGTTGCGGGGGTGATCGTTCACGTCGCCGATGCTGCGGGCCGGCACGGCGGCGGCGCTGGTGGGCGGCGCGCTGGCGCAGCCCGTCAGCGCGGCGGCGCCGCAGGCCATCAATACGCCGGCGGCGAAGGTGGTCAAACGCATGGCTGCTCCCTGATAAGGAAAGCAAGAAGTCTATCCGATGAACGGGCGCAGCATCAAATACAGGCCCAGCCCAAGCAGGCCGATGAAGAAGCAGCGCCGGAACACCTCGGGCCGGATGCGGCCGCGGATCGACTGCCCCAGCAGCATGCCGGCCAGCGCCGGGATCAGCGCATACAGCGACAGTGCGGCGGCATCGGCCGCGAACTGCCCGGCCAGCAGCAGCGAAGCGGCCAGCGCGACGGTCGAGGTGGTGAAGGCCAGGGCAAGCGCCTGCACCAGCGCATCCCGTCCCATCTGGCGGTCGAGGTTCAGGCCCTGCAGGTAGGGCACTACCGGGATCACGAACACGCCGGTGGCGGCCGTGACCGCGCCGGTGACGAGGCCCACCACGGGCGAGGCGGCGCGCTCGCCGCTGGGCGGCACGTGCAGCGTGAAGGAAGCCAGGCCGGCCGCCGCATACATCATCAATACGCCGCCCAGCGCCGCGACCGCATCGGCGGATGCGCTGGCCGGCAGCAGCATGCCGCCGACGAGGGTACCGGCGGCGATCCCGGCCAGCATCGGCCACAGGCGCCGCGCCAGGCGGCCGGCGGCGGGACCGGCGGCGAGTTGCCAAACATTCGTCACCAACGAAGGCACGACCAGCAAGGCGGCGGCATCGCGCGGCGCCATCATCAATCCCAGCAGGCCGACCGCGACCGTCGGCAAGCCCGGCCCGACCACGCCCCTGACCAGGCCGGCAAGCAAGAACACGAGGGAGATCAGGGCCAATTCGGCCGATCCATGTGCGTGTAAGATAGAAAGCAGAACGTCCATGCCCGCGATTCTGCCGCATCCCGGGCGCTGGCAGAATGAGGGATTGCCGCAAACAGCCTTCGGATCTACCGAAGGCTGTTTGCCCTGATCGAAAGACGATATGAGATTCGACCTGGTCGACCTGCAGCTCTTCCTGCACGTGGTGGAAGCCGGCAGCATTACCGGCGGCGCCGCGCGCGCCCACCTGTCACTGGCGTCCTGCAGCGAACGCATTCAGGGCATGGAAGAGACGCTGGGCGTGCCGTTGCTGCTGCGCGGACGGCGCGGCGTGACGCCGACCCCGGCCGGCGACGCGCTGGTGCGGCATGCGCGCCTGGTGTTCCAGCAGCTGCAGCGCATGCGCGCGGAACTCGGCGACCATGCGCAGGGCTTGAAGGGTACGGTGCGGCTGCAGTGCAATACGGCGGCGCTGAGCGAATACTTGCCGGACGCGCTGGCCGGCTTCCTGGCGCGCCACCCGCACGTCGACGTCGCGCTGGACGAGCACCCCAGCCACGAGGTGGCGAAGGCGGTGCGCGATGGCGTCGCCGACCTCGGCATCCTGTCGGACGCGGTCGACCTGTCGCAGCTGGAGAGCTTCCCGTTCCGCACCGACCGCCTGGTGGCGGTGGCCACGCCCGAGCTGGCGCAGCAGCTGGCGCCCGACGGCCACCCGGTGCCTTTCGTGCGCCTGGCCGACTTCGACCATGTGAGCCTGGCCGGCGACAGCGCCCTGTTCAACTACCTGGAGCTGCAGGCCCGGCGCCTCGGGCGCACGCTGCACGCGCGCGTGCGCCTGCGCGACTTCGCGGCGATCTGCAGGATGGTGGAAGCCGGCGTCGGGATCGGCATCGTGCCCGAGCCGGCGGCACGGCGCCATGCGCAGACGATGGACATCGCGGTGATCGAGCTGCTGGATGCGTGGGCGCTGCGCCAGCTGGCGGTTTGCGTGCGCAGCTTCGATGCGCTGCCGCGCCATGCGCAGCAATTGGTGGATGCACTTCGGGCGTAATGGTGGGCATGGGGTGCCCACCCTACGGGATCTGCGCGGCGTGACGGCTGCGTTACGTTGGCATCTGCATCAATTCAACGCGATGGCCGTCGCCGCCGACTTGAACTCCCAATTCTTCCACGCCGCCAGCACCGCATTCGGATACTCCGGCCGCCCGCGGCTGCCGTTGTAGCGGCCCAGCGCCAGGTACAGGTTGCCGCCTTCCATGTCGATATACATGCGCAGGATCGAGCAGCCGTAGCGCAGGTTGGTCTGCATGTCGAACAGCGCGCGGCGGTTCGAGTCGCCGATCACCTTGGTCCAGAAGGGCATCACCTGCATGTAGCCGCGTGCGCCGACGATCGACACCGCGTACTTGCGGTAGGCCGATTCGACTTGAATCAGGCCCAGCACCAGTCCGGGATCGAGGCCGGCGCGGGTCGCTTCGTACCAGGCCGACTCGAGGAACTCGGTGCGCACCTGGTCGTCCGGCAGGCGGCGCTTCAGGCGCGCCGACATCGCATCGAACCACTGCCGGTAGCGCGCCTCCGCGGTGCCGTCGCGGAACACCGGCTTGGGCGGGCGTCCGTCGCGGATCGCCCGTTCGAGCGCCAGCCGGACCGAATCGGCCAGCGCTTCTTCCTTCTGGTTGCCGGCGTGCGCAGCCGGGCTGGCGACCATCAGGCCGGCAGCCAGGGCGGCACCAGCACACGCGGAACCGAGCCAGGCCGCAGCCCGGCTTGCGAAGCGGCCAAGCATCACTTGGCCAGTTTGCCTTTGATGAAGGCAAGCATGTCGGCGGCGGGAACGGCGGTCGCTTCGGCATCGCGGCGGCCCTGGTATTCCAGCTTGCCTTCCTTGAGGCCGCGCTCGCCGATCACCACGCGGTGCGGCACGCCGACCAGTTCCCAGTCGGCGAACATGGCGCCCGGACGCAGGCCGCGGTCGTCGACGATGACGTCGATGCCGGCGGATTGCAGCTCGGCGTACAGGCGGTCGGTCTCCGCCTTCACCGGTTCGCTGCGGTCGTAACCCATCGGGCACAGCACCAGTTCGAACGGTGCGATCGAATCCGGCCAGACGATGCCCTTGTCGTCGAAGTTCTGCTCGATCGCCGCACCCAGGATGCGGGTCACGCCGATGCCGTAGCAGCCCATCTGCATCGGCGCCGGCTGGCCCTTCTCGTCCAGGTAGACGCAGTTCATCGCGGCGGAGTATGCGGTGCCGAGCTGGAACACGTGGCCCACCTCGATGCCGCGCTCGATCGCCAGCACGCCCTTGCCGTCCGGCGAAGCGTCGCCCTCGACCACGTTGCGCAGGTCGGCGACGAGCGGTTCCGGCAGGTCGCGGCCCCAGTTGGCGCCGGTGAAGTGGTATTCGGCTTCGTTGGCGCCGCATACGAAATCGGCCATGTTGGCGACCGTGCGGTCGGCCACGACCGTCACCGGCTGCTTCGTATCGATCGGACCGAGGTAGCCCGGCACGCTGCCGTAGGCGTCGAGGATCTCGGCTTCGGTGGCGAAGCGGAAGTCCTTCAGGCCCGGGACCTTCGAGACCTTTACTTCGTTCAGCTCGTGGTCGCCGCGCAGCAGCAGCAGCCAGTTCTCTTTGGTGACCTTGCCGTCGTTTTCCTTTTCGACCGTCAGCGCGATCGACTTCACGGTCTGCGACAGCTCCAGGCCCAGCAGCTTGGCCACTTGCTCGCACTTGGTGGTGTTCGGGGTCGAGGTCTTGGTCAGCGTTTGCGTGGCGGCGCCGCGCGCCTGGGTCAGCGGCAGCGCTTCGGCCGCTTCCATGTTGGCGGCGTAGTCGGAGCTCGGGCAGTAGACCAGTGCGTCCTCGCCGGTGCTGGCGATCACGTGGAACTCATGCGAGCCGCTGCCGCCGATCGCGCCGTTGTCGGCCGCGACCGCGCGGAACTTCAGGCCGAAGCGGTTGAAGATCTTCACGTAGGCGTCGAACATGGTCTGGTACGAAGCCTGCATGCCCTCGACGTCGCGGTCGAAGGAATACGCATCCTTCATCGTGAACTCGCGGCCGCGCATCAGGCCGAAGCGCGGACGGCGCTCGTCGCGGAACTTGGTCTGGATGTGATAGAAGTTCAGGGGCAGCTGGCGATAGCTCTTGACCTCGGTGCGCACGACGTCGGTCACGACTTCTTCCGAGGTCGGCTGCAGTGCGAAGTCGCGGCCATGGCGGTCCTTGAGGCGCAGCAGTTCCGGTCCCATCTTGTCCCAGCGGCCAGTTTCTTGCCACAGTTCGGCCGGCTGCACCAGCGGCATCAGTAGTTCGATCGCGCCTGCCTTGTTCATTTCGTCACGAATGATGGACTCGACCTTGCGGATCACGCGCAGGCCCAGCGGCATGTAGGTATAGATGCCGGAGCCGATGCGCTTGATCATCCCGGCCCGCATCATCAGCTTGTGGCTGACGATCTCGGCGTCGGAAGGCGCTTCTTTGAGCGTTGAAATAAAAAATCGTGAGGCGCGCATATCGGTGAATTCTTTTTAAAAAGAGAGGGTTATAATCAACCTAATTTTAAAGGATTAGCTGGCCGATGCATCCAATCTTTATACAAATGGCTCCGAAAGAAGTGATGCATGCCGTTGTTCCGACGCGAGTTAACGGTAGAGGCACCTGAGGTTCTTCGGATCTGTAAGTAAAAATATAAGAGAGAGAGAGCGCAAAGGCCGGCAGAAAGTTTCGAGGTGAATTATGCTCGATCGTGAAGGGTTCCGTCCCAACGTCGGCATCATCCTGCTGAACGCCAACAACGAGGTGTGGTGGGGCAAGCGTGTGCGCGAGCACTCGTGGCAATTTCCGCAAGGGGGTATCAAGTACGGCGAGACGCCCGAACAGGCGATGTACCGCGAGCTCGAGGAAGAGATCGGCCTGCGCCAGGAGCACGTCAAGATCGTGGGTCGCACCCGCGACTGGCTGCGCTACGAAGTGCCGGATCACTTCATCAAGCGCGAAGTGCGCGGTCACTATCGCGGCCAGAAGCAGATCTGGTTCCTGTTGCGCATGGTCGCGCGCGACAACGACGTCAACCTGCGCCTGACCGACCATCCCGAGTTCGACGCCTGGCGCTGGCACGACTACTGGGTGCCGCTGGACGTGGTCATCGAGTTCAAGCGTGATGTCTACCAGCGCGCGCTGCAGGAACTGTCGCGCTTCCTCACCTGGCCCGCCAACGGCCAGGGCGAGCGCCGTCATACCTCGCGCTACCTGCGCCAGCCGCACGAGCGGCGCGGCCAGGACCGCGGGAACAGCGGCAGTGGGCAGGCGGGCAACAAGCAGGCCGTCAACGCCAGCAGCAAGGCAGTGGTAGCGGCCACCAAGGCGATCGCCGACGCGGCGGGAAGTTCCAAACTGGTGCTGGCGCGCGACAAAGAGTAAGCAGGAGTAGCGCAAAAGCAACAACCAGAAAGGCTGGCATGCCGGGAAACCGGTGTGCCGGCCTTTTTGCGTTTTTTTGCTTGCCATATTTACAAGCTTGCGCTGTAGAATCATCTGTATGAGGACCTCACCCTTCCGCCATGCGCTCGCGCTGCTCGCCGCCGCCCTCGTGGCCGGCCCGGCCCTTGCCGAAGAAAAATCCGCCTGCCAATACGTACAGCTGGCCAAGGTCCCGCTGCATTACACCGGGCTGTCGGTGCCGGAGAAGGAGATGCGCTTCTACGAGCCGGTCGACTGCGACAAGGCCTGGCTGGCCTACTGGGACCGCGACGCGGTCGTGATCCCGTTCGAGCGGAACGACGTGGGCGAGTTCGCGATCGACTCGCGCGCGGCGCAGCGCATCGGCGCCGCGGCAGCGGGCGCCGCGCCGGTAGCCTGCGACGCCGAAAACTCCTGAACTCAACTGAACTGGACTGGACTGGACCACAAATGAAGACACCGCGACTGCTTGCCCTGGCCTCTGCCCTCGTTTGCGCGCCGCTCCCGCCCGCGCACGCCGCCGATGCGCCGGCAACGAAGTGCATGTACATCGAGGTCGCCACCCTGCCCGTGCGCTATGTCGGCGAAGGCATGCAGCCGGCGGTCGACGGCACGATCGACGGCACGCCCGCCACCCTGCTGGTCGATACCGGCGCCTTCGACACCCAACTGACCATGAACGGCGCCAACCGGCGCGACCTGAACCTGCGCATGACCGGGCGCTACGTGGAGGGCGTCGGCGGCCATTCGCGCGTCTATTCGACGCGGCTGAAGGATTTCTCGATCGGCCCGGCGCGCAGCGCCAGGAGGACCGAGCTGCTGGTGATCGGCCAGGCCAACCTCACGCCGGCCTTCGACGGCATCGCCGGCTCGCCCTTCCTGCTGCAGATGGACCTCGAAGTCGACCTGCGCAACAAGCTGGTCAAGATGTTCCGTCCACGCGACTGCAACGACGACTCCGAGCTCAACTACTGGAAGGAAGAGACGGTGGTGCTGCCGTTCGCACGCAGCCTGGACCGCAGCCCGAATCCGCACTTCAAGGTCGTCGTCAACGGCAAGGAGCTGGACGCCATGATCGACACCGGCGCCCACCATACTATCATGATGCTGGATGCGGCCGAACGGCTGGGGATCGACATCAAGAGCGCCGAGGTCAAACGCAGCGGCGACGTGGTCGGCGTCGGCTCGGCGCGGGCGCCGCACTGGACCGCGACCTTCAAGACCGTGCAGCTCGGCGGCGAGACCATCAACAACGCCGAAATCGGCATCATCGATTCGCAGGGCGCCGCCCCGGCCGACCTGCTGCTGGGCCAGGACTTCCTGCGCACCCACCGCGTATTGTTCGCGATGAGCCAGAAGAAGATGTACTTCGCCTATCTCGGCGGCCAACCGTTCTCGCGCAGCGAAGGCGTGCCCGAATGGGTGCGCGCCGAGGCCGACGACGGCAATCCGGACGCGCAGTATGCGCTGGCCACGGCGTACCGCAACGGCCGCGGCGTAGCGCGCGACCCGGCACTGGCCAGATCGTGGCTGGACAAGGCCGCGGCCGGCGGCGAGCCGCACGCGAACCTGGCCCAGGGCCGCCAGCTGGTGGAAGCCGGCAAACCCGCCGAGGCAATCCCGAAGCTGCGCGCCGCGCTCGACCGGCTGCCTGCCGAACGCTTCGGCCCGATGTGGCTCTACCTCGCCCGCGTCCGCAACGGCGAAACCGATCTGGCGAAAACCGAACTGCAGGCGGTCCTGAAAAAGCAGGACAACGACGAGTGGCCCGAGCCGATCGCCCAGTTCTATCTTGGCAAGCTGGACGCCGCCGGCCTGCTCGAGCGCGCCGGCAAGGAGCCGAAGTTCGCGCGCGGACGCAGCTGCGACGCCAACGCCTACATGGCCCGCTGGCACGAAGCGCAGGGCGACAAGGAGCGCGCGGCATCGCTGATGGCGACCGTGCGCGCGCATTGCGGCCCGGCGCAGCCGGCGGCCGCTCCTGCCGCTGCTCCTGCTCCCGCTGCCGCCACCCCGGCCGCCGCGCCATGAAGCTGGTCGCCGGGCGCCATGGCTTCCTGCGCAGCACCTGCGAAGCGCGCTGGCAGCAGCTGCCTTTCCATGGGGCGCTGGCGCTGGAGATGTTGGAAGAGTAAGGATCCGCGGGCCGGCGCCGAAAACGCCGGCGCGCTACAATGGCGCCTGATACTTTTCAGCGCCACTGCCCACCATGTTCACCCCCTCCTCCAACGACGTGCGCCGCTTCTTCTGCGAAGCCTGGCGCAAGCGCCGCGCCGGCGAAATCCTGACCCCGATGGATGCGATTGCGGCCGACTGGATCGACCAGCACCCCGAATACCACGATGCGCTGCTCGATGCCGACGAGGCCGTGGCGCGCGACTATTCGGTCGAAGGCGGCCAGCCGAATCCCTTCCTGCACCTGTCGATGCACCTGTCGATCGCCGAACAGGTCTCGGTCGACCAGCCGCGCGGCATCAAGGCCGCGCACGACGCGCTGGCTGCCCGCATCGGCGAGCACGACGCCCATCACGAGATCATGGAATGCCTGGGCGAGATGATGTGGACCTCGCAGCGCAGCGGCCTGCCGCCGGATGCGGAGGCCTATATCGAGTGCGTCCGCAAGCGGGTCCGCTGACCCACAAGCTACTGCGCGTTGCATTGCCGTTCTGCGATGCTCCCTGTACTCACGTACAGCTGCGCTTCTCGAACAGCACTGCCGCCGCTCGCTACGCTTGTGAGGTCAGCGGGGACTGAAACCTCAATCGAGCTTGTCGTCGGCGACGCGATAACGCGGATCTTCCGGCAGGCTCACTTCGATCATGTCCCTGGCCCGCTCCAGCAGCGAGCGGCAATCGGGACTCAGGTGACGCAGGTGCAGGCGCTTGCCGGCATTCCGGTAACGTTCGGCCAGCGTGTCGATTGCCTGGATCGCCGAATGGTCGGCTACCCGCGCGCGGCGGAACTCGACCACCACGTCCTGCGGGTCATCCTTGGGCGCGAACAGTGCCTGGAAGCCCGCGCTCGATGCGAAGAACAGCGTGCCTTCCAGTTCGTAAACCTTCCATCCTTGCGCGTCCACGCCGGTCGACACCCGGATCTGCCTGGCGTGCTGCCAGGCGAACACCAGCGCCGACACGATCACGCCGGCCACCACCGCCGTCGCCAGGTTGAAGGCCAGCGTCACGCCGGCCACCAGCACGATCACCAGCGCATCGGCGCGCGGCACCTTCCCGAACAGGCGGAAAGTGCCCCACTCGAAGGTCTTCTCGCAGACCACGAACATCACCCCGATCAGCGCCGCCAGCGGAATCTGCTCGATGATGCTGGATCCGAACAGGATGAAGGACAGCAGGAACAGCGAGGCGGCGATGCCCGACAGGCGGCTGCGGGCGCCGTTGCCGATGTTGATCATGCTCTGCCCGATCATCGCGCAGCCGCCCATGCCGCCGAACAGCGCGGTGACGATGTTGGCCGCGCCCTGGGCCAGGCTTTCGCGGTTCGGCTGGCCGCGCGTGTCCGTGATCTCGTCGATCAGGGTCAGCGTCAGCAGGGTCTCGATCAGGCCGACGCCGGCCAGCACCAGCGAGTACGGGAACACGATGCGCAGCGTCTCCAGGTCGAACGGCACATCGGGAATGTGGAAGCCCGGCAGGCCGCCGGCGATCGAACCGAGTTCGCCGACGGTTTTCGTCTCGATGTGCAGGAAGTGCGCCAGCAGCGCCACCGCCAGGATGCCGACCAGCGTGGCCGGCACCGCCCTGGTAATCTTCGGCGTGAGGTAGATGATCGCCATCGTCAATGCCACCAGGCCGAGCATGGTCCACAGCTGCGGACCGCTCATCCAGCCGCCGCCATCGGCCGCGCTGAGTTTAAAGTGCTCGAACTGGGCCACGAAGATCACGATCGCCAGGCCGTTCACGAAGCCCAGCATGACCGGATGCGGCACCATGCGGATGAATTTGCCGAGCCGGGCCAGCGCGAACAGGATCTGCAGCACGCCCATCAGGACGATGGCGGCGAACAGGTATTGCACGCCGTGCTGGACGACCAGCGCGACCATGACCACCGCCAGCGCGCCGGCGGCGCCGGAAATCATGCCCGGCCGCCCGCCGAAAGCCGAAGTAATGAAAGACACCAGCACGGCGGCATACAGGCCGGTCAGCGGCGACACGTGGGCCACCAGCGCGAAGGCGATGGCTTCCGGGACCAGGGCCAGCGCGACCGTCAGGCCGCTCAGCAGGTTGGTCTTGATGTGGGAAGGCGAAACAGTGGGCAAGGCGGACGCTCCAAAAAACAAGGTCCGCCGGCACAGGCCGGCGGACCAGAGGGGCCGCTATTGTAAATGACTTGCCGGCTTACTTCTTGACCACCAGCGGTCCGGGCAGGCTTTGCAGGTAGGCGGCGATGTCGGCCTTGTCGCGGTCCGACAGCGGCTGGGCCATGCCGGCCATGATCGCGTTGTTACGGCCGTTCATGATCTTGTCGCCGCGCTGGTAGGCGGTGAGCGCGTGCGCCAGGTAGTCGGCGTGCTGGCCGGCCAGCTTCGGGTAGCTCGGGTCGATCGGGGACTTGTAGTCGGCGCCGTGGCAGGAAGCGCAGTTGTATTTCTTGGTCAGCTCGGCGCCGCGCGCGCTGTCGCCGCCGGCGAAGGCGGAGCTCGATGCCGACAGGGCAGCGGCGCAGGTCAGGGCAAGGATCAGTTTATTCATGGCGTCCCCCGGCTCATTTGTTGGGCGTGGCGGCCGACTGCTGCGCGTAGTAGGCGGCGATGTCGGCGATGTCCTGGTCGGACAGGCTGGCGGCGATGCCGCGCATGGACGGGTGCTTGCGGTCACCCTTCTTGTACGCCTGCAGGGCGGCTTCGATGTACTTGGCCGATTGGCCGCCGATCATCGGCACCTGGTAGACCTCGGGGAAGGTGGTCTTGTAGCCGGGAATGCCATGGCAGCCGATACATTGTTCGATCTTGTTCGGGGCCGCCTTCGGGTTGGCGACGATGTCGGCAGCGCCAGCGGCGCCAACCGCGCCGGCAGTGGCGGCAAACATCAGTACTGCTAACGGTTTTTTCATGATTGGGAATCGTAAGGTTGAATCGAATACCGCAACTGCACAAAAACTTAGCATTTGTACTACGAAGAGCCGATTCTATATGAAGAACATGCGTCAGTCTACAAAGCAACACTTACGCGTTGGCGATGCTTCTGTCATATACTCGATAGCGTTTACATATCGTCTCGGCAAGCAAACTCCCATGCACGCATCCCAACGCTTCGAAGGCAGCGACAACTACGTCGCCACCGATGACCTGAAACTGGCCGTGAACGCCGCCCTCACCCTGGCCCGCCCGCTGCTGATCAAGGGCGAGCCCGGCACCGGCAAGACCATGCTTGCCGAAGAAGTGGCGGCGGCGCTCGACATGCCGCTGCTGCAATGGCATATCAAGTCGACCACCAAGGCGCAACAGGGCCTGTACGAGTACGACGCCGTCTCGCGCCTGCGCGATTCGCAGCTGGGCGACGAGCGCGTGCGCGACATCCACAACTACATCGTCAAGGGCGTGCTGTGGCAGGCCTTCACCGCGCCCGAGCCGGTGGTACTGCTGATCGACGAGATCGACAAGGCCGACATCGAATTCCCGAACGACCTGCTGCGCGAACTGGACCGCATGGAGTTCTACGTCTACGAGACGCGCGAGATGGTGGTGGCGAAGCACCGCCCGCTGGTCATCATCACCTCGAACAACGAGAAGGAACTGCCGGACGCTTTCCTGCGCCGCTGCTTCTTCCACTACATCAAATTCCCGGACCGCGAGACGATGGCCGAGATCGTGCAGGTCCACTACCCGCACCTGAAGCAGGAACTGCTGGCTGCCGCGCTGGAAAACTTCTACCAGCTGCGCGACGTGCCGGGCCTGAAGAAGAAGCCGTCGACCTCGGAATTCCTGGATTGGCTCAAGCTCCTGCTGGCCGAGGACATCCCGGTCGAGGCGCTGCGCAGCAAGGATGCGAAAACCGTCGTGCCGCCGCTGCACGGGGCGCTCCTCAAGAACGAGCAGGACGTGCACCTGTTCGAGCGCCTGGTGGCGATGGCGAGGCACAACCGATGATCCGCGTCGATCCCGTCACGCTGGAGTTCAACGGCGTGCGCCTGGAGCCGCTGGCCCTGCACCACCTGGACGGCCTGCGCGCCGCGGCCGCGGACGGCGAGCTGTGGAACCTGCGCATCACCTCGGTACCGGCGCCGCACGAGACGGAGCAGTACATCCGCGCCGCGCTCGAGATGGACAATCGCCTTGCCTTCGCGGTGATCGACGCCGCCAGCGGCACGGTCGTCGGTTCGACCAGCTACCACGACATCGTGCCCGCCGTCGACCGCGTCGAGATCGGCTACACCTGGTATGCGAAAAGCCGCCAGCGCAGCCACGTCAACACCAGCTGCAAGCTGCTGCTGCTCTCGCACGCCTTCGACACCCTGGGCTGCCTGGTCGTCGGCCTGCGCACCGACAACTTCAATTACGCCTCGCAGGCCGCAATCGAACGTCTCGGCGCGAAGAAGGACGGCACGATCCGCCACCACGCGCCGCGCCGCGACGGGACCGTGCGCGATACCGTCATGTATAGCATCCTGCGCGGCGAGTGGCCCGAGATCAAGTCGCAGCTGCACTACCGCTTGAGCCGTCACGCGGAAAGCTGAGGGCCCGAATGCTGATCGGATTCTTCTTCGCCCTGCGTGACGCCAAGGTGCCGGTCACGATCAAGGAATTCCTGACGCTGCTGGAAGCGCTGCAGAAGGACGTGATCGCGCCTTCGCTCGACGCGTTCTACTACCTGTCCCGCCTGACGCTGGTGAAGGACGAAGCCCACTTCGACAAGTTCGACAAGGCTTTCGGACTCTACTTCAAGGGCATCGAGGCGGTGTTCGACGCCAAGGCCAAGATTCCGCTCGACTGGCTGATCAAGCGCCTCGAACGCGAACTCACGCCCGAGCAGAAGGCCGAGCTGCAAAAGCTCGGCTACGACAAGCTGATGGCGAGATTGCAGCAACTGCTGGACGAGCAGAAGGAGCGTCACGAAGGCGGCAGCAAGTGGATCGGCACCGGCGGCACCTCCCCGTTCGGCAATGGCGGCACGAATCCGGAAGGGATCCGCATCGGCGGCAAGGGCGGCAACCGGACCGCCGTAAAAGTGTGGGAGCAGCGCACCTACAAGGACTACGACAGCGAGCGCGAACTGGGCGTCCGCAACATCAAGGTGGCGCTGCGCCGCTTGCGGCGTTTCGCGCGCACCGGCGCGGCGGAAGAACTGGCGCTGGACGACACGATCCGCTCGACCGCCAACAACGCCGGCTGGCTGGACATCAAGATGCAGCCCGAGCGCCGGAACCGCATCAAGGTGCTGATGCTGCTGGACGTGGGCGGCACCATGGACGACCACATCGAGCGCACCGAGGAACTGTTCTCGGCGGCAAAGACCGAGTTCAAGAACATGGAGTTCTTCTATTTCCACAACTGCGTCTACGACTACCTGTGGAAGAACAACCGGCGCCGCAGCACGGAACGCTTCCCGACCTGGGACGTGCTGCGCAAGTACCCGCCCGACACCCGCGTGATCTTCGTGGGCGACGCGACCATGAGCCCCTACGAGGTGCTGGCCCCGGGCGGTTCGGTCGAGTACAACAACGAGGAAGCGGGCGCCGAATGGCTGGCGCGCTTCTGCAACGCCTTCCCGAAATTCGCCTGGCTGAATCCGGAGCCGGAAAACCTGTGGCAGTACCGGCAATCGATTTCGATCATCCGGCAGATCATGAATCACCGGATGTTCCCGATCACCATCGATGGGCTGGAACGGGCAATGCGGCTGCTGAGCAAGTAATCATTCGCGCGCCTGGAGCGCGTGGCGCACGATCAGCAGCCCCACGATATCGATCCACATATGCACCAGCATGGCCGCCAGCAGGCCGACGTAGTCGAACACGAAGCCCAGCACCACGCTGCCGCCGAACACGGCCGCCGCCTGCGCCAGCGTGGCCCCGTCCAGCTTGCGGAAACGGTACACCGGCACGTGGGTGAGCAGGAAGAGCAGCGACACGATCCACACGCCCAGCAGCGGCTGCAGGGCCGCGCGGAACAGCATCTCTTCGCCGATGGCGGCGGCGATGCTGATCCACAGCGGATTCAGGCCGCGCAGGTCGAGCCGCGCATAGCTTTCGATGGTCCTGGCGCTGGACGCCAAACTGGCCGTGACGCGGAACAGCAGCCACGACACCAGCGCAGCGATCAGCGCCAGCACCTGGCCCACCAGCAGCTGGGTCAGCGGCCCGGCCGGACGGCTGAAGAGCGTCTGCGGCTCGGGCCGGCTGAACCAGATGATGGGCGCGGCGATCAGGCAGAAGACCAGGCAGGTCAGCACCTGGGCGCCGAGGCGGATCGTGGGGCGGGTCGTGCCCTGCGGCGTGTCCGTTTCCGATGGTCGGGTCTGTTGCGATTCGTTCATCCCGCCATTCTATCCCAGCGTGCATCGGCTGCCTTTCCGTTCTTCCTGGTATGCCGAGCGCTCCGGATGGACTCACAGCGCCGCGTACCAGTCGGCATACGGCGTATTCGCCACCATGCGGCAGTTGAAGTCCGGTGCTCCGTCCAGCCACCATACCGGACCGCGCTCCCCAAGCGCGCGCTTGGCTTCGTCGACGGCCGCGCGGGCGCTGCGCTCGGCGTCGAGGTCGCCGGCCTTTCTGGCGATGCCGACCTGCCGGCGCGCCGCCATCAATTTATCGACCAGTTCCTGGCGCAGCGCCGGTGCGAGCGCGGGATTACTCGTGCGCCATAAGCGGCCCCTGACGACGAAGTAGCGTCCATCGGGCGTCACCGGATAATGTCGGGGGGCGGGCATGGCTTACTGTAGCATGTCGAATCGGCAGCGCCGCTGCTTCTCACGATAAGGAAGAGATCATGTCCACGAATACCGTCGAGCTGCACCGTGTCCTGAAATCCAGCGCCGACCGCGTGTACCGCGCCTTCACCACGGCGGGCGCCTTCGCCAAATGGCTGCCGCCGCATGGCTTCATCGGCACCGTGCACGAGATGGACAGCCGGGTCGGTGGCCGCTACCGGATGTCGTTCACGAATTTCACGACCGGCCACAGCCATACTTTCGGCGGCGAATACCTGGAACTGGAACCGGGCCAGCGCCTGCGCTACACGGCCGAATTCGACGATCCGAACCTGCCCGGCCGGATGCAGACCACGGTGCTGCTGCGCGAGGTGTTCTGCGGCGTCGAGGTGAGAATCACCCAGGAAGGCATCCCGTCCATGATTCCGCTCGAGGCCTGCTATCTCGGCTGGCAGGAATCGCTGGAACTGCTGGCCAGGCTGGTCGAGGTCGAGATCAGGAACTGAGCGGGAACCGAGCCGGTTAGCGCTATGATGTAGCCCTTCCCTCATCAAAGGAGACATGCATGCTGAATCATGTGATGGTCGGTACGAACGACCTGGAACGCGCCAAACGCTTTTACGATGCGGTGCTCGGAACGCTGGGTGCGGGCGAACCGTTCCGCGATACCACCCAGGGCGGCCGCACGCGGCTGTTCTACAGCCACAACGGCAGCAGCTTTGCCATTACCGAGCCGATCAACGGAGAAGATGCTACTTGTGCGAACGGGGGAACCATCGGCTTCAAATGCGATTCTGCGGAACAGGTGCAGAAGTTCCATGACACGGCGGTCGCGCATGGCGGTACCTCGATCGAAGACCCGCCGGGTCCGCGCGAAGGCAGTCTCGGGAAGATGGTCCTCGCTTATGTCCGCGATCCCGATGGCCACAAGCTCTGCGCCATCTATCGTCCCAGGTAAGCGGACCGCGCCGGCGACGCAGTTCGATGCCCGTGCAAACGGATTCTTAGAGCCGCGTCTCCCTCGCCGCCCGCAGGAACTCATCCAGCACCGGCGTGCAGTCGAGCAGTTCCGTTCCCTTGGCCCGGTGGAACTCCGGATGCCACTGCAGTCCCATCACGAAGGGCGCGCGCTGGTAGCGGATCGCCTCGACGATGCCGTCCGGGTCCGACACGGCCTCGACGTGGATGTCGCGCCCCAGGTCCTTCACGGCCTGGTGATGGATCGAGTTGACGATCGGCCGCTTCTGGTCGGGGAACATCTTGCCCAGCGACGAGCCTTGCGGAAACACGATCGCGTGGCGGTGGGCGTCGTAGTCTTCGTGCACATGGGACAGAGCCTCGGGCACATTGGTCGCCACGTCCTGGTAGAGCGTCCCGCCGAAGGCCACGTTGATCAGCTGGCAACCGCGGCAGATGCCGAGTACCGGCTTGCCGGCGTCGACGAATTCGTGCAGCAGCTCGAGTTCGTAGACGTCGCGGGCGCGGTCGCCGCTCCATTCGGGCCGGGTCGGCGAGTCCGAATACGTCATCGGCGAGACGTCCGCCCCGCCCTGCAGCACCAATCCGTCGAGATGGCGCGCGTAATGACGCATCGTGATGTTGCTGGGATGCAGCAACCCATTCGTGTTCACGGTCGGCACCATGAACACCAGCACGTCGCGCGACATGACCCATTGCGCGATCGACTCTTCGAGGTATTGCAGGTTCTTGCTGCGCAGCCCGACGGAGCCCGGCTCCGGATGAAAGATGCGGGCGGACACGCCAATCCGCAGCGTGCGCCGCATGAAGTCGCGGCCCAGGCGGTCGCTGATGGCGCGCCAGCGCGAGCGCAGCACGCGGGTGGCCAGCGCCAGCGGCGTATCGCCGTGCCGGAGGTAGCGCGACGATCCTCCGGTGGCGCGCCGGTCCGGAACGCGCGGCGATCCCGATGAACCGTCCGGCGGCAGGCCGGCAGTTTCGCGCTTATCATTGTCCTCTACCATGCAGGTAAATATAGCCCTGCCGTAGGGCGCGCACGATTGCATTTGCAGAATCCATGCAGGAGGGCTTGCAAACTTGCGCTCAACAGGCAAGAATACTGTATTTCCATACAGTGTCTTTTCGGTACCTCTTCCCAAAACGCGCATAAGCACCGACACTGGCGCCTTTTGCCAAGTCGTTTGGCGTTCTTATTGCCGCGCGACAAGATAGAATGCGCAGGCATTCGAATTACACAATATCCAGCATGGCCACCAAGAAAACTGCAACCGACTACAGCGAATCATCCATCCGGGTCCTGAAGGGACTGGAGCCCGTCAAGCAGCGTCCGGGCATGTACACGCGCACCGAAAACCCGCTGCACATCATCCAGGAAGTGATCGACAACGCCTCGGACGAGGCGCTGGGTGGGCACTGCAAGAACATCGCCGTCACGATGAACGTGGACGGCTCGATCACGGTCGAGGACGACGGCCGCGGCATCCCGGTCGGCATCCACCCCGAGGAAGGCGTCTCGACCGTCGAGATCGTGTTCACGCGCCTGCACGCGGGCGGCAAGTTCGACAAGGGTTCGGGCGGCGCCTACGCGTTCTCAGGCGGCCTGCACGGCGTCGGCGTGTCGGTCACGAATGCGCTGTCGAAGCGCCTCGAGATCACCGTCTGGCGCAAGGACGACCAGGGCAACGGCGTACACCACCTGGCCTTCGAAGCCGGCGACGTGGTCGAGCCCCTGAGCTCCGCCCCGCCCGAACGCGGCGGCAAGAAGAACGGCACCCGCGTCACCGCCTGGCCGGACGGGCAATACTTCGATTCGCCGAACATCCCGATGGCCGAGCTGCAGCGCCTGCTGCGCTCGAAGGCCGTGCTGCTGCCGGGCGTGACCGTCACGCTCACCAACGGCAAGACCGGCGATACCCAGACCTGGCGCTACGACGAAGGCCTGCGCGGCTACCTGACCGAAGCGCTGGCGCAGACCGCGAACAACGGCCAGACCGTGATCCCGCTGTTCGAAGGCGCGCAGTACGCCGCCGCGGGCGACGAGGGCTTCGCGGAAGGCGAAGGCGCGGCCTGGGTCGTGGCCTGGACCGAGGAAGGCGCCGTGGTGCGTGAATCCTATGTCAACCTGATCCCGACGGTCAGCGGCGGCACCCACGAATCCGGCCTGCGCGATGGCCTGTTCGGCGCCGTGAAGAGCTTCGTCGAGATGCACTCGCTGCTGCCGAAAGGCGTCAAGCTGCTGCCGGAAGACGTGTTCGCACGGGTCTCGTTCGTGCTGTCGGCGAAGGTGCTGGACCCGCAGTTCCAGGGCCAGACCAAGGAGCGCCTGAATTCGCGCGACGCCGTGAAGCTGGTGTCGACCTTCACCCGTCCGCCGCTCGAATTGTGGCTGAACCAGCACGTCGACTACGGCAAGAAGCTGGCCGAACTCGTCATCAAGCAGGCGCAATCCCGCCTGCGTTCGCTGCAGAAGGTCGAGAAGAAGAAGTCCTCGGGCGTGGCCGTGTTGCCGGGCAAGCTGACCGATTGCGAATCGACCGACATCACCCGCAACGAACTGTTCCTGGTCGAGGGCGACTCGGCGGGCGGCTCGGCCAAGATGGGCCGCGACAAGGAATTCCAGGCCATCCTGCCGCTGCGCGGCAAGGTGCTGAACACCTGGGAAACCGACCGCGACCGCCTGTTCGCCAACAACGAGATCCACGACATCGCGGTGGCGATCGGCGTCGACCCGCACAGTTCAAGCGACACGCCGGACCTGTCCGGCCTGCGCTACGGGAAGATCTGCATCCTGTCGGACGCGGACGTCGACGGCTCGCACATCCAGGTGCTGCTGCTCACCTTGTTCTTCAAGCATTTCCCGGCCCTGTTCAAGGATGGCCACGTGTGCGTCGCGCGCCCGCCGCTGTACCGCGTCGACGTGCCGGCGCGCGGCAAGAAGCCGATCCAGAAGCTGTACGCGCTGGACGACGGCGAGCTGCTGGCGATCGAGGACAAGCTCAAGAAGGAAGGCCTAAAGGAAGGCGTGTGGAGCATCTCCCGCTTCAAGGGCCTGGGCGAGATGAACGCCGAACAGCTGTGGGAAACCACGATGAACCCGGATACCCGGCGCCTGCTGCCAGTGGCCTTTGGCGACTACAACCTGGCCGAATCGTCGGCACGCTTCAACATGCTGATGGGTAAAGGCGAAGCCGCCGCCCGCCGTGCATGGCTGGAAGAGCACGGCAACGAGACGGAAGCAGATATCTGATCAAGGACACAGCGCGACGACTCGACGAGCTTGGATTCCCGCCTGCGCGGGAATGACGTGACACCGTAGCGTCGTTCCCGCGAAGGCGGGAACCCAAGTTTGCCTGAGCAGCCTTCCGCGCCACAGGAACGAATAAACAATATGAGCCAAGCAAGCCTCTTCGAACAACAACACGAGCCGGCCGGCATTGACGCCGAGACGCTCACCCTCTCCACCTTCGCCGAACGCGCCTACCTGGACTACGCGGTTTCCGTCGTGAAAGGCCGCGCGCTGCCGGACGTGTCCGACGGCCAGAAGCCGGTCCAGCGCCGCATCCTGTATTCGATGAACGAGCTGGGCCTGGGCCCGACCGCCAAGCCGCGCAAATCGGCGACCGTGGTCGGCGACGTGCTCGGCAAGCTGCACCCGCACGGCGACCAGTCCGTGTATGACGCGCTGGTGCGCATGGCCCAGGACTTCTCGCTGCGCTACCCGCTGATCGACGGCCAGGGCAACTTCGGCTCGCGCGACGGCGATGGCGCGGCGGCGATGCGCTACACCGAAGCGCGCCTGACGCCGGTATCGCGCCTGCTGCTCGACGAGATCGACATGGGCACGGTCGACTTCCAGCCGAACTACGACGGCTCCAGCGAAGAGCCGCGCACCCTGCCTGCCCGCCTGCCGATGCTGCTGCTGAACGGTGCCTCCGGCATCGCGGTGGGCATGGCCACCGAGATCCCTTCGCACAACCTGCGCGAAGTGGCGGCGGCGGCGGTGGCGATGATCCGCAATCCGAAGATCACCCACGCCGAGCTGATGACGCTGATGCCCGGGCCGGACTACCCGGGCGGCGGCCAGATCATCACGCCGGCCTCGAACATCGCCGACATGTACGCCACCGGGCGCGGCTCGATGAAGGTGCGCGCACGCTGGAAGATCGAGGAACTGGCGCGCGGCCAGTGGCAGGCGGTCGTCACCGAACTGCCGCCGGGCGTGTCCTCGCAGCGCGTGCTGGAAGAGATCGAGGAACTGACCAACCCGAAGATCAAGGTCGGCAAGAAGACCCTGCTGCCCGACCAGCTGGCGCTGAAGCAGACCATCCTCGGCGCGCTGGATGCCGTGCGCGACGAATCCGGCCGCGAGGCCCCGGTGCGCCTGGTGTTCGAGCCGAAGTCGAAGAACCAGGACCAGGCCGAGTTCATGCTGATGCTGCTGGCGCATACCTCGCTGGAGACCTCGGCCCCGATCAACCTGGTGATGATCGGCGGCGACGGCCGTCCGCGCCAGAAGGGCCTGACCGAGATCCTGCAGGAGTGGATCGACTACCGCTTCGTGACGGTGCGCCGCCGTACCGAGTTCAAGCTCGGCAAGGTCAACGACCGCATCCATATCCTGGAAGGCCGCGAGATCGTCCTGCTGAACATCGACGAGGTCATCGCCATCATCCGTAATTCGGACGAGCCGAAGGCCGCGCTGATCGAGCGCTTCCGCCTGTCCGAGCGCCAGGCCGAGGACATCCTCGAGATCCGCCTGCGCCAGCTGGCGCGCCTGGAAGCGATCAAGATCCAGCAGGAGCTGGCCGAGCTGCGCGGGGAGAAGGAAAAGCTCGAAGACATCCTGAACAATCCGTCTTCCATGAAGCGCCTGATCATCCGCGAGATCGAAGCGGACTCGAAGCAGTTCGGCGACGACCGCCGCACCCTGATCGAAGAAGCGCAGAAGGCCGTGGCCGAGCAGAAGATCGTCGACGAGCCGGTGACGGTGATCGTTTCCGAGAAGGGCTGGGTGCGCGCACGCACCGGCATCGGCCACGATCCGGCCCAGTTCACCTTCAAGGCCGGCGACTCCCTTGGCTATGTCTTCGAATGCCGCACCGTGGATACGCTGCTGTGCATCGGCGACAACGGCAAGGCATACTCCGTGCCGGTGGCCGCCCTGCCGGGGTCGCGCGGCGACGGCGTGCCGATCACGACCCTGGTCGACCTGTCGGGCGGCGGACGCATTCTGTACTACTTCGCGGGCAATGCCGAGACGCGCCTGCTGCTGTCGACGTCTTCCGGCTTCGGCTTCATCGCCAAGGCCGGCGACATGGCGACCCGTCTGAAGGGCGGCAAGTCCTTCATCACCCTGGACGACGGCGCCGTCCCGCTGCCGCCGCGCGTGGTGGCGGACAATGCCGGTGCGGTGGCCTGCCTGTCCGAAAAGGGCCGCGTGCTGGTGTTCGGTATCGACGAGATGAAGGTGCTGACCAACGGCGGCCGCGGCGTGACGCTGATGGAGCTGGAGCCGAAGGAAAAGCTGCTGGCGGCCCAGCCGATCAGCCCGAAAGGCGTGAATGTCAGCGGCACCTGGGCCGGCGACAAGCCGCGTACCGTGGAACTGTTCGGCGTCGGCCTGGAGCCGCACTTCGGCAAGCGGGCGCGCAAGGGCAAGCCGCTGTCGGCGAAGCTGAAGGCGAAAGACCTGGCGATGCGCACGACCGGCGAGGGCCAATAAAAAGGTGGCCCCCGCCAGTGCCCTGGCGGGTGCCACTTGAACAGGATGACGTCCGACTGCCGTCGGGCGCATCCTGCTTACGGATCGTGCTTGACCGGATGAATCAAGTTGCAAACCAGTCTACGAGACAAGCACCGGGGTCGCAATAAGCACACTATTACGGTTTAGTAAGCTTGCGCAGCCGCGCTTCCAGGGTCGCCGCGTCGAAGCCGCTGCCGCTGCGCGATCCATCGGCAAAATAGATCGTCGGCGTGCCCTGCACGTGCAGCTTCCGGCCCAGCGCCAGCACCTGCTTGCCGGGTGCGATGCAGCCGGCCGGCGCGGCCGGCGGCGCCTTGGTTTCCAGCATCCACTGCTGCCAGGCCTGCGTGCGGTCGGCGGCGCACCAGATATTCTTCGACTTGGCCGCCGAATCTTCCGACAGGATATTCAACAGGAAGGTGTAGACGGTCACGTTATCGATGCCGCGCAGGGTCTCGTGCAGCTTGCGGCAGTACGGACAGTTCGGGTCCTCGAACACCGCCATCACCCGCTCGCCATTTCCCTTCACGGTCTTGATCGCCATCTCCAGCGGCAGGTCGGCAAACCGGATCGCCGCCAGCTCGTCGGTGCGCGCGCGCGTGAGATCCTGCAGCGTCCCCAGGTCGACCACCTTTCCGACGAACATGTAGCGCGCTCCCGCATCGGTGTAGAAGATGTCGCCGCCGGTACGGATCTCGTACAGGCCGCCATACGGTGTCTTCTCCACCGCATCCACCTTCACGTTATTGCCCATGCGCGGCTCCACCAGCTTGTGGACGCGCGCCTCGTCCGGCGTTTCGGCATGCGGCTGGGTTGCCGCGCCGGCTGCCGCGCTGACTGCCGCGCTGATTGCCATCGCCGCCATCGCCGCCACCGCTTTCATCTTTATCATCTTTATCATCGTTTCCATTCCATCGATCCCATCATGTTCCGGCGCCGGCGGCCAGGCCGTCGATGAGCTGTCCGGCGCAGGTCCGGGCGTCCTCCTCGCGGCGCTGTTCCAGCATGGCGCCGTGCAGGCGCCGCGCCTGCAGTTCGTTCGAATCCACTTCCGCCGACCCGACCGGCGCGCGCATCGTGCGCCAGTCCGCCAGGGCGGTGCTGCAACCGGCATCCTCGGCCGCGAACCACGCCTGCGCCGCGACCGTGCCCAACATCCGTTCGCGCAGTTGCGCGCGCTGCCGCTGCCAGTCCTGCAGCTTCCCGACCTGGGCAATGTCCAGGCCGCTCTCGCCAAGCGGCGCAATGCGCAGCTGCGCGCGCAGCGCCTGCTCGGCATCCAGGTAGCGCAGGTAGTCGCCGACCAATCCCTCCGCCTGGGCCAGCGCCGGCTGCGCGAGTCGCCGGCGCAGGTAAGCGCGCAGTTCGGCAGCGCGCGCCTGGCGCCCGGCGCCGGCCTTCAGGACGTAGGAATCGATCAGCTGGCGCAGCGGCAAGCCGATGACGAGGCGGCCGCCGGCATCCGTCAGTGTCGGTTCGCTCAAGGCTGCCATGCCGGGGGCGCCACCGCTGCCGGGTGCCGGCGCGGCCAGGCTGCCGGGGCCGATCGCGCCATCCCAGGCGGAGGCCGCGGCGGGCACCGGCCTGGCGGCAGGCGCGCCGCTGCCTTGCAGCCACAGCGCCGCCGTCACCCCGACAGCCACGCCGCCCGCGCAGACCATGGCGAATCCGAGTTTTCTGTCCAGCAGGGAGGCCATGGCGTCACATCTTCTTGCGCAGCGACTGGGCGCTGGGCGCGATCGCTCCCGGCACCATCGCGGCGCCGTCGCCAACCGGCGCGGCGTAGCGCACCGCCGCCTTCCACGTGTCGCCGCTGCGCTTCCAGGTATCGACCACGAAGAAAGACTGCGGCGCGGCGCCGTCCGCGAGCGTCCACAGGAAGCTGACCAGCATCAGGTCGCCATACTCGTGCACCGCCATCTGGTCGATCGTCGACCTCGACACGGGCGCGCGCAGCGATTCGCGCAAGGCTTCGGCGCGCGCGGTCGGCACGCCCGGCGCCGCGGCGGTGCGGATCTCGAAGTCGTCCGCCAGCAGGCGGCCCAGGGCCTCGGCGTCGCGCCGCTGCACTGCCTCGAGCCAGGCGTTTTCGAGCTTGGTGAAGGTGAGGACGTTGCGGGTCGGCGTCACCGCGCCGCCGCGCCCGTTCGGCGCGACCTGGCCGGCCGCGAGCGCGCCGCCGAAGGTGGCCAGCAGGCCCAGGAGAATCAGGAATCGTTTCATATGCCTCGACAGGGAAATGAAAAAGATGGCACCCGCCAGTGCCACGGCGGGCGCCACATGCTCAGGATAGCGTCAGACCAGGTCCGACGCAGGCCTGCTTACGGATAGTGCTGCACGCACTTCTGGGTGCTGGCGATGAGCCAGTTCTGCTGGATCAGGTACTTCATGGTGCCGAAGGTCTGGTTGTACTTGGCGCCGTTCGATGCCAGCGACGTGCTGCCGAAGTTCCATGCGCACTTGTCGGCGTTTTCCTTGCCGTCGAAACTCGAGTACCAGGCGTTCAGGTTCGGATCGGTGACGGCTTCTTCCAGCTCGTGGGCCAGCACGCTGGCGGCACCGTCCGCACCCGGGGTGTTGTTCGGGCTCGGGCTGGTCGCGCCGCAGGCCGAGGCGCACTGGGTTTCGGCATTGCCGACGAAGGCGTACTTGATGTCCGTGCCGCCCACCGCGGTGTGGTCATGCCAGCCGCAGTACTGGGTGCAGAAGCCCGAGGTCGCGGTGGTCGAGTGGTCGGTCAGCACGACGTAGACGCCGTTCGGATCGGACGGCAGCTTGCCCGAGGTAATCGCATCCGACACGATCGAGGCGATGTTCGCATCGGTCAGCTGGGTGCCGTAGGTGCCGGTATTGGTCGTGGTGCCGGCCAGGGTCACGCTGTTCTGCACGTGCACGTTCGAGCCGTTGTAGTAGGTCGTGTTGATGTTGAAGTAAGGCGAGCCGCCGATGTGCTGGCCCAGGTTGGTCAGCACGTTCTGCGATGCGGCATCCCACTGCGAGCCGTACCAGATATAGTACATATTGGTCGGCGCCACCATCACGGGACCGCCGTGGAAGGTCAGGTTGGACGTGCTGGCGCTGCGCGTGGCACCGCCGGCCTGGCCGCCCGAGTTTCGCATGGCGACGTTGTCCAGCTCGCCCCAGCCCTTGCCGGTAGGCTTGAACTGGGAATTCGGCGTTTCCTTGATGGTTTGTGCGTGCGCAGCGAAAGCACATGCCAGGCCTGCCGCGAGCAGGCTGAGTTTGCGGCTGAAATGCATTTTTTCTCCGTTTCGGTCTTATTGAAATAATGTCGCCCCTGTTGGGACGGTCTCCAACCCTCCAGCCAGGGCTGTTGGCCCTGGCCGCGACGGTGTATCCAAACGACAGGCCGACATACAGGCGTGCGCCGGCCTGGCGCTCGAATGCCTTGCAAATCCGCCTGCGTGGTTTCAGGCGGACGCGAATCGGTGTATTACGGAGGAACTAGCGCGGCGGCAGCGGAACGTGCGCTCGCGAACGGGAAAGCGGAAGGGAAATGCGGTAAGGCCGAGCTGAGGAACGCAACACGATACGACTCCTCCTGTTGGACCGGCGACTGAAATGTTAAAAATCCAGTCTACGAGACAACTGATGAGCTCGCAATATGTGCAACATTACGGTTTTGTAATGTTATAAAAAACAACATTCAAAGAAAATCCTATTTAAATCAATGCCATATATCAATGAAACCGCCTTTCGCCATCCGCGTGAGCGAAAGTCGATCAGACTGGCATACAGACAATTGTGAAATTGGGGGGCGAACAGAAGAGCGCCGGCGCGGATGCGCCGGCGTCGAGGTCACGCCGCCCGGACCAGGTCCGGACGGGTGCAACAGCCGGGGAGATTACTTCGCAGCGTCCTTGTGCGCGTCGGCCATCGCTTCGGCCTTCTTCTCGTTGGCCTTGGCATGCGCCTTGGCCTTCTCGGCGTTGGCGTCCACGACCTTCTTCTGGGCCTTTTCGTCGGCCTTGATCATGGTCTTGTTGGCGTCGTATTGGGCGTCGGCGATTTTCTTCTCGGCCTTGGCCGATGCCTTGCCCTTGTCTTCTGGATCGGCCTTCGTCACTTTTTCGTTGGCGTCAGCGATCTTCTTGTCGGCCTTGTGCTGGGCCTTGGCCTTTTTCTCGTTGGCCTTGCCGGTGGCCTTCGAGATTTTCTCGTCCTGCTTGGCGACTTCCTTGGCTTCCTTCTCGTTGGCCTTGGCGATGTCCTTGTCGGCATCGGCGTTGCCGGTCGAGGCGCTGGTGGTGCCGGTCATGCCCGAGGTGCCGCTGGACGGGGTGGCGGTGCCGACGACGGTGGTGCCGGGAGCCCGGGTCATGCCGTTGGCGGTGGTGGCCGGGGTCTGGCTGGTGGCGGCCGATACCGGGGCGCCGGTCGAGCTGGTGCTCTGGGCTTGGGTCTGGGCATACACCGAGGTGGCGAACAGGCCAGCGATCAAGGTAGCGAGCAGTTTATTCATGGTAATTCTCCTATTCCGTCTATGGTGGGTGGCGCCGCAGGGACGCCATGACTTTTTATTAATTCGAGCCCACAGAATATGCTCCCCGGATGTATTGACTCTGTTCGCAAACGCACACAGCAAAAGGAAGCATTGTTAAAGTTGTGACAGAATTTTTCAGCGGTTCTCGGTATCGCCGCCGGCCGCGCGATTGGCCGCCTTGCGATCGGACTTCTCCTTGACCTCGGCGCGCTTTTCGAGGCCTTCCCTGGCCGAATGCTCGGTCTTCAGGCGCGCTCCGACCGGCTCCTTCACTTTGCGCGTGTTCGCCTTGCGGATTTCCCGCTCGGCCTTGGTACCGGCCTTGCCGCGTCCGCCGGTCGCCTTCGCATCGGCTGCGGTGCTGTTCGGAGGCGTCGTGTTAGTGGCCTGCGCATTCACGCTGTCCGCCTTCTGCGGCGCGACGCCGACCACGGCCGTGCTCCTGCTGGTGACCTGGCCGGCACTGTTCACGCCGGCCGCCTGCTCGCCGGTGACGCCATGCGCGCTGCCGGTGGTGGCGCTGCCGTCGGTATGCAGGCCGGTGCCCGAGACGCCGGCGGCGGTCGAGTTATGGCCCGACACCGCCTGCCCGATCGGGGCCGTGTTGGCACTGCTGCCGGCCTGTTCGCGCGGCTGGGGTTTGGCCTGGGATTGCGTCTGGGTCTGGGCCTGGGCGGAAGCGGCCAGCAGGCCGCCGATGAGGATGGTGAGGAGTTTGTTCATGATGATTCCCGTTGCTTTAGGTATGCGTCGAGAATAGGAGCGGGACGCTCCCTTCATCTGTTCGGCAGCGCACCCTTCGGTGCCTTGCCGTCCAAACACTTATTTCGCCGGGCGCGCGTACAGGTCGATGATCTCGCTGATGCCGTCCTGGCACACAGGACAGAACTGTTCGCTGCGGTCGAACATGATGCACTGCATGGCCGGGCGGTAATAGCCGCTGGCCTCGTAATTGGCGCCCTCGAAGGCGCCGATCGCGCTGCGGTAGCGCGCCGTCGAAAACAGCGCGTTGGTATGCGCCAGGTCTTCCCTGAACAGCGCGCTCATCTCCGACTCCGGACGGTTCGCCGCCCGCAGCGCCGCGCGCCGCTTCTGGTAGGCGCGCGAGTATTCCTCGTACTCCGCCTTCGGCCACGGCGTCGGCAGTGGCGTGCCCGCCTGCACGTGCCGCTTCCATTTCAGCTTGCCCGGGTCGCGCAGCGCGGTCACGTTCGGCTCCCACGGCTCCATGCGCGCGCCGCTCGACTGGTAAGCAACCGGCGAGGTGTAGTACTCGTCGGCAAGGCCGCCGAAATGGTGGCCGAACTCGTGCACGAACAGGTAATTGGCCCAGTCGTTGCTGGCCGCCGCCGTGCTGAACTGGCCGAAGATTCCACCGCCGCCATAGGTGTCGTTGTTGACCAGGATTTCGATGAACTCATAGGGCGCGTACTGGGCGATGTCGCGCAGCGCACGGTTGTCCAGGGTCAGCACGTAGCGCTCGCTGCCGAAGATGTCGTAGCGCGTTCCCAATGCCGAGGCGTGGTGCACGCCGGTCGAGGGCCGGGTGATGCCCGATTCCTGGGTCGGCACCGCCATCGCCCAGACATTGAAATCCTTGGCCCGCTCCTTGAACGGCGAGACCTCGAACAGGTGCTTGCTCAGGCGCAGTGCATCCTCTTCGAACTTCTGCATGTCCTTCTGCGTATAGCCATCGCCGAGGATCAACAGGTCGACCTTCTGCGGCGAAGGTCCGCTGACCCTGATCGGGATCGGCCTGGCGGGCGCTGGCGGCTGGGTGCGCACGACGTCCTGGCCGTTCGTGTCGACCTCGACGCTCCAGGCCACCGAAAACTCGTTGCGCTCGTCGCGCTTCAGGATGCGCACGCGCACTGGACGGTCCGGCTTCGGAAAGCGCACCGACTCGTGGAATCCGCGGCTGAGCTTATTGGCCTCCTCGGTCGTCTTCCACTCGCCGAACACGGTCGAAAAATCGCGCGAGTACAGCAGGTCGCCGGTCTTCGCATCCGCCACTTCCAAGCGATTATTGCCGCGATTCGTATTGTCGAAAGGCTGGGACAGGTCGCCCGGCCAGGGCAGCGGTTCGATCAGCACGCGCTCGATGGCGTATTGCTCGGACAGCGCATTGCCGCTGTGGGTGTAGTCGAGACGGACGGTGGCTGGCGCCTGGGCTTGGACGGCACCAGAAGCCAGCGCCAGCGCGGCGGCCAGCAGGCGGAACGAGAATCGGAGCATGTCGTTTCTTATGAAGCAATTAACGCCATGTATTGTAATCCGTCGACGCTACTGCTCACTGCCGCATTGACAACCTGTCCATTTGCCACGGAACACGCCGAAGCGGCTCAGGGCTGCTTGTACTGGTAGAGCGGGCGCCGGATCAGGATCGGCCGGATGTCGAGGCGCAGGTTGTAGATCGAATAGGAATCGGTCGAGGCCGATTCGTAGCCGACGCTGTCGGTCGCGCGGGTGAAGCGGAATTCGAAGCCGAGGTCGGGCTGCACGCCGTTCGGACTGCCGAGGGTGAGGCCGATGGCTTCCGGCTGGTCGCTGTCGATCAGCTTGCTCATCAGGTCGACGACCGTGGTGTTGCCGAGGATGTCGGCCGCGAACAGGGGTTCGCGGTAATACGGGCGCGAAGGGTCGAGCTTGCCGTCGGCCTTTTCCTCGGACGGCGTGAATTCGTGGGTCGCGATGTTGAAGCGGTCGCCGTTGTCGAGGTAGCTGACCCGCACGTTGCTGACGTTGAAGGCGCCCTCGCGCGCGCTGGCGTTGGCCAGGTCGAGCACCAGCGCGCCCTTGTAGCCGAGCACCTCGACGTCGCGGTTGGGCAGCACCACCATGGCGGTGTCCTCGTCGACGCCCAGGCCCAGTTTGTAGCCCTTGGCCAGCATGGCCGGCAGCATGCGCGCGAAGCGGCCGCGCACCAGCAGGTGCTGGTCGACGAAGACGTCGTCACCGATGAAACCCAGGCCATCGGTGATTTCCTTGCCGTCCTCCACGCCCAGCTTGAGCGTGGCCAGCACCGTGCGCGGGCGGCCGAACATGGTGCTGCTCATGATGGCGGCGCCGGCGCTGGTGCCGGCGATCACGCCGCCGCGCCGGTACATGTCCCACAAGGCATCGAGCACCCGGGTGTTGCTGCCGTCCTCGTGGCGCAGCGCGCTCGTGATGCGGCTCTGGTCGCCGCCGGCGAAGAAGGCGCCGCCGGCGGACCGCACCAGCTCGGCCAATTTGGGATCGTCGGCGGCGGTATGGTAATCGCTGCCGGCCAGTTTCACGGCCACCGGCACGAAGAAGGCCTTCGCGCCATAGCTGTTGAGGCGGTCGACCAGGCTCTTGCCGGATTTTTCAGGATAGCCGGATGCGGACGCGAACACGGCGATGCGCGCATCCTTGCCGCCGGCCAGCTGCAACACCCGTTCCCAGACCGGAGCGTTAGCGGGACGCAGATTGCCGCCGATGATGACCAGCGATCCCTTGGGCGCGCCCTTGGCGACGGTCGCTTCGGCACCGGAGACGAACTGGGCACTGGCAAGCGCCAGCAAGACAAGGACGACGCGCAGTGCAATCCGCAACATGGACTCCCCTCCCAATCTTGACCGATGGAACAATCGTAAGCCTGATTGTAGAGGGCTGGCGCCGTGTTGAGCCGAGTCAGGTCAGATAAATGTTCGGAGAGAAACGCTCCATGACGGTGCCGGGATGTTGCGGCGCCGTGAATCCGAACCGGGTGTAGAGGCTGTGCGAGTCGGTGGTATTCAGGGTAAAGCGGCGCAGCCCCTGCAGGCTCGGATGCTCCATGACGAAGCGGAGCAACTGCTTGGCATAGCCATGGCCGCGGTATTCGGGAAGGACGAAGACGTCGCACAGGTGGGCGAACGTGGCGTAGTCGGTAACCACGCGCGCGAACGCGACCTGGCGTCCATCCAGGTAGCCGCCGAAGCACAGCGAGTTTTCGATGGCGCTCTCGACCACGGGGCGAGAGATGCCGACGGCCCAGGTCGAGTTTTCGCTGAGGAAGCGATAAATCATCGGGATGTCCAGGCGCGTGCGATCGGTGCTGACCTGGAACTTGGAATCGTTGGTGGTCGGAGTCATGGGCAGCGCAGCTCGTCAAATCTGGTAAAAAAACCAATTCTAGCGCTGTTCGCGGCGCCAGGGTCGATTACGCCAATCGTGCGCTGCCTGCCGCTTCAGTGGCTGCCCAGGTAGCGCTCCGGCAGAGGCAAGCGCTCATCCTCGGCGCGCCACAGCACGTTCACGATCCACCAGCGCTTGCCGTCATGGTAGAGCTGGATGCTGTTGATGCCGCGCTGGAAAGGCTTGGCATCGCCGGGCGCGTGGCGCGATTCGTAAGTGCTGAACACGTGCACGATCTGCCCGAAGGTCTCGCTCGTGCGCGCCGCTTCACGCTCGAAAAAGCCCATGGTGGCGAAGGCCTTGCTGTTGCGCCCGATGTAATCCTCGACGCTCATGGCGCGCAGGACGAAGCTGCCGTCGGGACGGGCACCCACCGCCATCAGGCGGCCTTCCGGCGCGAACAGCGAACGCATGCGGTCCCAGTCGCGCGGCTTGCCGGCCGCGCCGGAAATCACGTCGTACAGCGCGCCGACAATGCCGTCGACGCTGTCGACGTCGGCCGCGCGAGCCTGATAGCCGGGGGAACCTGGCGCCGGAGCCGCCGGTGCAGCCGGTGCAGCCTGTGCCGCAGCCGCTGCCGGAGCCGCAGGAACCGCCGGGCTGGGCGCTGTCTGCGCCTTGGCGCCGTAGATACCGCCGATGGCCACCACTATCGCCACCAACATCAATGTCGAACGCTTCACGCCTGTCTCCTTATGATTTCTAACAGGCACATGATCCCGCATTTTTTTCCTAAAGTCATCTTTGGGAAAGCAAGGCGGTGCACAGTTTATAATCAGGGATCCAAGGATCTCCCCACACCCTCCTCCATCATGACCGCACAACTGTCCAAAAAAGCGGAAGCCTGGTCGGCCCGCTTCTCCGAACCTGTTTCCGACCTCGTCAAGCGTTATACCGCCTCCGTGTTCTTCGACAAGCGCCTGGCCCTGTTCGACATCCAGGGCTCGCTGGCCCACGCCGAGATGCTGGCGGCGCAGAACATCATCAGCGCCCAGGACCGCGCCGACATCGAACGCGGCATGGCCCAGATCCGGAGCGAGATCGAAGCCGGCCAGTTCGAGTGGCTGCTCGACCTGGAGGACGTCCACCTGAACATCGAGAAGCGCCTGACCGAACTGGTCGGCGACGCCGGCAAACGCCTGCATACCGGACGCTCGCGCAACGACCAGGTGGCGACCGACATCCGCCTGTACATGCGCGCCGCCATCGACGACATCCTTGTCCTGCTGAAGGGTCTGCGCAGCGCCCTGACCGACCTGGCGGAACGCCACGCGGATACCATCATGCCAGGCTTTACCCACCTGCAGGTGGCGCAGCCGGTGACCTTCGGCCACCACCTGCTGGCCTATGTCGAGATGTTCGGCCGCGATGCCGAGCGCATGCAGGACACGCGCCGCCGCGTGAACCGCCTGCCGCTGGGTGCCGCCGCCCTGGCGGGCACCACCTTCCCGATCGACCGCCTGCGCGTGGCCAGGACCCTGGGTTTCGAGGACGTCAGCCACAACTCGCTCGATGCTGTGTCTGATCGCGATTTCGCGATCGAGTTCACGGCCGCCGCATCGGTCTTGATGATGCACATCTCGCGCATGTCGGAAGAGCTAGTGACGTGGATGAGCCCGCGTGTCGGCTTCATCGACATCGCCGACCGCTTCTGCACCGGTTCGTCGATCATGCCGCAGAAGAAGAACCCGGACGTGCCGGAACTGGCGCGCGGCAAGACCGGTCGCGTCTACGGCCACTTGATGGGCCTGCTGACCCTGATGAAGGGCCAGCCGCTGGCCTACAACAAGGACAACCAGGAAGACAAGGAACCGCTGTTCGACACCGTCGATACGGTACTGGATACCCTGCGCATCTTCACCGACATGGCTTCCGGCATCACCGTGAAGGCCGAGAACATGCGCGCCGCCGCGCTGCAGGGCTATGCCACCGCGACCGACCTGGCCGACTACCTGGTCAAGAAGGGCCTGCCCTTCCGCGATGCCCACGAGGCCGTAGCGCATGCGGTGCGTGCCTGCGACGACGCCGGCTGCGACCTGTCCGAGATGCCGCTGGATCGCTTGAAGGAATTCTCGCCGCTGATCGAGCAGGACGTGTTTGCCGTGCTGACGCTGGAAGGTTCCGTGGCGGCGCGCGACCACGTCGGCGGGACGGCGCCGAACCAGGTGCGCAAGGCCATCGAACGCGTGCGCGGGCAATTGGCTGACTGAGCGTAACGCGTGGGCACGGTGTGCCCACCCTACGTAGAATCCTCTGCGGGACATTCTCGCGGGGGATGAAAGATGCACCGCTATAAAAACCTGGGCGGCGAGTCGGGCGTGGTCGCCTACGACATCGACGCCGGCCAGATCATCGTCCAGTTCAGGAACGGCGACCGTTACCTCTACACCGAGGACAGCGCCGGCGCCGCCAACGTCGCCAAGATGCAAGAGCTGGCCAAGGCCGGGCGCGGCCTGTCCGCCTTCATCAGCCAGCACGTGCACGACCGCTACGAGCGCAAGGTGAATTCCGGCCGGCTCTACTAGCCTGCCCCATCGACAAGAAAGCCATCAGTGATCCAGATTTCCCAGACCAAGCTGCCCGACCGGCCTTTTTCCGCCTTCCTGTTCGACATGGACGGCACCATCCTCACCTCGATCAAGGCCGCCGAGCGGGTCTGGGGCCGCTGGGCCAAGGGCCACGGCCTGGACGTCGAGGCCTTCCTGCCGACCATCCACGGCAAGCGCACCGAGGAAACCATCCGCGCGCTGGCGCTGCCGGGCGTCGATCCGGTGCGCGAAGCCGCCTTCATCACGCGTGCCGAGATCGAGGACGTGGCCGGGATCGAAGCCATCGAAGGATCCGCCGCCTTCCTGGCCGGCCTGCCGCGCGAGCGCTGGGCCATCGTCACCTCGGCGCCGCGCAAGCTGGCCGAGGCGCGCATCGCCGCCGCCGGCCTGCCGATCCCGGACGTGCTGGTGGCCGCCGAAGATGTCGAACGCGGCAAGCCGGCGCCCGATCCCTTCCTGCTGGGCGCGCGCAAGCTGGGCGTGGCGCCGGGCGATTGCCTGGTATTCGAGGATACGCTGGCCGGGCTGCAGTCGGCGGCGGCTGCCGGCATGGCCAGCATCGTCGTGACCACCACCCATTCGCATCCGCTGGAGACCGACGTCAGCGCCGTGCTCGATTATGAACGCTTGCGCGCCATCGTCGAAGCGGACGGCATGCTGCGGGTGAAGCATCGCGGCATGCCATCCTGATGTAACTGATAGGTTACTTTATGAGTCGCTGAGCTTACACTGCCATTTCCATAACTCATCAAAGAGCAGGAAGATGGCCGAGAAACTGACGTCGATCGATGCTGCCGCGCGCATGTCGCACCGCCACCTGCTGGCGGCGCTGGGGCTGGTCCTGCTGATGGGCGTGGCGGCCCTGCAGGGCGGCGCGCTGTGGACGCTACTGCCGGTGATTATCACGATCACCGCGGCGGCGCTGTACGGCATGGTCAAGCGCGTCGACCCGCGCGCCCTGGAAGCCATGCGCAAGGACGAGCTGCGCCAGGCCAGCCTGCAGCGCGCCTGGCGCAACGGTTTCTTTGCCATGCTGGGCCTGCAGCCGGCGCTGGCGCTGGCCTTGAGCTGGAGCGGAGCCGCCAACGCCGTCGCCCTGATGGCAGGCGGCGCCGTCACGATCGGTAGCGCCACCGTCCTGGCCAGCCTGCTCTGGTATGACCGCTGATGGGTGAAGCAATGAGCGAACACCTGAGCACGACGATGAGGATCCAGCGTGCCCGGCTCGACCTGACCCAGGCCGGGCTGGCCGAGCGCGCCGGTGTCACCCGCAAGTCGGTGAACGCGATCGAGGCCGGACACATGGTGCCCTCGACCATCCTCGCGCTCAAGCTGGCGAAGGTGCTGGGGGTGACGGTGGAGGAGCTGTTCGCTATCGAGCTTCGCCCGGACTGATCCGGTCGGGATGGACGCCGGCCTGTTCGCCGTGGTCGGCGCGGTAGACGCGCGGCTCCAGCGTCTCGGCCTCGATCGGCACCGGCGCCACCGGCTCCGCGCCGTCGCCATGCGCGCCCGACTGCGCCTGCCCGGCCCGCTTCGGGTAGGGGGTGCCGTCGCGCTTCGTATAGCTGTCGGTGCTGCCGTCGTACAGCAGGTCGATGTCGGGGTAGCTGGCCTTGTCCTCCTTGAAGCGCGAGCCGACCGCCAGGAACAGCGCAATGCCCCAGCCGCGGTTGACCAGGTGGTGGCCGTTCGGCCGGCCGGCCGGGAAAGCGGCGCAGTCGCCGGCCCGCATCAGGGTCTCGCCCTCGTCGGTGATGAGCGTCACCTCGCCGGATACGACCATCACGAATTCGTCCTCGTGCGAATGCCAGTGGCGCTGCGACGAGGCGGCGCCCGGCTGGAGTTCCACCAGGTTGACGCCGAACTGGGTGATGCCGCCGGCATCGCCCAGCGCCTGCCTGCTGCGCCCGTTGACGGCTTCGGCGAAGGGTTCGGGATAACCGGTGCCACTCAGTACCGGGATACTGCTCAGGTCAAGCCTCATGGGCGCTCCTTGTTGAAGGTTTGGACAAGTGACAGTGTATAGTAGCCAAAAAGCCAGAACCAACACGCATGTCCACGCAACCGAACAGCCAGCAAACCGCCATCCTGCAATCCCCGAACAAGGTCAAGCTGATCGACGCCGTGGCCGGCGCCGGCAAGACCACCACGCTGGCGATGGAGGCGCGCCAGGCCTGCGCCGACGGGCTGTCCGAACGGGCCGTCCTGGCCCTGTGCTTCTCGCGCGGCGCGCGCCTGCGCTTCCATGAAAAGCTGAAGGAAGAAGTGTCGGAGCACAGCGGCATCCATGTGATGACGGTGGAGGACTTCGCGCGCCAGCTGATCGACGACCTGGCCGAACGCGGCCGCATCACCCGGCCCGTCGTCCACCAGGACGTCGAAGGCATCCGCGGCGAACTGGTCGCTGCCGCCGGCCGCGTCTGGCAACGCTACCAGGAACAGGGCATCCGCAGCGACTTCAATTTCGGCCTCGACGAGAACAACCAGCACCTGGACGACATCGCGCGCCGCCTGGCCCAGCTGAAGGCCGCGCTGGCCACGCGCGAGTTCGCGCCGAAGGACACCGAGTCGCACGACGACGACGGTAACGACGACGACGCCGACTACGACGAAAGCGGCGACGGCGAGCTGGCCGGCCAGCCGGATCCGGTCGCCGACATCATCCGCGAGTACGAGGCGCAGCGCCATCCCTACCCCGAGGAATTCCGCTGGCAGGGTCCGAACGACGCGGTCGCCGACCTGGTCTACCTGCTGCAGCGCCAGCCGACGCTGGCCCAGGAGCTGCGCCGCTGGTCGCTGTACCTGGTCGACGAATGGCATGACGTGAACGCGGCCGAATTCGAACTGCTGGCGCGGCTGCGGCGCGGCGCGCGCCTGGTGGTGGCGGGCGACAAGGACCAGACCATCAACCGCGACCGCGGCGCCGATCCGGTCTACTCCGGCCAGCGCTTCACGGACGAATATCGCGCGGACGGCAGGCGCTTCCCGCTGGGGATGTCCTACCGCTTCGGCCGGGCGCCCGCCGCCATCGCCCACAAGCTGACCCACAACGGCTGCGAAGGCCGCCCCGACCGCGACACCGTCGTGCGGCGCGTGCAGTACGACCCGTCGCAGCCGGGTGCCTGCGCGCAGCTGGTGGCCGACGCCATCCGCGAAGCCCTGCAGAAAGGCCGCCCCAAGCCGACGAATCGCGATTTTGCCGTCGTGCTGCGCGACGTCGACCAGAGCATCGAGATCGAGACCGCGCTGATGGAAGCGAAGATCCCGTACAAATGCGACGGCTTCGAGACTTTCCTGCTGCTGCCGGAGATCCTGCTGCTGCGCGGGATCCTGCACTACGTCAGCAACGATTACTCAGCCCTGCGCGGCCATGCCGAGACCTGCGTGCAGATGGTGCTGGCGCTGTCGCGCTACTTCTACCTGACGCGCGATCCGAAGCACTGGAAGCTGGAATGGGCCGAGCGCAGGTCGGTGCTGGGCTATGCGCAGGACGAGGTGAAGCGCACCCCGGAAGTGCTGAAGAGCTTCTTCGACGGCGCCCTGCTGCGCGAGACCGAATTCGACAGTCCGCAGGCGCGCCAGTCGAAGAACCTGATCCGCCCCGTGATTGCGCGGATGGCCTCCCTGGGCAGCTCCGCGACCGCCTATGAACTGCTGGCCATGCTGCGCAATGAGGTCGACCTGCACGACGCCACCAGCCGCGCCTTCGTCAGCCGCGACCGGGTCGCCTCGGCGCGCCGCTCGATCGACGCCTTCCTGCGCTTCGCATCGACCCACGGACGGGTAGCAGCCGCGGAATTCCTGGCCACGCTGACGCAAATGGAGAACGACGTCGCCCTGGTGCGCCGCTCGAAGAATGCCAACAGCATCGGCACTCGCCGCAGCCTGGTGCGGGTAACGACCATCCAGGCCGCCAAGGGACGCGAGTGGCCGTACGTGCTGATGCCCTTCCTGGCGCAGGACGAGTTCGTGCGCACCAGGGATGCGACCAACGAGGTGCGGCACCTGTACGTCGGGCTGACGCGGGTGATGAAGGAGCTGCTGCTGTTCGAGCCGGATGAGGAGTCGGCGCAGCAGCGGCTGGCTTACCTGAACAGTTAACACGTCGTTCCCGCGCAGGCGGGATAGCGCCACTGGCGCTATCCCGCCAAGCTTGCGTGCTTATCGTTAGCGTACGCAGTACTTGGGTCCCCGCCTGCGCGGGGACGACGTTTACAAGCTGCGGGTTCCTGTTACTGCACTTCCCCCCGCTTCTGCACCAGGGTCAAAATGTCGTAGCTGGCCACCAGCTCGTCATGCTGGTTGGTGACCTGCACGTCCCATGCCACCACGCCCTGTCCACGTCCCTGTTCGTCGCTGCGGTTGCGGTCGACCTTGCGCTTGCAGGTGAGGCGGGCGCGGATGGTGTCGCCGATCGCCACCGGCGCCACAAAGCGCAGGTTGTCCAGGCCGTAGTTGGCCAGCACCGGGCCCGGCGCCGGCGATACGAACAGGCCGGCCGCCGCCGACAGCACGAAGTAGCCGTGGGCGATGCGCTTGCCGAACTGGGTGTCCTTGGCCGCGATCTCGTCGAAGTGCATGTAGAAATAGTCGCCGGAGACGCCGCCGAAGTTGACGATGTCGGCCTCGCTCACGGTACGACGGTGGGTCAGCAGCGAGTGGCCGATTTCCAGGTCGTCGAACCAGCGGCGGAACGGGTGGACTTCCGTTTCCTTGACCTCGGCGCCGCGCACGTATTCGCCGGTCACCGCCGTCAGCATGGTCGGCGAACCCTGCACCGCGGCGCGCTGCAGGAAGTGTTTTACCGCGCGGATGCCGCCCAGCTCCTCGCCGCCGCCGGCGCGGCCCGGACCGCCGTGCTTCAGCTGCGGCAACGGCGAACCGTGACCGGTCGAATCGACTGCCGAGACACGGTCGAGGATGTGCACGCGGCCGTGCGAGGCGGCCGCCACCGGCACCGCATGCGCGGCGATTGCCGGGTCCTTCGTCACCAGCGTCGTCACCAGGCTGCCCTTGCCGCGTGCCGCGAGAACCAGAGCTTCGTCGATGTCGCGGTAAGTCATCATGGTGCTGACCGGGCCGAAGGCTTCGACGTCGTGCACGGCGTCGTTGTTCATGCCGTTGCGGCACAGGATCAGGGTCGGCGAGAAGAAGGCGCCATTCGCGCAATTGTCACCCACCGGCTTGAAGCCGTCGCGGGCACTCCACAGCACCTCGTTGCCGCGCGCGAGCATCTCGACCCGCTCCGACACGTCGCGGTGCTGGTCCATCGAGGCCAGTGCGCCCATGCGCACGCCCTCGACCTTCGGGTTGCCGACCACGATCTTGGCCAGGCGCGCGCGCAGGCGCTCGCCGACCGCGTCGACATGCTGCTCGGGCACGATGACGCGGCGGATCGCCGTGCACTTCTGGCCGGCCTTGCCGGTCATCTCGCGCGCGACTTCCTTGACGAACAGGTCGAATTCCTCGTCGTCCGGGCTCACGTCCGGCGCCAGGATCGCGCAGTTGAGCGAGTCGGCTTCGGCCGTGAACGGCACCGCCTCGCGGATCAGGTTGGCGTTGGCGCGCAGCTTGGCGGCGGTGTCGGCCGAGCCGGTGAAGGTGACGGCGTCGAAGCCGATCAGGCGGTCCAGCAAGTCGCCGGTGCTGCCGATCACCAGCTGCAGGCTGCCCTCCGGCACCAGGCCCGACTCCATCATCATCTTGACGACGGCATGGGTCAGGTAGCTGGTGGCGGTGGCCGGCTTGGCGATGCAGGGCATGGCGGCCAGGAAGCTGGGCGCGAATTTCTCGAGCAGGCCCCAGATCGGGAAGTTAAAGGCGTTGATGTGCACGGCCACGCCGCCGCGCGGCACCAGGATGTGGGTGCCGGCGAAGCCGCCGCGCTTGCCCAGCGCCATGGCCGGTCCCTCGTGCAGCACGTTCGACGACGGCAGCTCGCGCGAACCCATGCTGGCGTAGGCGAACAGGGTGCCGATGCCGCCTTCGACGTCGACCCAGCTGTCCGGCCGGGTGGCGCCGGTCAGGTGCGACACCTCGTACAGCTCTTCCTTGCGCTCCATGAGGTACAGGGCCAGGGCCTTCAGGCGCTGGGCGCGCTTCTGGAAGTCGAGTCGCATCAGCTCCGGCACGCCGGTCTTGCGGGCATAGGTCAGGGCTTCGTCGAAATCGATTTTCTCGGCGTGGGTGTGGTAGATCAGCTGGTTGTCCAGCGCGCTGTGCAGCGGCTGGTGGGCCGATTCGCCGTGCCAGCGGCCGGCGATGTAGCTTTGCAGGGTCGACGGGGTGTGCATGATGGTCTCCGATCAGGTTTTCTCATATTGCTTGCGTTTCGAATTCTGGAGCGTGCTCCGATGACGGCTACTTTTTCGGCTTGTGCGGCTCATCGAAAACAAGCTTCGGCCGTCCAGGCTCCATCTCGGTGAACGCCTCCACCTCGCGCAGCGAGTTCATCGAGCGCACCGCCAGGTCGTGGTACTGCCGCGTCCCATAACTCTTCCACGCGATCTCGTCGTCGCTCACCGCGCGCACCACCTTGGCCGGCGCGCCCAGCACCAGGCTGCGCGGCGGGATCAGCATGCCGGCCTTGACGAAGCTTGCTGCGCCGACGATCGATTCCGCTCCGACCACGGCCTTGTCCATCACCACCGCATTCATGCCGATCATCGCATTGGGTCCGACCCGGCAGCCGTGCAGCACCGCGCCGTGGCCGATGTGGCCGTCCACCCCGACCACCGTGTCGTCTTCCGGGAAGCCGTGCATCACGCAGGTATCCTGCACGTTCGCGCCCTCTTCCAGGATCAGGCGGCCGAAGTCGCCGCGCAGCGAGGCCAGCGGACCGACATAGCAGCGCGGGCCGACGATCACGTCGCCGATCAGCACCGCGGTCGGGTGCACGTAGGCGGTCGGGTGCACCACCGGGCGGATGCCGTCGATTTCATACACGGGCATGTTCACACCCGCTCGACGATCAGGGCGATGCCCTGGCCCACGCCGATGCACATCGTGCACAGCGCATAGCGGCCACCGCTGCGGTGCAGCTGGTTCACGGCCGCCGTCACCAGGCGCGCGCCGGATGCGCCGAGCGGGTGGCCGAGCGCGATCGCACCGCCGTTCGGGTTCACGCGGGCGTCATCGTCCGCCAGGCCGAGGTCACGCAGCACCGCCAGGCCCTGCGATGCAAAAGCTTCATTCAGCTCGATCACGTCCATCTGGTCGATGCTGAGCCCCGTCATCTGCAGCAGCTTTTTGGTGGCCGGCGCCGGGCCGAAGCCCATGATGCGCGGTTCCAGGCCGACTGCCGTCATGCCGACCACGCGCGCGCGCGGGGTCAGGCCGTACTGGTCGATGGCAGTGCGCGATGCCAGCAGCAGCGCGCAGGCGCCGTCGTTCACGCCCGACGCATTGCCGGCGGTGACCGAGCCGTCCGGCGTCACCACGCCCTTCAGCTTGGCCAGCGCTTCCAGGCTCACGTCGGGACGCGGATGCTCGTCGGTGTCGAATACGCGCGATTCGCCTTTCTTCGTATGCAGGGTGACCGGCACGATCTCGTCTTTGAAGATACCGGCAGCATTGGCGGCGGCCCAGCGCTGCTGGCTGCGCAGCGCGAACGCGTCCTGGTCGGCGCGCGACACGCCAAATTCGCGCGCCACGTTCTCGGCAGTCTCCGGCATCGAGTCGATGCCGTACTGCGCCTTCATCTTCGGGTTCACGAAGCGCCAGCCGATGGTGGTGTCCTCGATTTTCGCCGTGCGCGAGAACGCGCTGTCGGCCTTGCCCATCACGAAGGGGGCACGGGTCATGCTCTCGACGCCGCCGGCAACGATCAGATGCGCTTCGCCGGTGCGGATCGCACGCGCGGCCAGGCCGACCGCGTCCAGGCTGGAGCCGCACAGGCGGTTGATGGTGCTGCCCGGGACGCTCGGCGGCAGGCCCGCCAGCAGGGCCGCCATGCGCGCCACGTTGCGGTTGTCCTCGCCGGCCTGGTTGGCGCAGCCGTAGTAGACGTCGTCGACCTTCGACCAGTCCACACCCGGGTTGCGGTCGATCAGCGCCGCGATCGGCAACGCGGCCAGGTCGTCGGCGCGCACGTTGGCCAGCGCGCCGCCGAAGCGGCCGAAGGGGGTGCGGATGGCGTCGACAATGAATGCGTCAGTCATGGATGAATCTCCTCAGTGTTGTTTGTTGCGCTGGTCGACCACGCGCCGGGCCTTGCCCGTCAGCGAACGCTCGATGCCTTGTACGGGCAGCAGGTTCACGCTGGTCGTCACCCCGATATAGGTCTTGATCCGATGTTTCAGTTCCTGGGCCAGGGCCTGCACGCGGTCGGGCGGACAATCCCCTTCCCTCAGCTCGCAGCGCACTTCCAGCTTGTCGAGGTGGCCGTCCTTGCTGACCACCAGCTGGTAGTGCGGGGCCAGCGCCGGCATCTGCAGCACCTGTTCCTCGATCTGGCTGGGGAAGACGTTCACGCCGCGGATGATCAGCATGTCGTCGGACCGGCCCGTGATGCGGCCCATGCGGCGCATCGAACGCGAGGTCGGTGGCAACAGGCGCGTCAGGTCGCGGGTGCGGTAGCGGACGATGGGGAGGGCTTCCTTGGACAGCGAGGTGAACACCAGCTCACCCTCGGCGCCGTCCGGCAGCACTTCGCCGGTATCCGGGTCGATGATCTCGGGATAGAAATGGTCTTCCCAGATCACCGGGCCGTCCTTGCTCTCGATGCACTCGCTGGCCACGCCCGGCCCCATCACTTCGGACAGGCCGTAGATGTCGACCGCGTCGATGCCGGCGCCCTCTTCGATCTCGCGGCGCATCGCATCGGTCCAGGGCTCGGCGCCGAAGATGCCGACCTGGAGGGAGGAAGTGGCCGGGTCGATTCCCTGGCGCTTGAATTCCTCGACGATGTTCAGCATGTACGAGGGCGTGACCATGATGATCGAGGGCTTGAAGTCCTGGATCAGCTGGACCTGCTTCTCGGTCTGCCCGCCCGACATCGGCACCACGGTGCAGCCCAGGCGCTCGGCGCCGTAGTGGGCACCCAGGCCGCCCGTGAACAGGCCATAGCCATAGGCGATATGGACCATGTCGCCGGGGCGGCCGCCGGCCGCGCGGATCGAACGCGCCACCAGGCCGGCCCAGGTATCGATGTCGCGCTGCGTGTAGCCGACCACGGTCGGCTTGCCGGTGGTACCGGACGACGCGTGCACGCGCACCACCTGTTCGCGCGGCACGGCGAACAGGCCGAACGGGTAGTTGTCGCGCAGGGTCTTCTTTTCGGTGAAGGGGAATTTCGCCAGGTCGGCCAAGCATGTCAGGTCGTCCGGGTGCACGCCCTGCTCGTCGAAGGCGCGGCGGTAGTGCGCCACGTTCTCGTAGGCGTGCCTCAGCGTCTGCTTCAGGCGCTCGAGCTGCAGGGCCTGCAGCTCGTCGCGGCTGGCGCGCTCGATCGGTTCGAGGTCGCCGGGTTGGGGAATGCGCTGCACCATCGTGTTCTCCTTTAAACTTCCGCCACCATGCCGTTCACGCGGTGGGACTTGCCGCGGAACAGCGCCACCTTGCGCCCATCCTGGTTGCTGACCACGATGTCGTAGACACCGGTCTTGCCGGACAGCGCCTGCTCCTGCGCCTCGGCCGTCAACAGGTCGCCTTCGCGTCCCGGAGACAGGTAATCGATGCTGCAGCCGGCGCCGACCGTGTTGACATTGTGCGAGTTGCAGGCGAAGGCGAAGGCGCTGTCGGCCAGCATGAAGATGTAGCCGCCGTGGCAGGTGCCGTGGCCGTTCAGCATGTCGTCGCGCACGCGCATGCTCATGCGCGCGTAGCCGGGACGGATCTCGTCGAGCGTCATGCCCAGCCGTTGGCTGGCCGGATCGCGTTCGTACATGGTCCTGCCGGCCAGCTCGGCCAGCGCTTGTGCATCAAACTGCATGGAATCGTGCTCCTTCAGGATTTGCCGCGAGCTTGCGGCGCAACAGCGGCGAGACGCGGTAGCGGTCTTCGCCATAGGTGCCGGCCAGGCTGGCCAGCACGGTCACCACGTGGCGCAGGCCGACGGCATCCGCCCAGGCCAGCGGCCCGCGCGGGTAGTTAACGCCCTTCTGCATCGCGATGTCGACGGCGCGTGCGCTGCACACGCCGTGATTGACGGCGTCGGCCGCCTCGTTGGCCAGCATGGCGACGCTGCGCATCACGGCCATGCCGGGCACGTCCTCGAGGCGCGTCACCGTAAAACCGGCGGCCTGGAACATGCCGACCGCGCCATGCCAGGCTTCCTCGCTGCACTGGTCGGCTTTCGCCAGCGCGATGCGGGTGGCCCTGGCCGGATCGAGCATCAGGTCGAACAGCACCGTGTCCGCATGGCCGTCGTCCGCCGCGCGCTGGGTGGCGCTGCGGCCGTCGGTCAGGTAGACGGCCGCGCCGTTGACGTGGAAGGCCGGCTCTTCGCGGGTGTCGCTGCCATCGAACATGGATGGGTGGCTCGGCACGATGCCGGCTGCCGCCAGGCGCTCGGTGACGATGGCCTGCAGCGCATCGAAAACCGGGTCGGACAGATCGCGCTTGCGGGTGATACGCACGGTATGCGGACGCTCCACTGCCGGCTCGGCCTGGGCTGCCGGCACGGTCACGCCGTCGCCGTAGCGGTAGAAGCCGCGCCCCGATTTGCGGCCGAGGAAGCCGGCGTTCACCAGCTCCTGCTGCAGGACCGAGGGCGTGAAGCGCGGGTCGTTGAAATAGGCCCTGAACACCGACTGCGTGACCGAGAAGTTGACGTCATGGCCGATCAGGTCCATCAGTTCGAAGGGTCCCATGCGGAAGCCGCCGCAGTCGCGCATCACCGCGTCCAGCGTGGCCGCATCGGCCGCCTGTTCCTGCAGCAGGCGCAGGGCCTCGGCATAGTAGGGACGCGCCACGCGGTTGACGATGAAACCCGGCGTCGACTTCGCGTGCACCGGGTCCTTGCCCCAGGCCGCGGCGGTGGCGTGGACGGTATCCGCCACGCTTCGATCGGTGGCGATGCCACTGATGACTTCGACCAGCGCCATCAGCGGCACCGGGTTAAAGAAGTGCATGCCGACCAGGCGTTCCGGGCGCTTCAGCCCCGCTGCGATCGCCGTCACCGAGATCGACGAGGTGTTGGTGGCCAGGATGCAGTCCGGGCCGACGAGGTTTTCCAGCTCGGCGAACAGGGCGCGCTTGACGTCCAGGTCTTCGACGATGGCTTCGACGACCAGCGCCGCATCCTTCAGCTCCGCCGTCGATGCGGCCGGCCGCAGGCGCTCGCGCGCCAGGCTGGCCTCGACGGCGCCCATGCGGCCCTTCTCGACCAGCTTGTCGTACGCCTTGCCGATGCCGGCGATCGCCTTGGCCACCGCTTCGCCGCGGGTATCGTAAAGGCGCACCAGGTGCCCGGCGGCGGCGGCCACCTGGGCAATGCCGGAACCCATGGCGCCGCTGCCGACCACGGCGACCACGCTGCCCTTTTCGAGTGCCTGTGCCATGATTACTCTCCCTTGAACCGGGGCTGGCGCTTGTCGATGAAGGCGGCCACACCCTCGCGGTAGTCGTGGCTGTAGCCCAGCTCGCGCATCATGCCGGCTTCCATCTGCAATTGCTGCTCCAGCGTGTTGGTCCAGCTGGCCAGCATGGCCTTTTTCGTGAACGCCAGGCCCTTGGTCGGCGCGGCCGCGAAATGCTCGGCCATCGCCATCGCTTCAATCATCAGGGCCTCGTCCGGCACGCAGCGCCAGATCAGTCCCCATTGTTCGGCCTTCTCGGCCGGCAGCTTGTCGCCCAGCAGGGCCAGGCCCATCGCGCGCGCCGGGCCGATCAGGCGCGGCAGCACCCAGGTGCCGCCGGTGTCGGGAATCAATCCCAGCTTGCAGAAGGCTTCGATGAAGCTGGCGGATTTCGCGGCCAGCACGATGTCGCAGGCCAGCGCCAGGTTGGCGCCGGCGCCGGCGGCCACGCCGTTCACCGCGCAGATCACGGGCATGGGGAGCGTCCGCAGGGTGGTGACCAGCGGCGCATAGTATTTTTCGACGGATTCGCCGAGGTCCACGCGCGGCCGGTCCGCCGCTGCGGCGCCCGGTCCGACGGCGCGGTCGTTCAGGTCCTGGCCGGCGCAGAATCCGCGCCCGGCGCCGGTCAGCACCAGCACGCGCACGGTTTTGTCGGCCTGCAGGGCGTCCAGGGCGTGGCGCACTTCGCCGTGCATGGCCTGGGTGAAGCTGTTCAGGCGATCCGGGCGATTGAGGGTGAGGACGGCGATGCCGTTGTCGATGGTGAACTTGATGGATTCGTAGGTCATGGTGTCTCCTCCATTGTTATCTTTTGCTTCGTCATTCCCGCGCAGGCGGGAATCGAGGTTTTCGAATGCGGCGAACTTGGATCCCCGCCTGCGCGGGGATGACGTGCGAAGGCTAGCGGTACTTATTCGTGCACGTCGAAATCGACGACGATCTTGTCCGTCACCGGAAAACTCTGGCAGCTCAGCACGAAGCCACGCGCCACTTCGTAATCTTCGAGCGCGTAGTTGACGTCCATGTCGACCTGCCCTTCCAGCACCTTGCAGCGGCAGGTCGAGCATACCCCGCCCTTGCACGAGTAGCGCATGTCGATGCCTGCGCGCAGGCCGGCGTCGAGCAGCGATTCCTTGTCCTTGTCCATCGTGAAACTGGCGTGGTTGCCGTCCATGATCACGGTGACTTCGGTCTGGTGGCGCGCTTCCGCCGACACGGGGCGCGGCTTGCGATCCAGCTTCGCCGCACCGGCCGCGAACAGCTCGATGCGGATGCGTTCCTTCGGCATGCCCGCTTCCTGCAGCGCGGCGGAGACACCGTGCATCATGTCCTCGGGGCCGCAGATGAAGGCGTAGTCGACGTTTTCCACGCGCAACCAGTGCTGGAACAGCTGGCGGCACTTGGCCTCGGTGATGCGGCCGTTGAACAGCTCGATGTCCTGCTGCTCGCGGCTCATGATGTAGACCAGGTTCAGGCGCTCCATGTACTGGTCCTTCAGGTCGGTCAGCTCGTCGCGGAAGATCACGGACGAGGATGCGCGGTTCCCGTACAGCAGGGTGAAGCGGCTGTCCGGCTCGGCCAGCAAGGTGGTCTTGAGGATCGACAGGATCGGCGTGATGCCGCTGCCGGCCGCGAAGGCCAGGTAGTGACGGCTGCTTTCCGGGTCGAGCGGCAGGTTGAAGCGGCCCTCGGGCGGCATCACGTCGATCGTCACGCCGGGGCGGATGCATTCGTTGGCCCAGGTCGAGAACACACCGCCGTTCACGCGCTTGATGGCGATCCGCAGGCAGTCGTCCTGCACGGCGGAGCAGATCGAATAGGAGCGGCGCACGTCCTCGCCGTCGATCATGGCGCGCAGCGTCAGGTGCTGGCCCTGCTGGTACTTGAATGCGTCCCGCAGGTTCGGCGGCACGTCGAAGGTGACGGCGATAGCGTCGCGCGTTTCGTGCTTCACCTTGGCGACAGTCAGTGGATGGAATTTGCTCATCGTCTTAATGACACTTGAAGTAGTCGAAAGGCTCGCGGCAGTCGAGGCACTGGTACAGCGCCTTGCATGGCGTCGAGCCGAACTGGCTGGTGAGGCGGGTATGGTGCGAGCCGCAGTGTGGGCAGGCGACCTCCGGTTCCTGGATCGCATGGCGTGAGAAGGACGCGACCCGGCCGTGTTTCAGGCCACTGATGTCGATCACCTGCTGCACCGGGGGCGCGATGCCGTAGCCCTTCAGCGCGGCCTTGCCGGCGTCGCTCATCCAGTCGGTGGTCCAGGCCGGCGACAGGCGGGTGGCGATGCGCACGCGCTGGAGTCCGCGTGCGCGCAGGGCGTGTTCGACGTCCTCGGCGATTACCTGCATCGCCGGGCAGCCGGAATAGGTCGGGGTGATCGTGACCACGCATTCCTCGCCGGCGGCGCCCTCGAAGGCGACCTCGCGCACGATGCCGAGGTCGACCACCGAGATCACCGGGATCTCCGGGTCGGGTACCTCGCCCAGCCAGGCCCAGACCTGTGCGGTATCGACAAGCATTGCCGCCTCCATGTGTGTTACCACTCGACGCCCGGATAGGCGCGCTGCAGGAACTGCATCTCGGCCAGGACGTAGCCGAGGCGCTCGGTGTGCCTGCCCTGCTTGCCGCCGCGCTGCATGTAGGCGTCTGTTGACGGCATGGTCAGCGTGGCTTCGTTGAAGACTTCCGACACGTGCTGCAGGAAGGCTTCACGCACGGTCTCCGCGGCGGGTGCGACGCCCTGCTCCACCATGGCGTGGTCGATCTCGTCGTAGAGGAAGACTTCGCCGGCATAGGTCCACAGCTCGTCGACGGCGGCCTGCATCTTGCCATGGCTGACCGGGGTGCCGTCGCCCAGGCGCACCACCAGGTCGCCGCTGCGGCGCAGGTGGTAGGTCACTTCCTTGAGCGACTTTTCCGCGATCTCGGCGATGCGTTTATCCGTCGAGGCCAGCAGCCCGCGCATCAGGAAGTAGTGCCAGGTGTCGAAGAAGAACTGGCGCACCATGGTCTGGGCGTAGTCGCCGTTCGGCTGCTCGACCAGCAGGACATTGCGGAACTCGCGGCTGTCGCGCAGGTAGGCGAGGCGGTCCTCGTCGCGGCCGTGGCCTTCGAGCTCGCCGGCATAGCTCAGCCACATGCGGGTCTGGCCGAGCAGGTCGAGGGCGACGTTGGTGAGCGCCATGTCTTCTTCGAGCGCCGGCCCCTTGCCGCACAGCTGGGACAGCTGCTGGGACAGGATCAGGGCATTGTCCCCCTGTCGCAGCAGGTAGTCGAATTTCGCGGATTGTGCCTTGTCCATGCTGGTAGCCACTGCGCGCCTCACAGGTTCTTGACTTCTTCCGGCATCGGGAAGAAGGTCGGGTGACGATAGACCTTGCTGTTGGACGGTTCGAACAGCGCGTCCTTGTCGCTCGGGCTGGAGGCGACGATGTCGGCCGCCTTCACGACCCAGATCGAAACGCCTTCGTTACGGCGCGTGTAGACGTCGCGCGCATTGTTGATCGCCATCTCGGCGTCCGGTGCGTGCAGGCTGCCGACGTGCTTGTGGGCGAGTCCGTGCTGGCTGCGGATGAAGACTTCCCACAGCGGCCATTCTTTGCTCATTTTGTGTCTCCGTTAGATCCGTCGCCCCCGCGAAGGCGGGGGGCCAAGTTGCACGAGTAGCCTGCGAACAAACCTGGGTCCCCGCCGTCGCGGGGACGACGTGGTGTTAAGCGGCCTTCTTCGCCGCCTGCTTGTCCGCATACGCCACCAGCGCATCGCGGAACCACTCTCCCTCTTCCCATGCATTGACGCGGGTACGCAGGCGGTCCTTGTTGCAGGGGCCGTTGCCCTTCAGGACGTTATGGAATTCGTCCCAGTCGATCTCGCCGAAATCGTAGTGGCCGCTTTCTTCGTTCCACTTCAAGTCCGGATCGGGGACGGTGAGTCCCAGGAATTCGGCTTGCGGCACGGTCTGGTCGACCATGCGCTGGCGCAGCTCGTCATTCGAAAACAGCTTGATCCGCCACTGGGTCGACTGCGCGCTGTTGACCGACTCGGCATCCGACGGGCCGAACATCATCAGCGAGGGCCACCACCAGCGGTTCAGGGCATCCTGCGCCATCGCCTTCTGTTCGGGCGAGCCCTGGGCCAGCTTCATCATGATGTCGTAGCCCTGGCGCGCGTGGAAGGACTCTTCCTTGCACACGCGGATCATGGCGCGCGCATATGGACCGTACGAGCAGCGGCACAGCGGGATCTGGTTGATGATGGCCGAGCCGTCGACCAGCCAGCCGATCGCGCCGATGTCGGCCCAGCTCAGGGTCGGGTAATTGAAGATGCTTGAGTACTTGGCCTTGCCCGCATGGAGGGCGTCCAGCAGCTCGTCGCGCGACACGCCGAGGGTTTCGGCGGCGCTGTACAGATACAGGCCGTGGCCGGCCTCGTCCTGGATCTTGGCCAGCAGGATCGACTTTCGCTTCAGCGTGGGGGCACGCGTGACCCAGTTCCCTTCGGGGAGCTGGCCGACGATCTCGGAGTGGGCGTGCTGGGAAATCTGGCGCACCAGGGTCTTGCGGTAAGCCTCGGGCATCCAGTCCTTCGGCTCGATCTTGACACCGGCGTCGATGCGGGCCTGGAAAGCCTGTTCTTCGGCGCTCATGTCATCGCGCGTCTGCACTTTCTTGAGGCCGGTTTCTACCATTTGGGCATACATGGCTGTCTCCGTTTGTGTTCTGTCTGAATCCATAATACGATACAAAAAACGCGATGTACACAAAAATTTTGAATCATATCGAGACGCAACAATCCGCAGAAAACTTTGTGATTACGGTAAAGTAACTACATGAAAATGCTCACCAGCACGGAGTGGATAGCCCGCTTCCTCACCACCGATCCGCCGCGCTCGAAGTCGCTGGTCATGACGATCTTCGGCGACGCGATCGCCCCGCACGGCGCCCGCCTGTGGCTGGGCAGCCTGATCGAACTGGTTGCGCCGATGGGCGTCACCGACCGCCTGGTGCGCACCAGCGTGTTCCGCCTGGTGCAGGAAGGCTGGCTGGTCGCCAACCGCGAGGGACGGCGCAGCAGCTATGCCCTGCTGCCCGAGGCGCGCCCGCGCTTCGAACGCGCGAACCGCCGCATCTACGCGCCGCCCGGCCTGAACTGGGACGGCCGCTGGACCATCGTGATGGCGCCCAACGGCAGCATCGATGCGGGCCTGCGCGCGGCCGTGCGCAAGGAGCTCGCGTGGGAAGGCTACGCGATGCTGGCGCCAGGCTTGCTGGCGCATCCGGCGGCCGACCCGGCGCCGCTGGCCGAGATCCTCGATCGCATCAAGGGCAGCGGCAAGGTGTTCGTCTGCAGCGCCGCCGAACTGCCGGATGCCGGCTCGCGCCCGCTGGGCGAACTGGTGCGCGAAGGCTGGGACCTGTCCGGCGTGGTGGCCGACTACCGCCGCTTCGTCGACGAGTTCACGCCGCTGCTGGCGGTGCTGCGCGAGGAGCCGGAGCTGGCGCCCGAGGCCGCGTTCGTGGTGCGCAGCCTGCTGATCCACGCCTACCGCCGGGTCCAGCTGCACGACCCGATGCTGCCGCTGGAGCTCCTGCCCGAGCCCTGGCCGGGATCGGAAGCCTATGCTCTGGCGCAGGCGATCTACCGGCTGGCCTGGCAGCGCGCCGAGGCCTACCTGATGGACGTGCTGCGCAAGGAAGACGCGGACGCGCCGGACGCCGACGCCGGGTTTTACGACAGGTTCGGCGGATTGCGCTGAGGCGCGGCCATCGACAGGCGGATGCTCTCGACGCTCAGCTCCAGGTCGAGGCCCGGCCAGTACAGGCAGGTATCGCCAAAGCACTCGACCCGGCACAGCTGCGCCACCGTGGCGTGCTCGAACCAGGGGAACATGGCGAATGGCAGATACAGCTCTTCCCGATGGCAGCGCAGCCAGAAGCCCTGGCTGTCGATGCTGGTGATTTCTGCACGTGCCACGCGGATTTCATTCTTCATTGTTTTCCTCCGAAACGGCAACGGTAGCAAAAGCCGGAAGGCGTGCATTTGAGCGGCAGCAGACGAGCCGATTTGCGCGCCGAAACGAGGTATGGGTATGATGATGGCTTACCAACGACAGGACATACCATGTCTATCAAGATCAGCAGCCAGTTCGACGCCGGCGCCATCGAAGTCGTGAACGCCACGAGCGCGAACGCCATCGACCTGAACATCCGCAAGGATTCGCACGCCGACATCACCCAGTGGTTCTACTTCCGCCTGCAGGGCGCGCAGGCGCAACCCTGCACGATCCGCCTGCTCAACGCCGGCCAGTCGGCCTATCCGAAGGGCTGGGAAGACTACAACGCGATGGCGAGCTACGACCGCATCAACTGGTTCCGCGTGCCGACCAGCTTCGACGGCCAGGTGCTGAGCATCGAGCACACCCCGGCCATGGACAGCGTGTACTACGCCTACTTCGAGCCGTATTCGTGGGAGCGCCACCTGGAGCTGCTGGACCGCGCCCAGCTGTCCGAACACGTGCGCATGCTCGACCTCGGCTCGACCGTCGACGGCCGCGACCTGAACCTGCTCGTCATCGGCGAACCGGCGGAAGGCAAGAAGAAGGTGTGGGTGATCGCACGCCAGCACCCGGGCGAGACGATGGCCGAGTGGTTCGTCGAAGGCATGCTGGACGCCCTGCTCGATCCGGCCCATCCGTTCGGACGCCAGCTGCTGAAAGAGACCGTGTTCTACGTGGTGCCGAACATGAACCCGGACGGTTCGGTGCGCGGCAACCTGCGCACCAACGCCGCCGGCGCCAACCTGAACCGCGAGTGGATGAACCCGACCATGGAACGCAGCCCGGAAGTGTTCCTGGTGCTGAAGAAGATGCACGAGACCGGGGTCGACATGTGCCTCGACGTGCATGGCGACGAAGGCCTGCCCTACGTGTTCATCGCCGGCAGCGAATCCCTGCCGAACTTTACCGCCGAACAGGCCGCCGCGCAGAAAGCCTTCTCGGATGCCTTCATGGTTGCCAGCCCGGACTTCCAGGACGTGCATGGCTATGGCGAAACCCCGTACAGCGCAGAGACCCTGACCATGGGCTCGCCGCACATCACGCACGCCTTCGGCTGCCTGTCGCTGACCCTCGAACTGCCGTTCAAGGACAACGCCAACGACCCCGATCCGCTGGTCGGCTGGGACGGCGCGCGCAGTGCCCGCCTCGGCGCCGCCGTGCTGCAGCCGGTGCTGCAGGCGGTCCGCGCGATCAAGTAAGCCCGCACGGTCCTCCCGGCCCGTTTGGGAACCGGTCCGCGCCGCCTCCTGTCAAAAGCATGAGTGGCGGCCAGGAGCGGAGAACAGGATGCGTAATGTCGGGGGGAGCGTGTATCGGCCAGGTGAAAGTCCGGAACCGGGGGCGCCGCCTCCCGCCGGGCTGGCGCTGGGCGACGCCTGGTTCTGGCATGCCGAACAGACGCTGCTGCAGGCGCTGGTCGAGCATCCGCAAGTCGTGCCCGAGCATGCCGCGGTGCGCCTGCTCGGCTTCAACGGCGCCCGGCTCAACGAATACATCGGCGACGGCGCGTACGCGAGCGTGATCCGCACGCACCTGTCGCCGGAGTTCCACTTCAGCGAGTTCTATCTCGGCGGCTTCGCCAACGACGCGCTCGAGCACCGGCTGGCGCTGCGCGACGACTGCTCCGCCGCGTCCGCGCCGTCCGCCTGCTTTTCGGCGGCGCGCCTCGACCTGCTGCTGTACCACATCAGCGAAGGCCTGAACGGCATCATCCGCGCGATCCGCTGGGCCTACCGCAGGACGCCGTGGCAGCAACCGATCTTCCTGAACGGCTACGACTATCCGGTGCCCGACGGCCGCGGCTTCGTCGACAGCCATGGCGGCTGGATCACGACGGTCATGGACGACGCCAACGTCGATCCCGACCTCGCCTTCCGCACCGAAGTCATGCGATTGATGATCGACGCCGTCAACGACGAGGTGCTGGCGGAATTCCACTCGCCCCTGGAACGCGTGCTCCACGTCGACAGCCGCGGCATCCTGGCGGCCGATCCGAAACACTACACCCAGGATTGGGAAAACGAGGGCTACCCGACCCGCGAGGGATTCATGAAGCTCCTGGAGCAGGCATGGTTTCCCATGCTCCGCCCCTTCGGGATAGTCAACTGAGCATTACAGGAAAGTGAATACCTGTTGTTCGGCCAGGCGCGACTTCGGCAGGCCGGCGTTGAAGTCGGTCTCGGCGTGGTAGCCGAAGCTCAGCATCACCAGGCTGGTCAGGCCGCGCTCGTGCAGGCCGAACTCCGCGTCCAGCGTGGCGACGTCGATGCCTTCCATCGGCGTGGTGTCGATGCCCAGGTTGGCCGCGCCCAGCATCGCGCTGCCGAGGGCGATGTAGACCTGCTTTTCCAGCCATTGCGGCAAGTCTTTCTGGGTGTAGCGGTGCAGGTTCACATAGCCCAGGCGGCCCTTGGCCTGGCCGGCTTTCGCGGCCTCGTCGCGGAAGCGGCCATCGCGCTGTTCCTGCTCCAGGACCTGGTCCAGGTGCTGCTGGTCGGCATCGGCGCGCACGCAGAACAGGATCACGTGCGAGGCGTTGACGATCTTCGCTTCGTTGTACGAGAAGCCGCCCTGGGCGCCCTTGGCCATGCGGGCCTTCGCTTCCGGCGTGCTGGCGACGATGAAGTGCCAGGGCTGGGAGTTGACCGAGGACGGGCTATTGCGCAGCAGGCCGTAGATCTGCTGCATCAGCTCGTCGGGGACGCGGCGGGTCGGGTCGTAGGCCTTGGCGGTGTGGCGCTTGGTGGCGGCGGCGAGAATGTTCATGTGCTTCCTTTCATGTGCGATGCATAACAGCACATTATTACAGGAAGCCAAACATCGCGTGCAAGCCGACCTCTTCCGGTTTTGGGCGTGGGCATATTTCCACAGCTCATCTCAACAATGCGGCAGCGCAAATTTCCTAAGCGCAAAAACTGATATTGATGAAGATGCTTCTTGGCCACTTCTATCGATATCTATTTGCAGAGGATGGGATGATAAAACTGATTGGGTGCAAAAAATGGGCGTTGAACAGCACCTTGATCGTCGGCGCGCTGGCTTCGAGCAGCGCGCTTGCACAGTCGAATACCGAGGTCTATGGCCTCCTCGACGTGCTGTTTGGCCCGACGACCAACATCACCAAGGATAAAGGCACTACCTGGCGCGTCAGCGCGAGCGGCATGAACACCTCGCGCCTCGGCTTTCGCGGCAGCGAGGATCTCGGCGACGGCCTGAAAGCGGTCTATCAGCTCGAGATGGGCATCGCGCCGGATACGGGCACCGCCGACAACCCGCTGTTCAAGCGCCAAGCCAATGTCGGCCTCGAAGGGCGTTACGGGCGCCTGGTACTCGGACGCTCCTTTACCTCGGTGTATGACTTCGTGCTCGCGTACGATCCGCTGGGATATGCGCCGTTTTATTCGTGGGTTCCGACCGGCAATGCAAGCGGCGCCAGCAAATACGGCATGACCACCGGCTTCGACAACATGGTCAAGTACACCGGCAAGTTCGGCAATTTCTCGATTGGCCTGAATTACGGCGCCGGGGAACAGTCGTCAACGATAGGCGACAGCGCCAAGGGCGCCGTGGCGCTGAACTATGCAAGCGGGCCGTATTCGGTCGTGGCGACCTATGAACGGATCAACGGGAACAAGGTGGCCGCGACGGGGAATCGCGACGAGACGACTGCCTGGCACCTGGGTGCGATGGTCAACAGCGGCGCACTGAAACTGCAGGCCGGTGCGCGCGACTACCGGCTCGAGTCCGCCAAAGTGCTGACACCGGACGTGCGTGCCCGCCTGTACTGGCTGGGCCTCAATTATCTGATCGCCCCGAGGCTCACGCTGACCGGCGCGGTGTACTACCAGGACGTGCGCAAGGTGCCGGCGAACACCGACGCGGATCCCATCATGGTCGTCGTCCGTGCCCGCTATGCACTGTCCAAGCGCACCGATCTGTACACGGTCGCGGCCTATGCCAAGGCCAAGCACGACCAGCTCGTCAGCCTGTCCCGGGACGAGGCCGGCTTCGGCAGCGACATGCGCAACCTGTCGGTCGGCATCCAGCACCGCTTTTGACTTTGTGAAATCGGCAGGCGCCGGCCTCAGCTGCCGGCAATCACCATCTTCTCGATCAGGATCGAGCCAGTCGACTTGTTACCGCGCGTCAGCACGTCATTGCCGATGCCGACGATGGACTGGAACATGTCCTTCATGTTGCCGGCGATGGTGATTTCCTCGACCGGGTACTGGATCACGCCGTTCTCGACCCAGTAGCCGGACGCGCCGCGCGAATAGTCGCCGGTAACATAGTTGGTGCCCTGCCCCATCAGTTCGGTAACCAGCAGGCCGGTGCCCATCTTGCGCAGCATGCCTTCGAAGTCGTCGGCGATTTTGGTTTCCTTCGACAGCATTTCCAGGTTGTGCGAGCCGCCGGCGTTGCCGGTGGTTTGCATGCCCAGCTTGCGCGCCGAATACGAGGACAAGAAATAGCCCTGCAGCACGCCGTCACTGACGACCTTGCGGGTCTGGGTGCGCACGCCTTCCTCGTCGAAGGGCGAGGAGCCGACCGCGCCGACGATGTGCGGGTCTTCGACGATCTGGATGTGCGAGGGGAAGATCTGCTGGCCCAGCGTATCGAGCAGGAAGCTCGACTTGCGGTACAGGGCGCCGCCCGACGTTGCCTGGACAAACGCACCGACCAGGCCAGCGGCCAGCGGGGCTTCGAACAGCACCGGACAGGTGCGGGTGTCGAGCTTGCGCGCGTGCAGGCGTGCCAGCGCGCGCTCGGCGGCGTAGCGGCCGACCTTTTCGGCGTCGGCCAGCTTGTTCGGGTCGCGCGCCGAGCTGTACCAGTCGTCGCGCTGCATGTGGGCGCCCTTGCCGGCGATCGGCGCGACCGACAGGGTGTGGCGCGAGAACGGGTAGCCGGCGCAGAAACCGAGGCTGTTGGCGGCCACGAAGTGCGACTGCTGGACGTAGACGCTGGCGCCTTCGCTGTTGGTGATGCGCTTGTCGACGCCGAAGGCGGCCGCTTCGCAGCGCTGGGCGATGCGCACGGCTTCCTCGGCGTCGATATCCCAGGGGTAGCACAGGCGCAGGTCGCGCGGGTTCATTTCCAGCAGCTCCGCGTCCGGCAGGCCGGCGGCCGGGTCTTCGGCGGTGAAGCGGGCGATGTTGTAGGCCGCCTCCACCGTGGCGCGCAGCGAGGCGCTGGAAAAATCGGAGGTGTTGGCATGACCGCGGCGCTGGCCGCAGTAGACGGTTACGCCGATGCCCTTGTCCTTGTTCTGCTCGATGGTCTCGACCTGGCCCTTGCGCACCGTCACCGCCAGCCCGCTACCCTCGCTGATCTCGACCGATGCATCGCTGGCGCCGGTTTCCTTGGCAATTGCCAGCACGTCCTGTGCGAGCTGCTTGAGCTGATCCTGGGTATGGGTAAAGACGGAGTCGTTCATGTGCGTTTTTCGTAGCGAGCCCTAAAACAGTTATCATAGCAGCCGTTTACTGTTTTTACCGTCAAGCCGTGCGCTTGGCGAATCTAGATCATCATGCCAAATGCAAACCGCGGCGCTGTCGGCTTCCGCTCCGACGAGTTCGAACCGGAATACGACCGCCCTTCCAAGTCCGAACTGAAGCGGCAGAGTAACGAGTTACAAAAGCTCGGCGAACAGCTCATCGAAGCGCCGCGCGACCGCGTGAAGCGCGTCCCGATGCCGGACGAAGTGCGCGACGCCATCCTCATGTGCCAGACCATCACCAACCACGAAGGCCGGCGCCGCCAGCTGCAGTACGTGGGCAAGATGATGCGCAGCCTCGACGAGGAGGAAGTCGCCGTCATCCAGCGCACCATCGAGAGCTGGAAAGGCACGTCGAAGGCCGAAGCCGCCGCCCTGCACGCACTGGAGCGCCGCCGCGAGAAGCTGCTGGCCGACGACAAGGCCCTGACCCAGCTGCTGGAAGAGCATCCGCAGCTGGACGTGCAGCACCTGCGCACCCTGATCCGCAATGCCCGCAAGGAGCAGGCCGAGAACAAGCCGCCGAAGGCCTACCGCGAGATCTTCCAGATCCTGAAGGACCTGGCCAAGCCGGCCAAAGCGGCGGCTCCGGAAGAAGGCGAAGGCGAGGACGGTGACGATGAGTCTGGAGAATAAGGCTCAGGTGGACAAGGAGCTGGTCGTCGGCCTGGTCTCGGTCTCGGACCGCGCCAGCGGCGGCGTCTACGAGGACAAGGGCATCCCGGCCCTACAGGAATGGCTGCAGAAGGCGCTGACCACCCCGTTCCGCGTCGAGACCCGCCTGATCCCCGACAACCGCGACGATATCGAGCGCACCCTCGTCGAACTCGTCGACGAGGCGCGCTGCCACCTGGTGCTGACCACCGGCGGCACCGGCCCGGCACGGCGCGACGTCACCCCGGAGGCGACCCTCGCCATCGGCACCAAGGAAATGCCCGGCTTCGGCGAGCAGATGCGCCAGGTCAGCCTGCACTTCGTGCCGACCGCGATCCTGTCGCGCCAGGTGGCGGTGATCCGCGAGACGCCAAACCCCGCTTCTGATCATGCTGCCCTGGTCCTGAACCTGCCGGGCCAGCCGAAATCGATCAAGGAAACCCTCGAAGGCCTGAAGGATGGCGAGGGCAAGACGGTCGTCAACGGCATCTTCGCCGCGGTCCCCTATTGCATCGACCTGATCGGCGGCCCCTTCATCGATACCAACCCGGACGTCTGCACCGCCTGGCGTCCCAAGAAAAAATAAGCCCCAGAGGAAAGCCCATGAGCGAGCTGCTCGAACACGTCACCGTCGACACCAGCGACAACCCGGAAGTCTCCGTCATCTGGCTGCACGGCCTGGGCGCGGACGGCAACGACTTCGTGCCCATCGTGCGCGAACTCGACCTGGCGGGCCTGCCGGGCATCCGCTTCATCTTCCCGCACGCGCGCACCATGCCGGTCACCGTCAACGGCGGCTACGTGATGCGCGCCTGGTACGACATCACCGGCGCCGAACTGACGCGGCGCGAGGACGAGAACGGCCTGCGCGCCTCGCAACAGGAAGTCGAAGCCTTCATCGCGCGCGAAAAGGCGCGCGGCATCCCGGCCTCGCGCATCGTCCTGGCCGGCTTCTCGCAAGGCTGCGCGATGACGATCCAGGCCGGCCTGCGCCACCCGGAAGCGCTGGCCGGCATGATCTGCCTGTCCGGCTACGTGCCGCTCTCAAGCAAGCTGGCGGTGGAGCGCACCCAGGAAAGCCTGGCCACGCCGATCTTCATGGCCCACGGCCGCCACGACAACGTGGTACCCATCAACCGCGCCGAGATGTCGCGCGACCTGCTGGTCTCGCTGGGCTACCAGATCGAGTGGCACGAGTACGCCATGCAGCACTCGGTGTGCCTGGAAGAGGTCCAGGCCATGTCGGCCTTCTTCAAAAAGGTTTTGGGGTAAGCGATGGCAAAGAAAGAAGAACTCGACGAAGAGACGATGGCACTGATTAACTGGTGCATCGAAGTCGAAAAACATCTGGTCGCCGGCGGCGCCACCCAGGCGCAGGCGCAGGAACACATCGAAGAGAACGTCGAGTGGTTCACCGACATGTTCTACGACGAGCTGACGCCGGAACAGGCGGCCAAGGAAGCGCTGGCCTGATAAAGAGCGCCTAACAAAGCTCCAGCGCCGCCATGGGTTTTGGTAGGCGCTCTTCACATTCCCCGGAACAGGTGCTGGAAACGCTGGCTGACCGGCAGCCAGCCGCCGTGTCCGCGCTGGTGCCCCACAAGATCCCATCCCCGGCGCGCCGACGAACCAGTCCAGCGCTGCCGCTCATTCCGGCAGCGGCTCGGCGCTCGATGACGGGGCCCCGGTCTGCGCCGCGTTCATCACCATTGCCAGCAAGGTGTAGTAGCCGTTCAGGCCCATCAGGTCGACCACGCCCTGCTCGCCGAACAGCGCCACCGCATCCTTGTAGACGCGATCGGACACGCGCTTGTCGCGCTGCAGTTCCAGGCAGAAGTCATAGACCACCTCCTCGTCGACCAGCATCGCCTTCGGGCGCTCGCGGCGCGCGATGGCACTGACCACGTCGCCGGTGATGCCGACCTGGCGGGCGATCGGCTCATGGATCGCCCACTCCACCTGCTGGTTCCATTCGCGCGCGGTGACCAGGATCGCCAGTTCCGACAGGCGGGTGCCGACCGCGCTGCGATAGCGCAGGTATTCGCCCATGCGCTGGGCATGTTCCATCAGTTCGGGGCTGCGCAGCAGCGGCACGAACGGGCCATACAGGGCGCCGCGCGGGCCTTCGATGATCGCCTGCGCGGCGCTGCGCTGGGCGGGATTCATCTCTTCCGGCGGAATCGGGCCGAGGCGGTCGGTCATGGTGGAGCGCTCCTGGCGAAAGTGTCTTGGTGGAAAAATATTCGCACAGCTTCCCGCAAAAATCAAAAGAAACCGACGTGGCCGGGCTTATTGTCAACCTTCAATTTTTTGGAGAAGGGAGCAGCAATGAGCCATATCATCCACCGCAGCCTGCGCCAGACCCCGCCGGTCGCCGTGTCGGCCCAAGGCATCCTGATACGCGACAGCCAGGGCAACTCCTATATCGATGCATGTGGCGGGGCTGCCGTGTCCTCGCTCGGCCACGGCCACCCTGACGTGATCGAGGCGATGCACCGCCAGATCGACCACTGCGCCTACGCGCACACCGGCTTCTTCACTACCGGAGTGGCCGAGGAGCTGGCCGACCGGCTGGTGGCGGCGGCGCCCGACGGCATCGATGCGGTGTATTTCCTCTCGGGCGGGTCGGAGGCGATGGAAACCGCGCTCAAGCTGGCGCGCCAATATTTCTACGAGGGCGGCGAGCCGCAGCGCTCGATGTTTATCGCGCGCCGCCCCAGCTACCACGGCAATACCTTGGGCGCGCTGGCCATCAGCGGCAGCGAATGGCGCAGCAAACCGTTCGCGCCGCTCCTGATGGATGCGCCGCGCGTGTCGGCCCCCTACGAATACCGGGGACGCGGCGCCCACCAGAGCGTCGACGAATACACCGCCGCGCTGCTGGACGAACTCGAGACCGCGATCATCAAGGCCGGGCCGCAGAACGTGATCGGCTTCGTGGCCGAGCCGGTGATCGGCGCCTCCGCCGGCGCGATCCCGCCGACCCCCGGCTACTTCAAGGGCGTGCGCAAGATCTGCGACCGCCACGGCGTGCTGTTCATCGCGGACGAGATCGCGTGCGGCATGGGCCGCACCGGCACCATGTACGCGATCGAGCAGGAAGGCGTGGCGCCGGACATTATCGCGATTGCCAAGGGCCTGGGCGCCGGCTACCAGCCGATCGGCGCGGTGCTGGCAAATGGCGCCATCGTGGAACGGCTGCGCAAGGGCAGCGGCGCGTTCATGCATGGCCATACCTATATCGGGCATCCAGTGGCGGCGGCGGCGGCACTGGCGGTGCAGAAGGTGATCGAGCGCGACAAGCTGCTGGCACAGGTCCAGGAGCGCGGTGCGACGCTCAGGCGCATGCTGGGCAGCGCGTTCGCCAATCATCCACACGTGGGCGACATCCGCGGACGCGGCCTGTTCATGGGACTGGAGCTGGTGCAGGACCGCGCGACCAAGGCGCCGTTCGCGCCCGAGCGCAAGCTGCATGCGGCGGTCAAGGCGCAGGCGATGAAGCGCGGACTGATGGTGTTCCCGATGGGAGGCACCATCGACGGGCAGCATGGCGACCATGTGCTGCTGGCGCCGCCGTTCATCGTGAGCGCGTCGGAGCTGGGGGAAATCGTGGCACGGCTGACGGAGGCCGTGGATGCGGCGCTGCAGTCCTGAGACAAACGGCAGTACTTGGCAAACCTTTTAACGAGGAACCAGCAAAATGAGTGAGTCGAACGTCATTGAAAAAGTCACGGCCAGTATCGACATGTGCAAGGCCGAATTGCTCGAGCGCGGCTGGACGATTCTGGCGCCGGACTTGTTGCGCGACGGCCCCCGCGCCGCCCTGGCGCATTTCGGACGCATCATTCCGCAATTGAATGGAGAGGAAACCTACGAAGTCACGCTCAAGCCCGGCTTCGACAAGCTGCCGTACTCGCAAAGCAAGAATGAAATCGGCCCCCATACCGAAGCGCCCGTGTACGACCCGCCGCCCAAATACCTGGCGCTGCACTGCCACCGGCAGGCACAGTGCGGCGGCGGACAGACCCTGCTGGCCGACGGCTTCGCGTTCCACCAATCGCTCAGTCCGGACCTGCAGCAGTGGATGGAGCAGAACGAGGTCGAATTTTCATCCAGCGCCGTGCCGGGGGTCAGCGAGCAGCTCTTGCATCGCGCCAGGCTGCTGGAAGAGAAGGATGGCGCCAGGGTGTTCCGCTTCAGCTATAACCAGTTCCACTACGGCGATGTCAATCCTTCGGAAAGCGACATGACATCCTCCTCGTTCGCGCAATACGCGGGCACGCCACCGGGGAATATCGCGAAGCTGGCCGAACGCTTCTTTTATCGACACGTGATTCCGGTGCTGATCCCGGAAGGCAGTCTGCTGATCTGGGATAACCAGCGGCTGATGCATGCCCGCAGTGAATACAAGGACCCGGTGCGTCACCTGACGCGCTACTGGCTAAGCTGACCCGGGTGCTTGCGACGCAGGCGCGGCGCAATGCCGCGCCAGTCCACCATTTACGCCTTGGGATAGGCCAGCACATCCTGCTGCTGTTCGCCCAGGCCTTCGATCCCCAGGCGTACCTGGTCGCCCTTCTTGAGGAAGCGCTGCGGCGCGCGGCCCATGCCGACGCCCGGCGGGGTGCCGGTGCAGATGATGTCGCCCGGCTCGAGGGTCATGAAGCGCGACAGGTAGCTGACGATCTGCGCTACCGAGAAGATCATGTTCGCGGTGTTCCCGGTCTGCATGCGCTTGCCGTTCACCTCCAGGTACAGGTTCAGGTCCTGCACGTCGAGCACCTCGTCGCGCGTGACCAGCCACGGGCCGACCGGGCCAAAGCTGTCGCAGCCCTTGCCCTTGTCCCACTGCGAACCCAGCTCGAACTGGTAGGCGCGTTCCGAGACGTCGTTGACGACGCAGTAACCGGCCACGTAATCGAGCGCGTCCTCTTCGCTGACGTATTGCGCGCGGGTGCCGATCACGACGCCCAGCTCCACTTCCCAGTCGGTCTTCTTCGACCCCTTGGGCAGCTGGATCGGGTCGTCCGGGCCGGACAGGCAGCTGATCGCCTTCGTGAACATGATCGGCTCTTTCGGGACCGGCGCGCCGACTTCGGCCGCGTGGTCCGAGTAGTTCATGCCGATGCCGATGAACTTGCCGACACCCTTGACCGGCACGCCGAAGCGTGGGTTCCCGCGTACCAGCGGCAGCGTCTTGTAGTCGATCTTCGCGATCTTGCGCAGGGCGCGGTCGGAGAGGACGGCGGCGTCGATGTCGTCAATGACACCTGACAGCGCGCGCAGCCGTCCTTCTTCGTCGATCAGTCCCGGCTTTTCCTTACCGGGGCGACCGTAGCGTACCAATCTCATAGTCTTCCTTCGGGGTGATCTTAGCGATCTCGCATTGTACCGGACGCCGCCGAAGGAAGTAGTTGAGCAGCCCGGGAAGCTGCAGCATCACCAGGACCCCGAACGCGACCCGGTAAGCGGTCGCCGGATAATGGTTGCCCGCGTCGGGCGTCCACAGCCCGACCAGTTGGCCGAAGCCGGCCTGCACCAGGAATGCACCGACGAAAATCAGGAGGTTCAGGCAGGTGGCGGCGCGCCCGGTCAGCTCCTTGGGCATGCTCTGCGTGACGATCGCGAACTCGATTCCAGTGATGGTGCCCACCAGCGTGAACAGGACCGACAGCAGTTGCAGGCTGGGACGCCAATTCAGCGCGATCGCCAGCTGCACCAGCACGAACAGCGCCACCCCGGCCGCCGCCACGTCGAGCCGTGCGATGCCGCGCCGGCCTGCCCATTCGGTGAGCATGCCGGTGCCGATCGCGCCGAAGATGACGGCCGCCATGCTGAGGTACAGCAGCCAGGCCACCGCGGCGTCGGAAAAGCCGGCGGTATCCGACAGCCAGCGGCCGATCCACAGGCCCTGCACGCCGAAGAACACCATGTGGGGCAGCAGCACGAACGAGGCGACCTTGCGAAATGCCGGATGCCGGTAGACCGCGAGCACCGAGCGCAGGTCGGGCGGCCTGGCGCTGGACGGCCTGGCGGTCTGCGGGTAGACCAGCGCGATCAGCAACCCGGTGCACGCGATGGAGCCGGCCAGCACGATGAACAGATGGCGCCAATCGGTGAACTGCAGGGCCAGCCGCACGGGCGTGGTGCCGGTGGCCGATCCCAGGCCGCCGGCCGCCATCAGATAACCGTTCATCGAGGGCAGCTTGTCGGCCGAGACCCAGGTCGCGACCGCCTTCATCGCCGACATGAAGCAGCCGCCCAGCCCCAGGCCGATCACGAAGCGCGCCAGTATCAATTCGCCGAAACTCTGGCCGAACGCGAACATGAGCGTGCCAAGGGCGGCGCACAGCATCAGCACCAGCTGCACCGTGCGCGGGCCCCAACGGTCGAGCGCGATCCCGACCGGCAGCTGCACCAGCGCAAACGAAAAGAACAGCGCGCTGGTGAGCAGGCCGAGCTGCGCCGGCGTCAGGTGCATCGAGCTGACCAGGTAGGGAGCCAGCACGGCATTCACGTTGCGCATCAGGCAGGAGAGGAAATGCCCGAGCGCGAACGGCAGGAAGACGCATGTAAAAACCGCCGCGCGTGTCAGGCGCGGCGGTTGGGCTGGAGAGTCCATGTGAGCTCTTCAGCTTGTCATGCGGCGGTGGGCTGGTTGTCGCTGGCGCGCCGGTCGCGGCCTGCCTGCGCAATCGGGATCACGCGCCCGGCCGGTCCGTGCAGAGCGGCCTCGCCCTCTCCCTCGAAGAAGAACTTCTTGCGGCCGAACGCCGGCACCAGGTCGTCGAGCCAGGTCGCCTCGGCGTCGTACTTGGCGAAGAATGGCTTCCTGACCCATTCGGGATTGCGGGCCTGGAGGAACTGCAGCGCGAACAGCTTTTCGCCGTTGATGGTGACCACGCCGTCGATCACGACCTTGCCCGGGAACGCACTCATCGACGGTCCGCGCACGGTGCGCGACAGGCCTGACACCATCGAATAGGCGGACTGGAAGATTTCGTGGGCCTTCACCAGCGGCAGCGCGAAGTAGTCGCGCGGACCGGTGTCGCGCTCGACGAACATGTAGTAGGGAATGGCGCCCAGGCGCACCCCGGTGGTCCACAGCTCGGCCCAGCTTTTCGGGTCTTCGTTAATATGGCGGATCAGCGGGCCTTGCATACGCAGGGTGGCGCCGGTGCCGACGATGCGCTTGACCGCCTGCTGCGCCACCGCACTGCGCAGCTCGACGGCGTGGTTGTAGTGGCCCATGATGGCGAGGTTCTTGCCCGACGCGACCACCTTCTCGAACAGGCGCATCAGGTCGTCGCTGTCACGGTCGGACACGAAACGCTGCGGCCAGTAGGCGACCGACTTGGTGCCGATGCGGATGTTCTGGATATGCGCCAGCTTCGGCTCCAGCAGCGGTTCAATGAAAGCTGCCAGCGAACGGGTATTCATGATCATCGGGTCGCCCCCGGTGAACAGGACATCGGTCACGTCCGGATGCGCTTCCAGGTAGGACACCAGCTGGGTGGTTTCTTTGGCATCGAACTTCATGTCGTCCATGCCGGCGAACTGCGGCCAGCGGAAGCAGAAGGTGCAGTAGGCATGGCAGGTCTGCCCCGAACTCGGAAAGAACAGCACCGTTTCCTTGTACTTGTGCTGCAGCCCCTTGAGCGGAGCGTCGTTGACGCGCGGGACGTTATGGGTCAACTGGCCGGCCGGGTGCGGGTTCATTCGCATGCGGATGGCGTGCACCAGCTTCGCAATCGCGGCCTCGTCTTTTTTGAACAGCACCAGCTCGCGCAGCTGTTCGTACTCTTTTGCCGGCAGCATGTCGCGGTGCGGGAAAGTCAGCCGATAGATCGGATCGTCGGGAACCCTGCTCCAGTCGATCAATTGCTCCATTACATATTCGTTAGTACGGAACGGCAGCACGTGGGATATCACCTGGACCGCTTCCTGCAGGTCGGGGTGCATCCATTGCCACTGGCGCGCAGTGGCGATCGACTGTCGGGTATAGGGTTTGAACTTCGGGAAGGTGGCGTCGGGAGTGGTCACAGGGGTTCTCCGCAAAGAAGAATGGTTGACGTACGGAACTAATTTCTAGCAGGAACTAATGGTAGACAGCGTGCTGGAACATGAGTTGCCGCCAATCAATCCCTTCTGCGCTACTTGTCTGGACAGGCTTATGCGCTGCGGAAGATCAGCGTCGTGCCCTGCGCGGACACATCCGCACCAATTTGCGTTACAACAACTCGGCCGGAGAGCCCACGGCGTAGAGTTCGCAATGCTAATAAGCAACATTAGACCAAGCCTCATTTCGAAAGGACATGCCATGAAGTTGCTCGTCACTGCTACTGCCCTATGCCTGGTCTGTGCCAGCGCCCTGGCCAACGACCCCTCCGAAAAAGATGCCGTCGCCATGGTCGAACGCGGCGCTGCCTTCATGAAGAACAAGGGTAAGGCTGAAATGATCAAACGCATCAGTGCCAAGGATCCGGACTTCTGCCAGGGTGAACTGTATGTCGGCATGCGCGACGTCAAGACCGGGATCATGCTGGCGCACCCGTACAACGCGTCGATCGTAGGCAAGGACCTGACCGACGTGCCGGACGCCAACGGCAAGAAGTACCGGCGCGAGATCATCGAGACGGCTGCGGCCAAGGGCAAGGGTTGGGTCGACTACCAGTACAAGAATCCCAAGTCGGGCAAGATCGAACCGAAGACGACCTACGTCCTGCGGGTCGACGATGTGGTGCTGGAGGCCGGGCTGTACAAGAAATGACGGTGCGCCGGTAGCGGTCCGGCGCTGAATCATGGGCGGCGGAAGCCGCCCCGTTGTTGTTCATGCAGGAGCAAAGCATGCTGAAAAAATTGCGGATCGGTCCGAAGCTGCTGCTGGCGCCCGGACTGGTGCTGGTATTACTGCTGATGCTGTCCGGCGCAGCCTGGTACGGGATGGTGCGCCAGAACGCCTCGCTGGAAAACATGGTGCAGGTGCGGGCGGCACGCCTGCAGAGCGTCGCCGACATCGCTGGCGACGCAAAATACGTGCACGCCAACGCCTACCAGCTGCTGGCCTGGATCAACGGCAGCTTCGCGAAGAACCGGCTCGATGCCCTGATCGCCGACATCGGCCGCCGCCATGCCGCGCTCAAGACCCAGCTGGGCGAGCTGTCGAAAGTGGCGAACCCCGCCGAGCGCAAGCCGGTCGAGGCTTCCTTGACGGCGCTGGCCGCGTATGCCAAGGCGGTTCAGGAGACCATCGAGATGGCGCAGGTCGACCAGTCGATCGCCACCAATTCGATGCAGAAGGCGGAAAAGGATTTCGGCCTCTTGAACCAGCAGCTGGCCCAGCTGGCCGCCCTGGAAAAGACCTTGAGCGAGCAGGCCTACACCGCCGCGCGCGAGGAATTCCACAGCCTGGGCAGCACCATGGCCTTCCTGGTGCTGTTGTCGATCGTCGTGTCGCTGGCGGTAACCATGCGCGTGCGGCGCGCCATGTTGGCCGACATCGGCGCGATTTCAACGGTGGTCGGCGAGCTGGCGGCGGGTCGCCTGTCGGTCAGCGCGAAGAGCGAGGGCGGCGACGAGATCGCCGGCGTCTCCCGTGCGCTCGACCACACCATCGCCACGCTCAACCAGACCCTGCGCAGCGTGCTCAATTCGGTGCGTTCGATCGACACTGCCTCGAAGGAGATCGCCACCGGCAACCTCGACCTGTCGACCCGCACCGAGCTGCAGGCCGGTTCGCTGCAGCAGACCGCCAGCGCGATGGAAACGCTGACCACGGCGGTCAAGGACAACGCCAACAATGCGCGCCTGGCCACCGAACTGGCGGCCGAGGCGACCCGGCTGGCCACCAGCGGCGGGCAGTCGGTCGACCGCGCGGTGACCACCATGGAATCGATCCGCGCCAGCTCGCGCAAGATCGTCGACATCATCGGCGTCATCGACGGCATTTCCTTTCAGACCAATATCCTGGCGCTGAACGCGGCGGTGGAAGCGGCGCGTGCCGGCGAACAGGGGCGCGGCTTCGCCGTGGTGGCAAGCGAGGTGCGCACGCTGGCCCAGCGTTCGGCCTCGGCGGCAAAGGAGATCAAGGCCCTGATCGCCGACTCGGTTGCGATCGTCGACAGCGGCAGCGCCTCGGTCAACGAGGCCGGCGCCAGCATGGGCAGCGTGGTCGCCTCGGTGCAGCAGGTGAACGACATCATCAGCCGCATCAGTGACGCCAGCACCGAACAGGCCGAAGGCATCGCCGAAGTCAACCGCGCCGTCGGCCAGATGGACGACATGACCCAGCAGAATGCGGCCCTGGTCGAGCAAGCTGCGGCGGCGGCGGCCAGCCTGCACGACCAGACCGTCAACCTGACGCGTGCAGTCTCGGTATTCAAGATCGAAGGCGTCGAACCGGTCGCCGAGGCCGGCGACCAGGAAGACGCGGACTTCGCGCAAGTCGAGCGGCGTGCGGCCGACAGCCCGCTGCGCGGTTCGCGTCCGGTGCTCGAACACCGCACGCCGGCGCGCCGGCGCGCCTAGCGGAAGGGCTTGCTCACGTAGCGCGAGTGCGCCAGGCCGAAGCGCCACGGCACGTCGACCGCCTTCGAGATGCCGATGCGCGGCCCGGCCACCACCTCGATGCCCTTCGGCGCGGCCGCCAGCTCGAATGGCGGCTGCGCCAGCGAGCGCCCGTTCAGCGCCCGCGTCACTCCCAGCGCCTGGCACAGCTTGCCCGGCCCGGAGCACAGCAGCCAATG
>NZ_JBKFGF010000034.1:0-15493 GCF_051233485.1 Massilia sp. LXY-6
ATGCCCTTCGGCGCGGCCGCCAGCTCGAATGGCGGCTGCGCCAGCGAGCGCCCGTTCAGCGCCCGCGTCACTCCCAGCGCCTGGCACAGCTTGCCCGGCCCGGAGCACAGCAGCCAATGGTCGGTGGTAGCGCGCCGCTCCTGCATCAGCTCCAGCCCGGCAACCGGTTCCAGCGCGCGGATCAGCACCCCGGCGCCGTGCCCCTCTTCCCGGCAGACGAAGTTCAGGCACCAGTGGATGCCGTAGGAACGGTAGACGTAGGCATGGGCGGGCGGGCCGAACATCGCGAAGTTGCGCTCGGTCGGACCGGAATAGCTGTGCGAGGCCGGATCCTCGCCGTCGTAGGCTTCGGTCTCGACGATGCGGCCGCCGACGCCGTCGACCAGCACGGTCACGCCGATCAGCTGGCGCGCCACCAGGTGGGATGGGGCGGAAAAATCGATACCGGCAAGGATAGTGGAAGACATGTGGCAATCTTATAACGGCTGGGTTTGGCAAGTCGCACGGCGGATTTGCTACACACAGTGAATACTTTAGTGCAACTTTGACAGCCCTGGTTTATAGTGATGAGCTTTGCACATAGTTCCGTGCAGCATCGTTTCTCCCTTCCCAGCCATGAGTACTGCATCCGCCCTGGCGCGTCCGAGCGCCGCCGAGGATCCTGTCGACGCCCTGATCAAGTCGATCCGCATCCCGCCGCGTCCGAGCCTGCTGGCGGACCTGCAGCGCGAACTCAGCTCATCGGACCCGAGTCCGGAGACGATCGGCCGCATCGTCGCCAGCGACGTCGGCATGTCGGGCGCCCTGTTGAAATTGGCCAACTCGGCCATCTATGGCGGACGGCGCAAGGCCAAGTCGGTCGAACAGGCGATCCTGTTCCTCGGCATTAACCAGGTCGCGGCACTGATGACGGGCCTGCTGGCGCGCCAGGCAATTCCCGCCAACAGCGCGGCCCTGGCCAGCTTCTGGGATGTCTCGACCCGCCGCGCGCAGGCGATGGTGTTCCTGTCGCGCCGTCTGCGCATTGGCGAGGCGGACATTGCCCATACCTTCGGCCTGTTCTGCGATACCGGCCTGCCGCTGCTGATGGACCGCTTCGCGGACTACGACGCCACCTTCGCCGCCGCCTCGCTGGAACACATGCGCCCTTTCACCGCGCTGGAAGAAGAACGCCATTCCACGTCGCACGCCGCGATCGGCTGCCTGCTGGCGCGCAACTGGGGCCTGTCCGGCGACGTCGCCTGGGCCATCCTGCACCACCACGACTACGCCGTGCTGGACGACGCGAACACGGCGGGCGCCGTACGCTCGCTGGTGGCGCTGTCCCTGCTGGCCGAAAGCGCGATCTGCAAGTACCAGGGCCTTGCCGAATCGCTCGAGTGGAACAAGGGCGGCGCGCGCGCCTGCGCCTATCTCGGCCTGTCGAAAGACGAAACCGCCGAGCTACTCGACGAACTGCACGAAGCCTTCCACGACGACCGGTAAATCCTCCGCGAGAGCGTCTTTACATCCCCTCCGGACCGGCAGATACTTGAAGCAAAAGTTCGCCGGTAACGGAGGAGATCATGAGATACCTCGTTGCGATCCTGCTGGTGCTGCTCAGCGCTTGCGCCAGCGCGCCACCGCCGACCGCCGCTCCACCGGCCGAGCTGTTCGCCGATGCCTCGTTCGCGCGGCCATCCAGGCCGGTGGACGCCGCCGACCTGTTCACCCTCAGCCCCGAGATGCGCGACTACCTGCACAGCGCCGCGTTTGGCAACTTGACGCACTCGCTGGGCAAGCAGCACGGCCTGCTCGACGCGCTCTACACCAAGGGCAATCTCAAGCTCGCCTACGACTCCTCCTATACCCGCACCGCGGCCGAGACCTTCCGCGACCGTGCCGGCAACTGCATGTCGCTGGTGATCATGACGGCAGCGTTCGCCAAGGAACTCAACATGGAGGTGCGCTACCAGAGCGTCGACATGGAGAGCTGGAGCCGCAGCGGCAATTTCTACCTGCTGAGCGGCCATGTCAACATCGTCCTGGGTTCGCGCACGACCATGAACGACGTCCTGCCCGAGCAGGCGCTGGTGGTCGACTTCCTGCCCGTGCCCCAGGCGGACACCCTGGGCACGCATTTGCTCAGCGAAGACCAGATCGTTTCCATGTTCCAGAACAACCGCGCGGCCGAAGCCCTGGTGGACGGCCGGCTCGACGATGCCTACTGGTGGGCGCGCGCGGCGGTGACGCGCAATCCGGCATCGGCGATGCCGCTGAATACCCTGGCCGTCATCTACGAACGGCATGGCGACAAGCCGATGGCGGAACGGGTCTACCGCGCGGCGCTGGCGCGCGAGCCGGAAAACCTGGTCACGCTGCGCAATCTCGAACCGGTGCTGGCGGCGCTCGGCAAGACCGGCGAAGCGCAGGCCATCGCCAAACGACTGGCCAGCCTGGAGCCGGTGCCGCCCTTCCAGTACTTCCACCAGGGGGTGAGCGCCTATGAGAAGCGCGACTACGCCAAGGCGCGCGACCTGTTCCGGAGAGAAATCAGACGGGCACCCTACAATGACGAATTCCATTTCTGGCTGGCGGCCACCTACCTGCAGCTGGGCGACCTCGCCGGCGCGCGCGAGGAGCTGGCGCTGGCGGTGGAAAACAGCACCCAGAGCGAGATCCGCAACCGTTATTCGGCCAAGCTGGCACACCTGCGCCAGCTTGGCATGCGCTGAAGGACGATGTGACTATCAGTGACGGCGCGGACGCGGCGCCGGCGCCGGCATGCCGTGCTTTTCCAGGTGGCGGAATACGATCCGTCCCTTGCTCAGGTCGTACGGCGACAATTCCAGCTTGACGCGGTCGCCGGCGATAATGCGGATATGGTTCTTCTTCATCTTGCCGGAGGTGTAAGCCACCAGCTTGTGACCATTCTCGAGGTCCACGCGAAAGCGCATTTCCGGCAGCACTTCAGTGACCTTGCCATTCATTTCAATCAGCTCTTCTTTCATCTCGTGTCCTTTACGTTTGGTTCAGGCTCCCGGGTCCGGCAACGGCAACGACCAAATCCAGGCAATGCTGGCGCAGTGCCTGGAGCGGTTGACAGGGTCGAAGTCGGGGAAAAGCGGCTCCGGCTGCAGTGTCGAGCCGTGTGGAGACTGGGGGATGAAACCGATATGGGGACGTCGTGCCGAAAAAAAAGGGCTGGCGCCCTTTTGCATGCCGGTCGTGCTGTCAGCGGCGGCCGCGGAAACTCGATCGGGCGGGCGGTGCGCCGCGCTTCTCGATATGGCGGAAGGTGATGCGACCCTTGCTGAGGTCATACGGCGACAGCTCCAGGCTGACCTGGTCGCCCGCCAGGATGCGGATGTGGTTTTTCTTCATCTTGCCCGCGGTGTAGGCGATCAGCTTGTGGCCATTCTCGCAATCCACACGAAAACGCGAGTCGGGCAGGACCTCGGAGACAACGCCATTCATTTCGATCAGTTCTTCTTTTGCCATCTGCATACTCCAGTTCGGTAGGATGGTGAAAAAAAAGCCCGCTCACTGCGGGCTTCGTTTCAATGTGACGCCAATGCCTTAATCGCCGCTCCAGCCCCTGCTATCTGCAAAGTGCGGAGCCCGGACGCCCAAGCTATCTGCCAGGTGCACCCATCGTGTAAACCGACCAACGTATGTGGAATGACATCCCCGTCCGACATACTCGCGCGCAGCATTACACATGTTGCGCCGCGTGTCTTTCGCGGAGAACGGCAGGACCATCAGACCTGACCGATAACGCAGTGTAGCACGGTTCCTTTTGCACCGCACAAATACCTCAGAAAAGCTGCCCGGTGCTGCCGTCGACGGCATCCTTGTCCGTCAGGCGGCGCCACACGGCCAGCTTCTGCTCGAAACTCAGCGCCATGTGGGCCGGCGAGGACGAGGGCAGCACCACGGCGCGATAGCCGGCTTGCGCGAACTGCGGCGCAAATTTTCCCGACGCCTGGCCATTGAAACCGACCGTTTCCAGTGCCGGACAAAGATGCCGCAGGCGGTCGAAATCGTTGGCGGCCGGCTTGCGGATCGCGGAATCGAGGCTGCCTTCGCGCTCGCAGGCGGCCAGCACGTCCCACAAGCCGAAGCGGTGCGCCAGCAGGCGCGGCAGGCGCTCGATGTAAGGGAGTGCGTACAGGTCTTCGCCGACCAGCGCACCGACCAGGCGCCAGAACTGGTTGCGCGGATGCGCGTAGTACTGCTGGGCGGCGAGCGAGGCGGCGCCGGGGAAGCTGCCCAGGATCAGGATGCGCGTGTCCGGGGCGATGACGGGCGCGAGGCCGGTGAGCAGCGAGGTGGATTCCAGGTCGGAGGTGGGCATGCCTGAATTGTAGCGACTTGGATGAGGACGCGTCGCCAGGACCCGTCGTTGCCGCCAAGGCGGCCGGCAAGGTCGGGAACGACGGTTTCGAAGCCGACAAAAAACGGCGGCACGCTCGCACGCACCGCCGCAAAGGGCTCCATCGGAACTACCCGCTCACCGCATCATTTGCCGGCCAGCGCCACGCTGAGCACGGGACCGGCAGCCGAAGCCGGCGAAGCATCCCAGCCGCCGCCCAGCGCCCGGATCAGCGCCACTGTGGTGACCGCGCGGTCGCCGCGCAGCTGGACCGCGCTGCGCTCCACCGACGCCAGGTTGCGCTGGGCGTCCAGCAGTTCCAGGTAGCTGGAGCGGCCGGCCTCGTACAGCTTCTGCGCCAGGTCGGCCGAGCGCCGCGCGGACCTCAATGCCTGCTCGACCTCGGCCCCCTGCCCCGCCAGCACGCGCAGGCCGGCCAGCTGGTCCTCGACCTCGGCGAAGGCCACCAGCACGCTCTGGCGGTAGCTGCCCACCGCTTCCTCCAGCGCGGCCTCGCTGCGCGCGACGTCGTTGCGGTTGCGGCCGCCGTCGATCAGCGGCATCGACAGCGCCGCGCCCAGCAGCCAGGAACGGCTGCTCCACTTGAACACATCGGCAAAGGTGCCGGCCACGCCGCCGCCATTGGCGCCGATACTCAGCGCCGGGAACATCGCGCTTCTGGCCACGCCGATCCGGGCATTCGCCGCTTCCATGGCGCGCTGGGCGCTGGCGATGTCGGGCCGGCGCTCCAGCAGGCTTGAAGGCAGGCCGGCCGGGATCAGCGGCAGATCGGCATTGGCGTCGAGCGGCTCGCTGGCCGTGCCGAAGTTCGAGGCCGGCTGGCCCAGCAGCACCGCCAGCGCGTGTTCCGCGGTGGCGCGCTGGCGCTGCAGGCCGATCGCCTCGGCGCGCGCGGTCGACAGTTCCGTCTTCGCCCGCGACAGGTCGAATTCGCCGATATCGCCCAGCTCGAAGCGGCGCCCGGTCACGCGCACGCTCTCCTCGCGCAGGCGCACGGTCTGGTTCACGGTCGCCAGTTCGGCGTCCAGCGCGCGCAGCCTGAAATAGGTCTGCGCGACGTCGGCCTGCAGCGACAGCAGCACCGAGCGCCAGGTCGCCTCGCTTGCCGCGGCATCGCCGCGCGCCGCCGCCACGCTGCCCGATACGCGGCCGAACAGGTCGAGCTCGTAGCTGGCGCTGAGGTTCGCCTTGTAGCTGGTCACCGGAGACATGCGGGTCCCTGACGCCAGGCCGGCTTCCAGCGGCGACTGCTGCCCACGCTGCGCGCCGACGCCCACGCCGATCTGCGGGATGCGGTCGGCTTCGGCGATGCCGGCGATGGCCCGCGCCTGCTTCACGCGCGCCGCCGCCACCGACAGGTTCTGGTTGCTGGCCGTGGCCTGGGCGATCAGGCTGTCGAGGCGGGCGTCATTGAAGGCCTTCCACCATTCGCCGCGCGGCTGGCTTTCTGCCGGTTGCGCGGTCTTCCAGGTCGTGCCGTCGGCGGCGCTGCGCACCACTTCAGGCGATGCGGCCGGCGTGGCCACTTGCGATTCCTTGAACGCCGCCGGGGTCGACACGGCAGGCTGTTGGAAGGCCGGCGCCGCGCAGGCGCTCAGCAGCAAAGCCGCGAGCACGGTGGCGAAGCGCGGTGCGAACTTCGCGACGGTCTTCACTACCGGCTGCGCTACCGAGCGGCGCGATGGCTTCGCCAGCGCTTCATCGAGAGCCCGATCCCAGGCCTGTTCGGCCTGCGGCGTCGGGGAAACCGGATTGATGGTCATGACACTCATTTCATTGCTCCTTCGAGTTCGGGGCCATGCGGCGGCACTGGCGCGGCGTGATGCGCCGGCTTGCCGAAGCGCACCGCTAGGGACCGCAGCAGGACGTAGAACACCGGCGTCAGGAACAGGCCAAAGAAGGTCACGCCCAGCATGCCGGCAAACACCGCCACGCCCATTGCGTGGCGCATCTCGGCGCCGGCGCCGTGCGAGAACACCAGCGGGACCACGCCCATGATGAAAGCGATCGAGGTCATCAGGATCGGACGCAGGCGCAGGCGGCAGGCTTCCAGCGCGGCGGCGACGATGCTGCGGCCGTGGTGTTCCAGCTCGACCGCGAATTCCACGATCAGGATCGCGTTCTTCGACGCCAGGCCGACCAGCACGAACAGCGCGATCTGCGTGAACACGTTGTTGTCGCCCCCGGTCAGCTTCACGCCGATCAGCGCGCACAGGATCGACATCGGCACGATCAGGATCACGGCCAGGGGCAGCGTCCAGCTTTCGTACTGGGCGGCCAGCACCAGGAACACCAGCAGCACGCATAGCGGGAACACATAGATCATGGTGTTACCGGCCAGGATGTCCTGGTAAGTCAGGTCGGTCCATTCGTAGGCGATCCCCTTCGGCAGCACTTCGCGGGCAATCTCTTCCATCGCGGCCTGGGCCTGGCCCGAAGACACACCCGGGGCCGGGCCGCCGTTCATCTCGGCGGCGACGTAGTTGTTGTAGCGCTGGACGCGGTCCGGGCCGTAGGCGTCCTTGATCTTCATGATCGAGGACAGCGGGATCATCTCGCCGGTGCCGGAGCGGACCTTCAGCTGGGCGATCTGCTCGCGCTGCGAGCGGAACGGCGCATCGGCCTGCACGCGCACCTGGTAGGTACGGCCGAACTGGTTGAAGTCGTTCACGTACAGCGAACCGAGGTTGATCTGCAAGGTCTGGTTGATCTCGGCCAGCGACACGCCCAGCTGTTTTGCCTTTACCCGATCAACGTCGGCGAACAGCTGCGGCACGTTGATCTGGTAGCCCGAGAACACGCCCGCCAGGCGCTTGTCGCTTGCGGCCTTGGCCATGAAGGCCTGCACCGCCTTGTTCAGCTCATCGTAGCCGAGGTTGCCGCGGTCTTCGATCATCATCTTGAAGCCGCCCGTGGTACCCAGGCCGTTCACCGGCGGCGGCGGCAGCACCATCACGAAGGCGTCCTCGATGGCGCCCATGCGCTTGTTGATCTCGCCGGCGATGGCTTCCGCGCTCTGCGCCTTGCCCTTGCGCTCATCAAAAGGCTTCAGGGTGGTGAACACGATGCCGGCGTTCGGCGCATTGGTGAAGCCGTTAATGGAGAGTCCCGGGAAGGCGACCGAGGATTCCACGCCCGGGATCTGTTTGGCGACGTCGGACATCTTGCGGATCACGGCGTCGGTGCGGTCGAGCGAGGCGGCATCCGGCAGCTGCGCGAAGCCGATCAGGTAAGCCTTGTCCTGCGAAGGCACGAAGCCCGGCGGCACGGCCTTGAACATGAAGATACCGGCGATGGCGAGCAGCACGTACACGCCCACGGACGCGCTCTTGCGCTTCAGGACGCCCTTCACGCCCCCTTCATAGGCGTGCGAAGAACGGTGGAAGAAGCGGTTGAAACCTGCAAAGAAGCGGCCGAACACCGCGTCCATGCCGCGGGTCAGCGCATCCTTCTTGGCGCCATGCGGCTGCAGCAGCACCGCGGACAGGGCCGGTGCCAGGGTGAGCGAGCTGAATGCCGAGATCACGGTCGAAATCGCGATGGTCAGGGCGAACTGGCGGTAGAACTGGCCGGTCAGGCCGGAGACGAAGGCGATCGGCACGAACACGGCGCACAGCACCAGCGCGATCGCGATGATCGGCCCGGACACCTCCTTCATCGCCTGCACGGTCGCGTCATGCGGATTCAGCCCGTTCTCGATATTCCGTTCGACGTTCTCCACCACCACGATGGCATCGTCGACGACGATACCGATGGCCAGCACGAGGCCGAACAGCGACAGCGTGTTGATCGAGAAGCCGAAGGCCAGCATCACGGCGAAGGTGCCGACCACCGATACCGGCACCGCCAGCAGCGGGATGACGGAAGCGCGCCAGGTCTGCAGGAACACGATCACGACCAGCGCCACCAGCACCACCGCTTCGATCAGGGTGTGGACGACGGAGTCGATCGACTCGCGCACGAACTGGGTCGGGTCGTACACGATGCTGTAGCTCATCCCCTGCGGGAAGTCCTTCGACAGCTCTTCCATCTTGGCGCGGACGTCGGTCGACAGCTGCAGCGCGTTGGCGGTCGGGGACTGGAAGATCGGGATCGCCACCGCCGACTTGTTGTCGAGCAGCGAGCGCAGGGCGTAGGAATTCGAGCCCAGTTCGAGGCGCGCCACATCTTTCAATAAGGTGGTCGCGCCATCCTGGCTGGTCTTGACGACGATGTTGCCGAACTCCTCTTCCGACTGCAGGCGGCCCTGGGTATTGACCGTCAACTGGAACTCGGCGCCCTTGGTCGGGCCCTGGCCGACGACGCCGGCGGCGACCTGCACGTTCTGCTCGCGGATCGCATTCACGACGTCGCCGGCGGTCAGGTTGCGGGCCGCGACCTTCTGCGGGTCGAGCCAGACACGCATCGCGTAGTCGCCCGAACCGAACAGCTGGACGTCGCCCATGCCCTTGATGCGCGCCAGCTGGTCCTTGACGTTCAGGGTCGCGTAGTTGCGCAGGTACAGGTCGTCATAGCGGCCGTCCGGCGAGTTCAGGTGGACCACCATCGTGATGTTGGGCGAGCTCTTGACCGTGGTGACGCCGATCTGGCGCACCTCTTCCGGCAGGCGCGGCAGCGCGCGCTGGACGCGGTTCTGCACGGCCGTTTCGGCCTGCTCGACGTTGGTGCCGATCTTGAAGGTCACGGTCAGCTGCAGCGCGCCGTCCGAGGTGTTCTGCGAGCTCATGTAGAGCATGTCCTCGACGCCGTTGATCTCCTGTTCGATCGGGGTGGCGACGGTTTCCGCGATCACCTTCGGATTCGCGCCGGGGTACTGGGCTCGCACCACCACGGAGGGCGGCACCACTTCCGGATACTCGGAGATCGGCAGCTGAAAGATCGAGATGAGGCCGGCCACGAAGACGATGACCGACAATACCGCCGCGAAGATCGGCTTGTCGACGAAAAAGCGTGAGATGTTCATTATGTCGATTCCTTATTTTGCATCTGCCATGGCCAGCTGCGCGGACTTGTCCTTCGCAACGCCGGCGCCGTTACCAGTGCCATTGCTGGCGACCATCGGCACGGTCTGCGCCGTGATCGGCGAACCCGGACGCACGCGCTGCAGGCCGTTGACGACGATCTTCTCGCCCGGCTTCAGGCCGGCCTTCACCACGCGCAGGCCGTCGACCACCGGCCCCAGTTTGACTGCGCGGTACTCGGCCTTGCCGTCCTGGCCGACCACGAACACGAACTTGTGGCTCTGGTCGGTGCCGACGGCGCGGTCGCTGATCAGGAGCGCCGGCCTGGGGTCTCCGCCGCCGATCTGCACGCGGGCGAACAGGCCGGGCGCCATGAGGTCGTCCTTGTTGGCGAAGGTGGCGCGCATGCGCACGCTGCCGGCACGGGTGTCGAGCTGGTTGTCGACGAATTCCAGCTTGCCCTCGTGCGGGAAACCTTCCTCGTTGGCCAGGCCGACGCGCACGATCACTGGCACCTGAGCCGCCTGGCCGGCATGGACTTGCGAGCGCACCCGCAGGTAGGTGTCCTCGTCGCCGTCGAAGCTGGCGTAGATGCGGTCCACCGAGACCACCGAGGTCAGCACGCTGGAGGCATCCACCAGGTTACCCAGGGTGATCTCGGCCTTGGAGACGCGGCCGTCGATCGGCGAGACGACGCGGGTATAGGCCACGTTCAGCTTTGCGGCTTCGTACTGGGCCTGGGCGGCGTGCGCATTCGCGTCGAGTTCCTTCTGCGCGGAGGCACTGGCGTCGTATTCGCGCTGGGCGATCGCCTTGTCGCCCAGCAGGCGCTCGGCGCGGGCCAGCTCCAGCTTCGCCAGCTCGGCCTTGGCGCGGGCCGATTTGGCGGCCGCTTCGGCACGCTCGGCTTCGGCCTGGAAAGGACGCGGGTCGATCACGAACAGCACCTCACCTTTCTTGACCGTGGCGCCGGGCTTGAAGTTGACCGCGGTGATGAAGCCGGACACGCGCGGGCGGATCTCGACGTGTTCGACGGCTTCCAGGCGGCCCGAGAATTCCTGGGTCTCGGCGACCGGCTTCTCGAGCACGACGGCGGCGGACACCGGCGGACCGGCTTGCACCTGGGCTTGCGCTTCGGCGGCCTTGCCGGTGGCGTCCGAGCAGCCGGCGATCAGGACAGCGACGCCGGCGGCGCCGAGTGCCAAGACGACGGGTCGTACGGCGGAACGTAATTGATGAATAGCTTTCATGAGTGAGCCCTCCGATCTTAATGACTTATTAATAATTAGGCGAAAGCGGTCCCTTCCGGTCTTGCATGCGGGATGCAGACAGAAACGCAGGAAAAGACAGGTCTCCCGTGCCCGAAACGGGGCACGTTGTTTGGTTTTATGAGGTGCTGCTAAACGGATCCGGGCGGATCAGCTGCCGGGCGGGGCGTTGTCGGATTCGAGCCCGGCGATGAAGTTGGCGATTTCGTGTAAAGCGTGCCCGGTACAGGCGCATTCGTTGCGGGCGTTCGGCTCCTCGATGCGGGCTGGCGCCATGCGCCGCACCGTGGTCCGCACGCCCGCGTTGATCAGTTTCGCGCCGTAGGCTTCGGCCTCGTCGCGCAGCGGGTCGTCGTCGGCCGACAAAATCAATGCCGGCGCCAGGTTCTTCAGGCGGCTCGACTGCAGCGGTGCGGCATAGGGGTGGCTGCGGTCGGCGGCGTGCGGCAGGTAGCCGCGGTAGGCCGCCGCGCACTCGTCGAACACCCTGGCCTTGTCGGGGCAGGTCGGCATCTCGCGCATCGAGCAGGTCGACAGGCCCGGATCGAGCATCGGCATGATCAGGATCTGGCCCGCCAGCGCCGGGCCGCCGCGGTCGCGCGACATCATCGCCGCCACCGCCGCCAGGTTGCCGCCGGCCTCGATGCCGGCCACGATCAGGCGTTTGCCGGTCCAGCCCAGCCTGGCCTTGTTCTTCTTGGCCCAGCTCACCACCGCATGGGCATCCTCGGCGGCGGCCGGGAACGGTTTCACGGGCGCCAGGGTATAGGTCGACGACAGCACCACCGGATAGCCGCTCGCGTCTGCGAGACGGCGCAGGAAGCCGTCGGACTCGTCGAGGTCGCCGTCGTCGAAGCCGCCGCCGTGGAAGAACACGATCAGGATGTCGCGCTTGCCGTCCACCGCCGCACGGTACAGGCGGGCCGCCAGCGGGCCTTCGAAACCGGCGACATCGAGTTCCTTCACCACCAGCTCGTGCCGGTCTTCCGGCTGCCGGTTGCGCTCGTTGTTCAACACAGCCGCATTCATGACAGCCCCCCCTTGGTAGCGACCACGTGGAACAGCGCCTGGTAACCGGCAGCCTCGGCGCCGGCCGCATGGGCGTAGGCGCCCGTGCCGACCAGGCCCGCCATGAGCGTCACGCTCAGCGTGAACGCCAGGCTTGCAACAATTCCATCGCGATGTTTCATGACCTGCTCCCGTATCCTGGATGGCACTTTTATCAGTGCCCGTGCCGATACTATAGACATGAACTAGAATCTGATAAATACCGCAATCGCGAATCCATTATTCAGTTTCCTGAACAATCCAATGAATAACAAGCTACAGGCGATGGAAGTGTTCGTGCAGGTCGTCGACGCCGGCAGCTTCACGCGCGCGGCCGAGACCCTGCAGCTTCCGAAGGCCACGGTCTCGACCCTGGTGCAGTCGCTGGAGACCTCGCTGTCGACCAAGCTGCTGCACCGGACCACGCGCCAGGTCACCGTCACCACCGACGGCGCCGCCTACTACGAACGCTGCGTGCGCATCCTGTCCGACGTGCGCGACGCCGAGGAATCGCTGTCGCGCACCCGTCTGTCGCCGAGCGGACGCCTGCGCGTGGACATGCCGACCGGCCTGGCCAGCGAAGTGCTGATCCCGGCCCTGCCCGGCTTCTTCGAGCGCTATCCGGACATCATGATGGAACTGGGCAGCACCGACCGCCCGGTCGACCTGGTCGAGGAAGGCGTCGATTGCGCGATCCGCGGCGGCGAGCTGTTCGATACCAGCCTGATCGCGCGCCGGGTCGGCGTCATCAACTTCGTGACCGCCGCCTCCCCTGGCTACCTCGAACGCTATGGCACGCCGCAGCACCCGCGCGACCTCGAACGCCACCGCTGCGTGAACTATTTCTCGGCCAAGACCGGCAAGGTGTACGACTGGGATTTCCGGCGCGGCGACGAGCGCATCGACATCGCGATGCGCGGCGTGATCGCGCTGAACGATTCGAACGCCTATGTACGCGCGGGCCTGGCCGGCCTGGGCGTGATCCAGATGACCGACTACCTGCTGCAGGAGCACGTGGCGGCCGGGCGCATGGTGCAGCTGCTGCCCGACTGGATCAGCGAGCCGGTGCCGGTGCACGTGGTGTATCCGCAGAACCGCCACCTGTCGGCCAAGGTGCGCGTATTCGTCGAATGGGTGTCGGACCTGTTCGCCAAGCATCCCCACATGCACGTGCGCGCGCTGGCGCCCGCGAGGGCCGGCGCGGCGCTTGCGGCACCGCCATTAATAGAGGCCACCGCCTAGAATGGCGCTGTAGAATCGGCGCAAGAACACTCGAACAACGCGCCCCCAAGGAGACAGCGATGCAGCCGCGCACCATCGATACCCTGCTGGAACAGTACGGCGAAAGCCACCGCAACCCGACCAATGAGCTGATCCATTTCGTGTGCGTGCCGGTGATCGTGTTCACCCTGCTAGGCATCCTGTGGAGCATCCATCCGGCGCTCGCGGTGGCGGCCAGCCTGGCGGCGCTGGTATATTATTTCAAGCTGTCGCGTCCGTTCGCCTTCGGCATGCTGCTGATGAGCGCCCTGATGCTGGCGGTGCTGGCGTTGATGCCGCCGATGACGGTGCTGCCGCTGTCGATCGCGATCTTCGTAGTCGCCTGGATCGGCCAGTTCATCGGCCACAAGATCGAAGGAAAGAAGCCCTCCTTCCTCGACGACCTGCGCTTCCTGCTGATCGGACCCTTGTTCGTGCTGGGCTTCCTGTACCGCCGCCTGAACCTTGCCTATTGAGTCGCATGAGGAGCTCATCATGAAAGCTGTCGTCGCCATCGCCATTGCCGGAGCTAGCCTCCTGGCCGGCTGTGCCACCCCGCCCGAGTCGGGCAGCGTGTACAGCAGCTACCAGACCATGAACGAACAAGTGGTGCGCATGGGGACCGTGGAGTCCGTGCGCAACGTTACTATCGCCAGTCCGGAATCCGGGGTCGGCACCATGTCGGGCGCCGCGCTGGGCGGACTGGGCGGCTCCCAGGTCGGCGGCGGCAATGGCTCGATCGCCACCGGCATCATCGGCGCCGTGGCCGGCGGCCTGATCGGCCAGCAGGTCGAGCGCGGCGCCGGCAAGCGCGCCGGCTTCGAGATCACGGTCAAGCTCGACAGCGGCGAGCTGCGCGCCATCACCCAGCCGGCCGACGAAATGTTCCGCCCGGGCGAGCGGGTGCGCCTGCTGAGCAACGGCTACAACACCCGCGTTACGCACTGACCACAGATTCAGGTCTTGATGCCCCAATGAAATCCGGAAAGCACGTATACTTTCCGGATGCCTTCCTACGTCCTCTTCACCATCGCGTCCCTGATCTGGGGTTCCACTTTCTGGGCCATCACCCTGCAGCTGGGTGACATCCCGCCCGCCGTCTCGGTGGTCTACCGGTTCGCGCTGGCGTCCGGCGCGCTGTTCGCCTGGAGCCTGGCGCGCGGCAACAGTCTATGGCTGCCCTGGCGCACGCAGAAGTGGACCCTGCTGCAAGGCTTCCTCACTTTCGGCCTGTCGTATGTTTGCACCTACAATTCGGAGCAGTACGTGGTCTCGGCCCTGGTGGCCGTGCTGTTCGCCTTGATGGTGTTCTGGACGCCGCTGCTGTCCCGCTGCGTGTTCGGCACGCCGATCCCGCGCAAGACCTGGACCGCCGGGGTGGGCGCGATCGCCGGCGTCACCCTGCTGTTCTGGCATTCGATCCAGGGCGCCCTCCACGACATTAGCCAGGGTGGCCAAGGCCATTTCCTGCTCGGACTGGGACTCGGCATCGGTGCTTCGATCGCCAGCGCGGCCGGCAGCATCGTCGTATCGAAGGTGCGCGAACAATCCAGCGACCTGATCCTGACCACCGGCTGGTCGATGTTCTGGGGCACCTGCATGGTCGCGCTGTGGTGCCTGGCCACCGGCCAGCAATTCGTCCTGCCGCACACGACCAGCTACGTGCTCGGCCTGCTGCACCTGGCGATCTTCGGCTCGGTGGTGGCCTTCATCTGCTATTTCACGCTGATCAACCGCATCGGCTCGGCCAAGGCCGTCTACATCGGCGTGATCACGCCGGTGCTGTCGGTGCTCATGTCGATCAAGCTCGAACACTACCGTCCCGGCCCCATCGAATGGCTGGGCATGGCGGTCTGCCTGGGCAGCGTCGCCTGGGCCCTGCACACGCCGAAACGCAAGACCCCTTCCGTCAACCTGAACGATGCGCTCGACGCACCCCTCGAAACTCCATGATCGCTCATCAACAACCCACCTTACCATCTACTTTCGCCATCCGTCCCGCCACCCCGCTTGATGTCACCCACATCATGTCGATGATCGTCGAACTCGCCGTGTTCGAAAAGCTCGAGCACATGGTGGTGGCGACCGACGCCCTGCTGCACGAGGGCCTGTTCGGCGCGCATCCTTCCTGCGAAGCGATCGTCGGCGAGGCCGACGGCGAAGTGGTGTGCTTTGCCCTGTTCTTCCACAACTTCTCGACCTTCCTGACCAAGAAGGGCCTGTACCTGGAAGACCTGTACGTGCGCCAGGTCCACCGCGGCAAGGGCTACGGCAGCCGCATGCTCAAGCACCTGGCGCGCATTGCCGTCGAGCGCCAGTGCGGCCGCTTCGAGTGGTCGGTGCTGGACTGGAATATGCCAGCAATCAACTTCTACAAGTCGATGGGCGCGGAGATCCTGCCCGACTGGCGCATCTGCCGCGTGACCGGCGAGCCGCTGACGGCGCTGGCGCAGTCCTGACAAAGAGCGTTAGACGTACATGGACGCCCCCTGTTTGCCAAGCACTCAATTCGTGACAGCGTGAAGGTAAAGATTGCACCCGTACATTCGGACTTTGTATGCGACGATTTGCCGCGGTCCCTG
>NZ_JBKFGF010000035.1:0-64767 GCF_051233485.1 Massilia sp. LXY-6
GAAGTGCAGTAATGCATTAAGCTAACCGATACTAATTGCCCGTACGGCTTGTCCCTATAACCTTGGCAGTCAATGCCGGGTAATGACAGCTGTTTGTTGATACCAGAATACAAAAAACTACTTCTTCCGGATTCAGCGTGACGCTTGCATCGAAAGCGACACGCGTACAAGTCATGCCTGATGACCATAGCAAGTCGGTACCACCCCTTCCCATCCCGAACAGGACCGTGAAACGACTTTGCGCCGATGATAGTGCTGCAACCAGTGTGAAAGTAGGTTATCGTCAGGCTAATTATTATGCAGAGCCCGCCCAGTTAAGTCTGGGCGGGCTTTTTGCTTTTGTAGGCTGAAAGGGAGGGCATCCCCGCGGATGTCAGACCGCTTGCAAGACTCCCATCGCCCTTTCCATTTTCACCGACAAGGACGAGCTGTCGCTCTGCGTCATCACGAGCTCGTGCGTGGCCCTCGTCATTGCCACATACAGCAAGCGCGCTTCGTCCTGGAGATCCAGGTCCTTACCGGCTTCGGCACCAATTCCGGGAATGCACACCAACGGAAATTCCAATCCCTTACTGCTGTGCATGGTGATCACTTTCACACTGTCATGCGATGGCGAATAGGAGTGCCTTTTATCCTGTTGCCACTGGAACGGAATGCCTTTTCGCGCAAGGGCGTCGACCAGTTTTTTTCCAATACCGTAATGGCGGTAGATTACCGCCATATCATTCCAGGGCATTCCTAGTCTGTTGGCCTTGGTCAGCTGGTTTGCCAAAAATTCCGCTTCGTCCCGGATCGTCGGCAGTTTGACGAGCAAGGGTTTCGGGCCACGGCGGCCGGCGCTCATCGGCAATACGGTCGGCGCCTGATCCTCTTCTGCATCTGCGGGCGACAGCAGGTCGTCGGCAAACGCACGCGCCACGGCGAGGATTTCCGCCGTGTTGCGGTAATTCAGTTTCAGGATTGTCGTACGGCCTTTGGCCTGGATGCCGACACTGGAGAAGGAAAACCGGGATTTCTTCTGTGGGCTGTAGATCGATTGAGCGTCGTCGTACAGTACGAGAAGCGAATTCGATTCGGGGTGAACCATCTGGACGACCAGCTTGAACCATTCCGGTTTGAAGTCGTGTCCTTCGTCGATCAGGACGGCATCGTATTGTGCAGATGGGATCAGTTTCTGGTCGACGGAACGAATGATGCGCTCAACGCAGGCTTCGAAAAAGGCGTTCGCATCGCCATCGTTGACCGGCTTGCCGGCATGGTAGGCATCGAGCTGCCTGACGCACCAGGCGTGAAAGGTGGCCACGTTGACTTTGTCCTGCAGGCCTTTCGCTTCCATCACACTTGCCAGTTTGGTTGCCAGGGTTTTGTTATAGCAGAGGATCAGGATCGGCCGCTGGGTAGACTTGGCGAGGTGCTCGGCGCGGTAACCGAGGATGAGCGTCTTGCCGGATCCGGCTACACCATGAATGACGCGGTGTCCTTCGCCAAGGCTGCGGGCCAGTTGCTCCTGTTGCAGGTCCATGACGCGCAATACATCCGGAATCTCGACGGCTTTTTGTCCGGCGTCGTCGAGCACGTCTTGTCGAGCCGGAATGCGAACTTCCGGGAATATATGCCAGCGGATGCGTTCGATCTGCGGCAAGGACAACTTCATCTTGAATTTAATTGGGAACATTTCCCATAGCCGCTGCTGGAAGGATTCCGGATCGGCGTGTTCCGTCATCTCGTCCTGACAAATGACGAGGTGCGCCGGGAGGACATCTGCCATGTCCGTCCTGTCGAACTGCTTGCGTGTGATGTTTGTCAGTACGACCCCATGGCCGTAAGGGAAAAACGGTTTGCCTTTCAGTGAGCCGCTCGGCCATACCAATAGCGGATCACGCTCGAGCTTGTTCGTGACGGCAAACATGTACTGGCGTGCTTGCTCGAGCGGGTTCAGTACACGCTTGATGTCCTGGCCGACGAAGATCTCGGCGTGTTGCTTATCAATACTGCTGATCGTGTCGAGCCGCCAATCCTTGACTTCCAGGACCAGCAGGCCCCTGCTGGGGTGGAAGACGACGAAATCCGGGTGCTGAGTGCGATGTCCGATCGAGACGTCGTACCAGCACAGGTAATCGTCTTCCAGCTTGTCTTCGAGGCGCGACGCCAGCCGTCGTTCGCCGGCAGTCATCCGCGATGCGCAGGAACCGATTGAGGGAATAAGCGTTGCCACGACAGCTCCTTGTTTGGAGCACAGAATACACTATCTCGTCGGCACTACGCCTGATGGTCAAGTAGACAGCGGCCGCGCGAGTGCTATCCTGTAAGAGACCGGCACCGATCGCCTTCCCCGGTGGTCGAACGATGGCAAGACGCCGGCCTTTTGGAGTCAGGGCCATGCATCGTGTCACGTCACAGATAATGCCGGCCAGCGCCGCGGCAAGCGATCGCCAGCTGTTCTACCGGCATCGGCTACCTATCCGCATCATGCACTGGATTAACGTCATCAGCTTCTTCCTGATGCTGATGAGCGGGCTCGGCATCTTCAACGCCCATCCTCACCTGTACTGGGGCACACAGTCGGATTTCGAGGCCCCGCTGCTGTCGATCAGCGCCCGGTCCGGCCCCGATGGCCAGGCGCACGGTGTCACGCAGGTCGGCTCGCACGTCTTCGACACCGACGGCGTGCTGGGCGCGTCGCATGCCGGTGGGGCAGCGCAGCAGGTCGAGCGGGCGTTCCCGTCCTGGGCGACCATCCCTGGCCAGCAATACCTGGCGACGGCACGCAACTGGCACCTGTTCTTTGCCTGGGTTTTCGTGCTCAACGGCATTACCTATGTGGCCTTTACGGTGTTCAGCGGCCATCTGCGGCGTGACCTGCTGCCGCGCAAGGCTGAACTGCGCGGGATCGGCGGCTCCCTCAAGGACCACCTGTTGTTTCGCCATCCCGCCGGCGAGGCAGCCAAGCGCTACAACGTGCTGCAGAACCTCACCTACCTGATCGTGATCTTCGTCCTGCTTCCGTTCATCGTCCTGGCCGGCCTTGGGATGTCGCCGCGCCTGGATACCCTGTTCGGCGGCTGGGTCGATCTCCTCGGCGGGCGGCAATCCGCGCGCACGCTGCATTTTGCTGCGGCTTTCCTGCTGCTGGCCTTCGTGGTCGTGCACGTGTTCGAGGTTATCGTCACCGGGCTGTGGAACAACCTGCGCTCGATGATCACGGGCTACTACCGATTGCCCGAGCATAAGGATGAGGAGAGGGCGCCATGATTACGATGACGCGCCGGCGATTCTTCAGGCTGGCCGCCGGCTCGGCACTGCCGGGCGCTCTGACCGGCTGCGATCGCCTCGCGGCGAGCGACTCCTTCAACAGCATGCTGCGCAGCGCCCAGTTCCTGAACAAGCGCGCCCAGGCGCTGCTGACAGGGCGCGAGGCCATGGCGCAGGAATTCAGCGAAGACGACATCGCCGACGAGTTCCGCAGCAACGGCACGGCGATGCCGGACAGCCGCCTGTACCATCAATTGCTGGCCGACCAGTTCCGCTCCTGGCGGCTGCGGGTCGGCGGACTGGTTGCGCGGCCCGCGCAGTTCAGCCTGGCCGATCTGCAATCGATGCCATCGCGCACCCAGATCACGCGCCACGACTGCGTCGAGGGCTGGAGCGTGATCGGCAAGTGGACAGGTCTACCGCTGCGGCACCTGCTGTCGCGGGTGCAGCCGCTGCCGATGGCGCGCTACCTCGTGTTTCATTGCGCCGACCCGATGGACGGTTCCGACCTGCAGGCACCGGGCTCGACCTATTACGAAAGCATCGATCTGGTCGAGGCGGTCCACCCCCAGACAATCCTGGCGTATGGACTGAACGACCAGCCGCTGCCGGTCAAGAACGGCGCGCCGCTGCGGCTGCGGGTCGAGCGCCAGCTCGGCTACAAGCAGGCCAAGTACCTGATGCAGATCGATGTCGTGGACCGGCTGGAGCATATCCGCGGAGGCAGGGGCGGGTACTGGGAGGATCTGGGGTATGAGTGGTATGCCGGGATCTAGCGTATGAAAGCTGCCTGCTGAATGTCCGAATAAGTCCGTAGCAAAAATTCCTCGCCAAAAATTTGATGTTGCTCTGAAAATATTTCTATGGCAATGTCCAATTTCACGGCGGCGGAAAACCCATCCTCTCCGTGGATCCACGTATTCGATAAAAAAACGGAGAACCCATGCAGGCGAAACACCTGATCTACGGCATCATGAGCGCCACGCTCGCAGTCGGCATGACGCCCACCGCGACCGCAGCGTCGAAGGCGGCAACATCCCCTACCGCAAGCGCGTCGAGCGCCTATAACCGGCCGCCGAAGGAAATCCTCGACGTGATGCGCGCGCCGCCGCCGCCATCGCCTTCGCTCAGCCCGACCCGCGACAAGCTGATGCTGGTTACGATGGACGAGTACCCGTCGATCGCCAAGGTGGCCACGCCTTTCCTGCGCCTGGCCGGCGTGCGTATCGAGCCGGGTAACCAGAGCCAGCACGATACGCCGGGCGGCTACGGCATCCCGCCGTGCGTGAGCGCCATCGACCTGGTCCAGGTTGCGGACGGCAAGCAGACCGCGGTCAAGCTGCCGGCCGGCGCCTGCCCGCGCCGCCCGGTCTGGAGCGCCGACGGCCAGCGCTTCGCCTTCGAGAACATCAGCAGCGAGGCGGTCGAGCTGTGGGTCGGCGATGCCAGGACCGGCGCCGTGCGCCGCCTGCCGGGCGTGCGCCTGAACCAGATGTTCGGTGACCAGATGCAGTGGATGCCCGACCAGAAAACCTTGCTGGTCAAACTGACGACGGCGCAAAAGGCGCCACCGGAGGCACCGCCGGGCTCGGACGGTCCCGGCATCCAGGAATCGCTGGGCGCGACCGGCCAGAGCAGCACCTATGAAAACCGCGACACGCTGCGCAATCGCCACGACGAACAGCTGTTCGAGTACTACGGCAGGTCGCAGCTGGCCCTGGTCGATGCCGCCAGCGGCAAGATCACGCCGGTCGGCAAGCCCGGCCTGTACGAAGAGCTGGATGTGGCGCCGGACGGCCGGCACGCGGTCGTCACCGAGATCCGCCCGCCGTATTCCTACGTCACCACCTTCGACCGCTTCCCGAAACAGATCGACATATGGGACCTGACGCAGCGTCCGGCCAAGGGCGCCAACCCGGTGGTGCACGAAATCGCGGCGCTGCCGCTGGCCGACCGCGTGCCGAACCGTGGCGTGCCGGTCGGTCCGCGCAACTTCAGCTGGCGTCCCACCGAAGCCGCGACCCTGGTCTGGGCCGAGGCGCTGGACGGCGGCAATCCGAACGTCCAGGCGGCCGAGCGCGACAAGCTGATGATGCTGAAGGCGCCGTTCAACACGGCCCCCGTGGAAATCGCGCGTACCGAACAGCGCTACGCGGGGCTGAACTGGAGCGAGCAGCCGGGCGTGGCCCTGCTGAGCGACTATGACGTCAACCGCAAATGGGTCCGCACCTGGCAGCTCAACGTCGACGATGCGAAGAACGCGCGCCGCCTGGTCTGGGACATGTCGAGCGACGAGAAGTACGCCGACCCCGGCCGCCCGGTGCGCCGCCAGCTGGCCAACGGCTTCTCGGTGATCCGCCAGGACGGCGACACGATCTTCCTGTCCGGCGCCGGTTCCTCGCCCGACGGCGACCGTCCCTTCCTCGATAAATTCAACCTGAAGACGCAGCAGTCGGAACGCCTGTTCCGCAGCACAAAAACCTCCTACGAACAGTTCATCGGCTTCGCCGGCAACGACACCGGGCGCCTGCTGACCTGGTACCAGTCGGCCACGGAAACCCCGAACGCCTTCGTGCGCACGCTGGGCGCCGGCAGCGCCGCCGCCGCCGGCGAGCCGGTCTATGCCTCGTCCGGGGTGGCGCTGACCCGCCTGACGGACCCCACGCCGGAAGTCCGCCAGATCAAGAAGCGCCTGGTGAAGTACAAGCGCGCCGACGGTATCGAACTGTCGTTCACGCTCTACACCCCGCCGGGCTACAAGGAGGGCACGCGCCTGCCGACCATCCTGAACGCCTATCCGCTCGACTATGCGGATGCGTCCAAGGCCGGCCAGACCACCGGCTCGCAGGCCACCTTCACCCGCCTGCGCCAATACCGTTTGTTGCTGCTGTCGGGCTACGCCATCATCGACAGCGCCGCCTTCCCGATCGTCGGCGATCCGCGCAAGGCCTACGACACCTACACCGAGCAGCTGGTGGCCAACGCCAAGGCGGCCGTCGACGAAGCCGTGCGCCTGGGCGTGACCGACCCGGAACGCGTGGGAGTGACCGGCCATAGCCACGGCGCGCTGATGACCGCCAACCTGCTGGCGCATTCGAGCCTGTTCCGCGCAGGCGCCGCCACCAGCGGTTCGTACAACAAGTCGCTGACGCCCTTCGGTTTCCAGAACGAGCGCCGCTCGGTGTGGGAAGCGCCGGACGTCTACACCAAGGCCTCGACCTTCTTCTACGCCGACAAGCTGAAGACACCGCTGCTGATCGTGCACGGCGCCGACGACGCCAACCCGGGCACCACGCCGCTGCAGTCGGTCAAGCTGTACGAAGCGATCCGCGGCAATGGCGGCGTGACCCGCCTGGTGATGCTGCCGCACGAGCCGCACTGGTACGCGGCGCGCGAGTCGAACGAGCAGCTGGTGTACGAGATGCTGCGCTGGTTCGACAAGTACGTGAAGAACGCACCGGCCGCTACCCCGGCGGCCGGCACGCAAACCGCCAGCCGCTGAGCGAGGGCTGTTCGACCGGCACCTCGGCCGCGCAGCCACGGACCACTTCGGCGGCGCCGACCACCAGTGGCTTCGTGGGCTGCCCGGCGCGGCACTGCCGGACATCGGCGCCAATTGCAAGGAGACGTTTCAAACCCGTTTTTTTTCGGGGCCAGACAGTATAGTGCGGCACCTCCTCATTTGCAGCAAGGTCTTGCCCGCACCATGGCTTCCAATCACGCACATCACGCAACCGGGCTGGCCGCCGGATTGATTGCCGCCGTCCTCGTCTATCACGCCGGCGCCGGCGGCCCCTACCAGGCGTGGAGCGTTCTTGCCGCAATTACCGGAAGCGCCGGGGGAACCGCTCCCGACTGGCTCGAAGTGGCATGGTGGTCGAGAAAAAGAAAGCTCTGGATTACCCATCGGACCTTGACGCACTGGGGCATCGGATGGTTTGCCTTGCTGGCGTGTTCCTTCTTGGCGCTCAACAGGGTACCCTGGGCGCCCTTGCCGTTCGGCTTCGCGGCCGGCGGCATCATGCATTTGCTGGCAGACTGGCCGAACCCGCTGGGAGTCCCGTGGCTGATGGGACGGCACTCGCTCAACTTGTGGAAAAGCGGGCGATGCGACGTCATCGTCATCGCCCTGGCCTGGGCGCTGGCATTCGTCGTTGCCGATCGCGTGCTTGCCCACGATGGCCATGTGCGCGCGCTTGCCGGGTTTTCGCTGCAGGAACTGCACAAGCTGCGCGCCGCCGTCGCGGCAGCACGCATCTAGACAGGCACCGATTGCGCGCTGTTCGGCACTGCCGGAGCCGTCGGCCTCGAGCGTGCCTTGAGCTCGAAGCCGGCGACCCGTTTTACGGCAACAAGTACTTTCATGCGGAGCTCCTCGGATTGACTTCCTCGGTACAGACGATGATCCCATCCTCGTCCGCGTACAGCCAGCTGCCGGGTACGAAGCGCACGCGCTGGAAGGACACCGGGGCGCCGCGCTCCACAGCGCCGAATTCGCGCGGCCGGCAAGGGATGGCGCCGAGTGCGTGCACGCCGATGTCGATCGCCGCGAGCGCGCGGACGTCGCGCACATAAGCGTTCAGGACGACGCCCGCCCAGCCATTGTGCCGGCCGAGTGCCACCAGCTGGTCGCCGAGCACGGCCCATTCGTCGTTGGCGTGTCCGTCCACCACCAGCACGCGTCCGTGCCCCTCCTCGGAGAGCAGGTCGCGCAGCCGCACAACGCCGCCCGGCTTGGCCGGCGCGGCGGTGGCTATCTGTCCGCAGTAGGCGGCCCGCCCGCCGAAGGAGCGCAGGCCCGGCGCCAGCACCTGCAGGCCGTCGGCGCGGTCCAGGAACAGGTCGCACAGGTCCGCCGTGGAAAACAGGTTTTCCATGTCGATATCTCCAAGATGTGACCAGGCACGGGGCAAACCTTGCCTGGCGGTGGTCTGTCAGCCGGGATGGCGGGCCCGCAGTTCGGCGAACGAGACCAGTTCGCCGGCGATGGCGCTGGCGGCCACCGTCGGCGGGCTGGCCAGCCAGACCTTGCCCGGGCCGGAGCGGCCGGGGAAGTTGCGGTTGATGGCACTCACCGTGATTTGTGCGGGGTCTGTCGACGACCCCGGTCCACAGTTGGCGCAGGCGCCGCAGGCCGGTTGCAGCAGCTCGGCGCCGACCCGTTCGAAGGCATCCAGGTAGCCGCGTTCGATGCAGTAGTCGCGCACCGCCGTGGTCCCGAACTGCAGGTAGAGCCTGACCGCGGGCGCCACCCGCAGGCCGCGCCCGGCCGCCCAGGCCAGCACCTCGTGGTAGTGATCGAAGTCTTCGCGCTTGCCGGCCGTGCAGGAACCACCGTAGGCGATGTCGAACTTCACCCGCTCCTGCAGCTCGCCCAGCGGGATGCCGTTGCCGGGGTCGCCCGGCCTGGCGACCATCGGGCTTAGTAGCGGGCAGTCGATCGCGATGGTGTCGGCATACTGGGCGCCGGGGTCGCTGCGCATCCACGGCTCGATGCTGAAGTCGACGCCGCGGCGTTCGCGCAGGAAGCGCACGGTCTCCTGGTCGGGCGCGACGATGCCGGAAAACCCGCCCAGTTCCGCGCTCATGTTGGTCAGCGTGCTGCGTTCATCCGTGGACAGCCGGGCGACCGCGCTGCCGGCGAATTCGAAGATCTTGCCGACGCCGGCGCCGGCCTTGATCTGCGGCGTGGCCAGCAGGTGCAGTATCAGGTCCTTCGCGGTCACGCCCGGCGGGATGTCGCCGTTGAACTCGACCCGCAGCGAGCGCGGGACCGTGAAGCGCACCGCGCCCGTCACCATGCTGTTGGCCAGGTCGGTGGTGCCGACCCCGAAGGCCAGGCAGCCGAGCGCACCGCTGTGCGGCGTATGCGAGTCGGTGCCGACCACGACCTGGCCGGGCAGGGCGTAGGACTCGGCCATCATGGCATGCGAAATGCCTTCCGAGCCCTCGCCGGCGGCCACCTCGGCGCCGCCCAGGTAACCGTGGTTCCGGATGCCGTAGTCCGCGGCGAAGGCGCGGTGCGCGTCCGACAGGTGGCGCAGGTTCGCCATCAGGCCGTTTTTCAAGTGCATCGGACTGCGGTTCGAGTAGGACAGGTGGTCTTCGAAAGCCAGGATGGTTGCCGGATCGTGCAGCGTGAGCGGACGGCCGAACTCCTTGTGCAGCATATGCGTGCACATGCCCGTGTAGTACTCGTGGATGAAGCGCCAGTCCGCGCGCACGAAGCCGCCGCTTCCCGCGTCGAGCGTGGCGGGAGCGTCCGCGGTCGCCACCAGGTGGCGCGCCAGGATCTTCTCGGCCAGGGTCAGCGGGCCGCTGGCGGGAAGCACCACCTTGTGGCTGACTTCGCGCATCCGTTCGCGTCCGTAGCGCAGCAGGCCGCCGCTGCGCAGGATCGCGGCGGCCACGCTGTCGCGCGAGGCGACCAGTTCCTCGATGCCGATCGGCTCGCCGCGGGCGATGCGCTCGACCAGGCCGAAGTCGGTGGAGGTGAACAGGCCCACGTTGTCGGCGTTCTGGCGGTAGATGCGCTCGAAACTTTCCGCAATCACCAGCCGGATGCCGGCTTCGCGCTCCGCCACCGGGCTGTGCTCGCGCGAGGAACCCTTGCCGTAGCGCTTGCCGGCCACGGTCACGCAAAAAGCGCCGCGCTTGACGCCGTTGACACCGATCGGCAGGCGGCCGCCGCATTCCAGGCCCACGTAGGGATAATGCCCAAGTCGCTCGTCGTAATCGGTGAGGACGCTCAGGGGCGTGATCTCGTCGGTCGAGATATCGTCGCGCAGCGGGCCGGCGTCAAGCAGCGTCAAATCCCGGCCGTCCAGTTGCGCTTCGATCCGGGCCGGATCGGAGGACAGGAACAGGATGCGGCCGGGGAGAGTCAGGGTCGTCATTGCGGTATCGGGATACATGGGATGTCTGGGCTTCAGCGGGAGATCGACTCCAGCGCCACGTTGCGGGTACGCGGACCGAACACGCCGATCGCCAGCATCACGAGCGCCATCGCGGCGCTGATCATCAGGAACACCCCGGTCACGCCGAAGCTGTGCAGGGTGCTCGAAATGATGAAGGCGGTGAAGATGGCGGAGAAGCGGCTCCAGGAATAGACGAAGCCGACGGCGCGCGCGCGGATGCCGGTCGGGAACAGCTCGGTCTGGTAAGCGTGGTAGCTGTAGGAGATGATGTTGCCGGCAAGGGTGAGGCAGATGCCCATGCTGATCAGGAGCAAGGCATCGCGTGCCTGGCTGAAGACGAGGCCGCACACGATATTGACCGCGGCCATGGTGACGATCACATGCTTGCGTTCGAAACGGTCCGCGATCAGCAGGCCGAGGAGGGGGCCCAGCGGCGCGGCGATGGCGATCAGGCTCGAGTACATCAGACTGGTGGTCACGGTGATGCCCTGCTTGACGAGCATGGAGGGGACCCAGTTTGCGAAGCCATAGTAGCCGACGGTCTGGCAGACATTAAATACCGTCATCATCGTGGTGCGCTTGCCGTAGGGACGCACCCACAGGTCACGGAAGCTGCTTTTGGCGACCACCGGCTCCGGCGCGGCGGGCGCCGGCAGTTCGCGGCCGTATTCCTTGCGGGCTTTCGCCTCCAGATCGCACATGATCCTGTCGGCTTCGGCATAGCGGCCTTTCAGGGCGAGCCAGCGCGGGCTCTCGGGCAAGTGGCGGCGGATCCACCATACGAACAGGGCGCCGTGGCAGCCGATGATCACCACCATGCGCCAGCCTTCCATGCCGAACACGGTCCTCGGGACGAGTGCCGAGGAAATGAAGGCGACGACCGGTACCGCGCAGAAGCCGACCGCCTGGGCCAGCGCAAACGCACGCCCGCGGATCTGCTTGGGGACGATCTCGGTCAGGTAGGTGCCGATCGTGACCATCTCCACGCCGATGCCGATGCCGACCACGAAGCGCCAGAAGTTCAGGCCGAATGCGGTCGTCTGCATTGCCATGATCAGGTTGGCGGCGGCGTACCAGATCAAGGACCAGGTAAAAATGCCGCGCCGGCCGAAACGGTCGGCCAGGAAGCCGCAGCACATCGTGCCGATGAACAGTCCGGAGAACAGGGCGGCAATGAAGCTGGCCACGCCGGTGGTGCCGAACAGGCCACCCGTGGCCGGCGTCAGGATGCCGCTCTTGACGAGACCGGGTGCGACGTAACCGGAGTAGAGCAGGTCATAGATCTCGAAGAAATAGCCGAGCGCGAGCAATGCGACCAGCTTCCAGATGCTGCGTGTGGCGGGAATGCGGTCGAGCCTGGCAGAAATCGTGCCGGCGTTGTGGACCGTCTCCGCAGCGGCCGCGGATGCCGTGCTTTGTCCGGCAAACAGGTGCGCGCCCGTCACGGCGCCGGCTTCCGGCAAGGGATTTGACATGCTTTGTCTCCTGAAAAGCCGCTCTGCGCCGGCTTTGTGCTTGTTTTTTAGGGATCGCAGGCCAGCCAGGGGCGGGCATATTGCGACTTATAAGTAATATAACCACGGGTGGCTGGGCAATACAGTGACGTATCGGGATTGCAGCCTTCTCGATGCGAGAGGGCAGCGTATGGCATGGGACGCTGAAAGATGCCCCACAATAGAGCCGACCCCCAGCCAATCTCCAGTAAACACCATGATCACTCTCTATCACTGCGTAGGCGCCAGATCGTTCAGGCCGCTTTGGACGCTCGAAGAAATGGGGCTGTCTTATAGCCTGAAGGTGCTGCCGTTTCCACCGCGCGTACGCTCCCGGCCATTTTTGGAAGTCAATCCCCTTGGCACGGTCCCCGCCTTTTTCGACGGCGACTGCAGGATGACCGAATCGGCCGCCATTTGCCAATACCTCGCGTCCAGGTATGGGCCGAGTCCCCTGGAAGTCCTGCCGGCGGAGCAGGACTTCGGAGCGTACCTGAACTGGCTGCATGTTGGCGAGGCGACGCTGACATTTCCGCAAACGATCATCTTGCGATACGGGCGCTTCGAGGTGCCCGAGCGGCGTTTGCCGCAGGCCGCGGAGGATTACCAAAAATGGTTCCTGGCGCGCCTGCGGGCGGTGGATGCGGCAGTCGGCGAACGCGCTTGGCTGTGCGCCGGCCGCTTCACGGCGGCGGACATCTCGGTCGGCTATGCCTTGCTGCTGGCGGAGTACATCGGCCTGGCGCCGCAATTTCCGGCGGCGGTGCGCGCCTACTTCGACAGGCTCAAGGAGGTGGATTCGTTCCAGCGATCCCTGCGGGCGGAGCGGCAGGCCGCGCTCGCGCAGGACGTGGATCCGACCCCTGCGCCGCTAAGCAGCAGCTAGTCTTGCCGGGACAGGAAGTTGACCAGCGTGGCAGCCGCTGCGGTCAACTGCTCGCGCCCATTCGCGACGATGACGAGTTGCCGGACAGCCCACGGATCGGCCAGCGGCACCATGACCAGGTCCAGGCTGCTCGCATTCGGTTCCCCCATCAGGTGCGGTATGACGGCTATCCCCAGCCCGGCGCGCACCATCCGGCATAGCGCATCGATACTGCTCACCCGGAAACTGATGGACATCGAGATCGGGCTGCCAAGCCGCGCAGCTTCCTCCGCGATCCTCAGGCTCAAGGTGCTCTTGCTCGGCAGGCTCACGAAATTCTCGTGCACGACTTCGGCCAGCGTCACCTGGGGCGCGGTGGCAAGACGGTGGCTGCGCGGTACGGCCAGGCTCAGCCGGTCAGTCCGATAAGGCCATTGGGTAAAGCGCTCGATGCCCGGAATGACGTTGCAGATGCCGAAATCGGCGCTGTGCTCTTCGATCGACCTGAGGACGTCGGCACTGTTCTGTTCCTCGACGTCGATGCGCACGTCCGGGAACTGCCGTTGGAAGGAGGCGATGTCTTCGGGAAGGAACTGTACGATCGAGGACAAATTGGCGACCAGTTTGATATTGCCTTTGGCCCCCGAAAAAAACTGGGAGAGTTCCGCACCGAGGGTCTCGATATTCCCGATGACCAGCTGGGCATGCCGCAACAGCGTTTCACCGACCGGCGTGATCGCGATACCCCGCGATTTGCGTTCGATGACGGGCAGGCCGATGGCGGCTTCGATCTCGGCGATGCGGCGGCTGACCGCCGACGGTGCGATGAATTCCCGTTCCGCGGCACGGGCAATATTTCGTTCCTGGCATACCGCGACGAACAGGCGCAGCGAGGTCAGGTCCAGCTTTCTCAGCAAATTATTCATGAACCGATGAGGCAAGGATGAATGGCAAGGGACTGCAGCTGCGGTCCCTTGCCATCATAGCATCAGGGACGGCCTCAGGCTGCCGCCGCCGGGGCCGCGCCGCGGTAGGCGGCGAGCAATGCAGTGCGCTCGGCGGCCGCGGCAGCCATCGACTTTTCCTTCACCCGGCCGTAGCCGCGGATGGCGTCGGGCAGCTTGGCCAGTTTCACGGCCGCTTCCGCGTTGTGATGCGTCAGCGAGTGGCTCAGTTCGTCGACCAGCCCGACATATTCCTCGACCAGGCGCCGCTCGGCACGCCGTTCTTCGGTGTGGCCAAAGGGATCGAGCAGCGTGCCGCGCAAGCCCTTCAGCCTGGACAGGACCCGGAACGCCGGCAGCATCCACGGCCCGTAGCTGCGCTTGACGGGGTGGCCCTCGGCGTCGCGCGGCGCCAGCAGCGGCGGTGCCAGGTGGAAGTGCAGCCGGTAGTCCTTGCCGGGTTCGCCGTCGAACTGGCTGCGCAGCTTGTCGAGGAAGGCCGGGTCGGCGTACAGGCGCGCGACCTCGTATTCGTCCTTGTAGGCCATCAGCTTGGCCAGGTTGCGCGCCACCGCCGTCGTCACCGGCAGGCGCCTGGCGTCGCCGCTGGCCTGTTCGCGCACGCGCACCCGCTCGACCGCGTCCCGGTAGCGCTGCGCGTAGGCCGCGTCCTGGTATGCGGTCAGCAGTTCGGTGCGCCGGGCCACGATGGCGTCGAGCGACTCCGGCCGGTGCAGCATGATCGGTACGGCCTTGTCGCGCGCCGTCGTACCCAGCGAATCCACGCCGTGGTGGGCCAGATAGCGTCCGTAGTCGAAGGCGCGCCGGTTCTTGTCGACGGCGACGTTGTTCAACTCGATCGCACGCACCAGGCTGTCGTAGGCCAGCGGCACCCAGCCGCGCTGCCAGGCGAAGCCCAGCAGGAGCGGGTTGGCGAAGATGGCGTCGCCCAGCAAGTGGAGCGCGGCCGCGTGCGCATCGAGGAAATCGGATTGATGGCCGACGCTGCTGCGTACCGCGTCCTGCGCCTGCTCGGCCGGGAAGCGCCAGCGGGGATTCTTGACGAAGTCGGCGGTCGGGGTGTCCGCCGTGTTCACCACCGCGCGGGTATGGCCTTCGCGGGTCTTGGACAGCACTTCCGGCGACGCCGACACCAGTGCGTCGCAACCGATGAGCAGCCGTGCCTCGCCGGTGCCGACCCGGGTCGCATGCAGGTAGGCGGGCGTCGGCGCGATCTGGACGTGGCTGATGACCGCACCGCCTTTTTGCGCCAGGCCCGCCATGTCGAGCACCGTCACACCCTTGCGCTCGAGGTGGGCCGCCATGCCCAGCAGGGCGCCCACCGTCACCACGCCGGTCCCGCCGACGCCGGTGACGACGATGCTGTAGGTGGCCTCGAGCGCCTCGGCCGGCGGCAAGGGCAGGGCCGCGATCGCGGCGGCCAGGTCGGCGCTCGGCGATGCGGTCACGGGCTTGCGCATGGCCGCGCCTTCCGCCGTGACGAAGCTCGGGCAGAAGCCCTTGACGCAGGAAAAGTCCTTGTTGCAGGAGGACTGGTTGATCTTGCGTTTCACGCCCAGCGGCGTGGCCAGCGGTTCGACCGACAGGCAGTTGGATTCTACCGAGCAGTCGCCGCAGCCTTCGCAGACGGCGTCGTTGATGAAGGCGCGCCGGGCCGGATCGACCGCCTTGCCGCGTGTGCGGCGGCGGCGCTTTTCGGTGGCGCAGGTCTGGTCGTAGATCAGGATCGTGACGCCGGCCGTGCTGCGCAGGGATTTCTGGATCCGGTCGAGTTCGTCGCGGTGATGGACCGTAGCGCCGGCCGGCAGCGCGATCTCGCTGGTATATTTTTGCGGCTCGTCGCTCACGATGACGATCCTGGCGACGCCTTCCGCCTGCAGCTGGTGCGCGATTTGCGGAACGGTCAGCACGCCGTCGACAGGCTGGCCGCCGGTCATCGCCACCGCGTCGTTGTACAGGATCTTGTAGGTGACGTTGGCATGCGCGGCGACGGCGGCGCGGATCGCCAGCTGCCCCGAGTGAAAATAGGTGCCGTCGCCCAGGTTCACGAAGATGTGCTTCTCGTCGGTGAAATGCATCTGGCCGAGCCAGGACACGCCTTCGCCGCCCATCTGGCTGAAGGTCTCGGTGCTGCGGTCCATCCACATCGCCATGTAGTGGCAGCCGATGCCGGCCGCCGCGCGCGAACCCTCCGGCACCCGGGTCGAGGTATTGTGGGGGCAGCCGGAGCAGAACCAGGGGCGGCGTTCGGCGATCGCCATGGCGCTGGCCGGCTTTTCCTTGGCGTCGATGAGCGCCACCCGCGCATGCATGCGGGCGCGCACCTCGGCGGGCAGGTCGCCGCGGTCGAGGCGGCGTGCGATCGCGCGCGCGATGATGGCCGGCGACAGCTCGTAGCGCGCCGGCAGCAGCCACTCGGCGCGCGGCACCGACCACTCGCCGCCCTGGTGGTCGCGCTCGTCGAACTTGCCGTACACCTTGGGACGGACCTGTTCATTCCAGTTGTACAGCTCCTCTTTGAGCGCGTACTCGACGATCTGGCGCTTTTCCTCGACCACCAGGATTTCTTCCAGCCCCGTCGCGAATTCGCGCGCGATGTGCGGATCGAGCGGCCACACGCAGCCGAGCTTCAGCACGCGGATCCCGACCCCGGCGCAGGTGGCCTCGTCCAGCCCGAGATCGGCGAGCGCCTGCCGTACGTCGAGATAGGCCTTGCCGGCGGCGACGATGCCGAAGCGCGGCCGCGGCGAATCGACCACGATCCTGTTGAGCTTATTGGCGCGGATATACGCGAGCGCCGCATACCACTTGTGTTCGACCAGGCGCGCTTCCTGCTCCAGCGGCGGGTCGGGCCAGCGGATGTTCAGCCCGCCCTCCGGCATCGGGAAATCGGACGGAATCACGACCTCGACCCGGTCGGGATCGATGTCGATCGAGGCGGTCGACTCGACCACGTCGGTGACGCACTTCATGCCGACCCACAGGCCGGAGTATCGGCTCAGCGCCCAGCCGTGCAGGCCGTAATCCAGGTATTCCTGCACGTTGGACGGATACAGTACGGGAATGCCGGCGGCGATCAGCGCATGTTCCGACTGGTGCGCAACCGACGAGGACTTGGCGGCGTGGTCGTCGCCGGCCAGTACCAGCACCCCGCCATGGGGTGAGGAGCCGGCGGAATTCCCGTGCTTGAAGACGTCTCCGCTGCGGTCGACCCCAGGGCCCTTGCCATACCACATGCCGAACACGCCATCATGCCTGGCGCCCGGCCACAGCCCGGTCTGCTGGCTCCCCCACACCGCGGTCGCCGCCAGTTCCTCGTTCACGCCCGGCTGGAACACGATCCCGTGCCCGGCCAGGTGGTGTTTCGCCTTCCAGAGCTGCTGGTCGAGGGCGCCGAGCGGCGAGCCGCGGTAGCCGGACACGTAACCGGCGGTCTTCAGGCCGGCGCGGCGGTCACGCTGCTGCTGCAGCATAGGCAGGCGCACGAGGGCTTGCGTGCCGCTCATGTAGACGCGTCCTTGTTGCAGCGTGTACTTGTCGTCGATCGTGACCTGGGCGATGGCCTTCTGCTGCGCGGGGGTAAACGGGGAATTCATGTGAGGGTGTCTCCTTTTTAGGCGTCCGATTATAGGCAGCGCGAATGTGCGCAGAAGACCTGATTCGGCAATGCAGGCTTCTGGAAAACGCATGCCTGCCATGCCTGCCATCTCGGAACGTGAAACCTGCCTTGTCGAAACAGCGCTGTTCCCCTGCCGCATGCCTACCCATACTGAGCCGGCCGCATACAACAACAATCACGGAGACATGCATGAGAACAAAGCAACTGGCAGCCTTGCTGCTCGGCGTCGGCTGTGCATCCGCACAGGCCGAAGGGCCGACCATCTACGGGGCGATCGACTTGAATATCGCCACCGTCAGCAACGTGGCCGGCAAGGGACGGGTAACGGGCGAGCATAACGGCGGCATGAGCTCCTCGCGGCTCGGGTTCAAGGGCAGCGAAGACATCGGCAACGGGAACTCGATCAACTATCTGCTTGAAATGGACGTGCTGGCCGACGTCGGTTCGACCGGCAGCGGGCCGCTGTTCGCCCGTTCGTCCTGGGTCGGCGCCAGCGGCAAGTGGGGCGAGATTCGCCTGGGCCGCAATTACACCGAAACCTACGAGCTGGGTGCCAAGTTCGATCCCATGAGCGGCGGTAATTTCGGTGGCGTGATGGCGGTGTTCGACAGCCGGCAGACCGGGCTGAACCCGACTTCGGGCAACCTGTTCGCTTCCTATGGTTCGGCGCGGGTCGATAACAGCATCCATTACCGGACGCCGAACATGCTCGGCCTGGTTGGGCGCGTGACCTATTCGGCAGGGGAGACGGCCGGGAGCACGAAAACGAATTCCGTCAGGACCGGCTCCGTGGAGTACACAAGGGGGCCGTTGGACGGCGCGCTGGTGCTCGGCCAGATGTACTCGCCGGCAGCGCCGAAGCTCGTGTTCCGCTATGAGGCGGGCTATCTCCGCTATCAATTCGGCTTTGCGCGCATCGTCGCCGGACATACCGAATCCATCGGCCTCGGACCGGGCGGCGGCAAGTTCGTGAGCAACTTCGTCGGCGCAAACATTCCGGCCGGCCCGTCGGTCATGCTGAATGCCTTCCTGGGCAGGGTGGACAACCGGGTCTTCGACGAGCAGCCGCTCACCTGGAGCTTGCGCGGCGATTACTACCTGTCGAAGCGCAGCATGCTATACGCGGGTTATGCGGCATCGCGGCAGGACAAGGGCAGCCGGCTGAATATCGTCAACCTGGCCAAATTCACTTCGGCGAGCGGCGCCGGCAACCAGCCCAACGCCGGGGACGACCAGACCGGTTTCATGGTCGGCATCCGCCACGTATTTTAACGATCGGGAGACAACACAATGGCGATTTACCAGTTGGGAGCGGCAATGCCCTCCATCGCATCCTCCGCCTATATTGCGGAAACCAGCGCCGTGATCGGCCACGTGACCGTCGAGGACGGCGCCAGCGTCTGGTTCGGCGCCACGATCCGCGGCGACAACGACCGCATCACCATCGGCCGCAACAGCAACGTGCAGGAAGGCGCAGTGCTGCATACCGACCCGGGCTATCAGCTGACGATCGCGGAAGACGTGACCGTCGGCCACCAGGCCATGCTGCACGGCTGCGCGATCGGCGCCGGCACCACCGTCGGCATGCAGGCGGTGGTCCTGAACGGCGCCAGGATCGGCAGGAATTGCCTGGTCGGCGCCGGCGCCCTGGTCACCGAAGGCAAGGAATTTCCCGACAATTCCTTGATCCTGGGCGTGCCCGCCAAGCTGGTGCGCACGCTGACGGAAGAGGATATTGCCGGCCTGCGCCGCAATACCGGCGGCTATGTCGAGCGCGCCCAGTATTTCAAGACCCAGCTCACCCGGGTCGGCTGAATGGATCAACGCATGAGCGGAGCAGCGAACATGACGAATACGAGCAACAGGCAGGTGACGATCCGCGAAGTCGGCATGCGCGACGGCCTGCAGAGCATCCCGACCATCGTGCCCACCGAACGCAAACTGGAGTGGCTGCGCGAGGCCCACCAGGCCGGCCTGCGCGAGATCGAGGTCGGCTCCTTCGTGCCGGCGCGGCTGCTGCCGCAGCTGGCCGACACCGCCGAAGTGCTGGCCTACGCCAGGACCTTGCGTGGACTGGTCACATCGGTGCTGGTGCCGAACCTGAAGGGTGCGGAACGCGCGATCGACGGCAAGGCCGACCTGATCGTGGTGCCGCTGTCGGCCAGCCACCAGCACAGCCTGGCCAACCTGCGCAAGACGCCCGACGAAGTCGTGGCCGAGGTGGCGCGCATCCGCGCCGCCCGCGACGCCGCCGGCTCCAGCACCCTGATCGAGGGGGGCGTCGGCACCGCCTGGGGCTGCACCCTGCAGGGCCGCGTCGAATGGTCCGAAGTGCTGCGCCTGACGCAGGCGCTGCTGGATGCCGGCGCCGACCGCATCAACCTGGCCGACACCGTGGGCTATGCCGACCCGGCCGCCGTCCGCGCGCTGTGCGAACAGACGAGGCGCGTTGCCGGGGACCGCTTCTGGGGCGCCCACTTCCACGATACGCGCGGCATGGCGATGGCCAACGTCTATGCGGCGCTCGAGACCGGGATCACCCGCTTCGACGCCTCGCTGGCCGGCATCGGCGGCTGCCCGCACGCGCCCGGCGCCAGCGGCAATGTCTCGACCGAGGACCTGGCCTTCATGCTGGCCAGCATGGGGAACGAGACCGGCATCGACCTGGAACGGCTGCTCGACCTGCGCGCGAAGCTTGCGCAATGGCTGCAAGGGGAGACCCTGCACGGCACGCTGGCACGCGCGGGTCTTCCAAAAACATTCGCCGCCAGGGCGGCCTGACTGACGATGGACACCACTATGCACATGAACCAAGCGAACGCCCGCCCGCTGCCGCTCGCGGGAATCCGCGTGATTGAATTTTCCCATATGGTCATGGGGCCGACCTGCGGCATGATCCTGGCGGACCTCGGGGCGGAGGTCATCAAGATCGAGCCGCCGGGCGGCGACAGGACCCGCAGGATGACCGGCGTCGGCGTCGGTTTCTTCCGCACCTTCAACCGCAACAAGAAGAGCGTGGTGCTGGATATCGAGACCGAGGACGGCCTGGCGAGCGCGCGCGCGCTGATCGCCGGCTGCGACGTCATGCTGGAGAACTTCCGGCCGGGACTGATGGCCAGGCTCGGCCTCGACTACGCGACCCTGTCGAAGGGGCACCCCGGCCTGGTGTATGTGTCGCACAAGGGCTTCCTGCCGGGGCCGTACGAGAAGCGCCTGGCGCTCGACGAGGTCGTGCAGATGATGGCGGGACTGGCCTACATGACCGGCCCGCCGGGCCGTCCGGTGCGCGCCGGCGCCTCCGTGAACGACATCATGGGCGGCATGTTCGGCGTGATCGGCGTGCTGGCCGCGCTCCGGGAGCGCGAGCGCACCGGCAAGGGCCAGGAGATCGAGAGCGGCCTGTTCGAGAACTGCGCCTTCCTGGTCGCTTCGCACATGCAGCAGGCCGCGATGACGGGCGAGGTGCCGCCGCCGATGCCGGCCCGTTCGAGCCCCTGGGCCGTGTACGACGTGTTCACGCTGGCCGACGACCAGCAGTTGTTCATCGGCGCCATCAGCGACAAGCAGTGGGACCAGCTGTGCGGCGTGCTGGAGCGCCCGGACCTGCTCGAGGACCCGGCCTTGCGGTCCAACGCGCAGCGGGTGGCGATCCGTCCGCAGGTGCTGGCCCGCCTGAGCGAGATCCTGAAGGAACACCGCATCGAGGAACTCTCCGCCAAGCTGGAGAAGGCGGGGCTGCCTTACGCGCCGATCGCGCGCCCGGACCAGCTCCTCGACGACCCGCACCTGAAGGCCAGCGGCGGACTGGTGCCCATCCAGACCGAAGACGGCGGCGTCGCCCAGACCGTGCTGCTGCCGATGTCGCTGGGCGGACAACGCCTTGGCGTGCAGCGGGCACTGGCGGCCGTCGGCGAACACACCGATGAAGTCCTGAAGGGCCTGGTCCAGCGCCGGGGGGACTGAGAACCGGTCGAGTTGGCGCCGCCTGGCCTCACGCCGCCTGCGCGGTGAATGCGGCAAGCAGCGCGACGACTTCTTCCGGACGCTCCCGGTGCGGCACGTGCCCGGTGTCCGGCAGCATGGCGATACGCGCCGGGCCGGCGCACAGCTCGCCGATCATCGCAGGGTGGCGCGCCGAGCCGTATTCGTCGCGCGCCCCATGGATCGCCAGCAGCGGGCATGCCACCATCGGCAGGACCCCGGCAAGCGACCATCCTGCGAATGCCGGGTCCAGCCAGGTCTCGGTCCAGGCGTCGAGGACCCACCTGGCTTTCTCGCCGTGGTACTTCACGAGGCGCGCGAACTGGTCCGCGTGCCGGAAGCCTTCCTTTGCCGCCAGGATGCCTTGCCGGGTCTCGTCGCCGACGAATGCCTGGGCGGATTCGGTGACCAGCGCGGCGCAGTGCGCTCCGTACAGGACAGCACAATGCACCGCCATGCCGCCACCCACGCTGTGGCCGAAGGCGATGAAGCTGCCCAGGCCGAGCCGTTCCCTCAGCAGCGGGAAAAACGCGGCCGCTTCTTCGGCCACGAACGCCGGCGGCAGCCTGCCTTGCCTGGGGTCCGAACGCCCGAATCCGAGCCGGTCATACGCAATCACGGTGCGCCCGGTGGCGGCGCTCAGGCTTGCCGGAAAATCCCGCCACAGGTCGACGCAGCCCAGCGAATCGTGGAAGAGCACGATGGGCGCCTTGCCGGGGCCGGGACCGTTCCAGATGCGGGCAAACAGGCGCCCTTGCGGATGGGCGATCCAGACGTCTTCGTGGCGGGCAGAGGTCATATCGGGAGGGGCATCGTCTTGATGGCCTAGAATATAACCGATCATTATGGTAAATAAGCCATGAAGACATTGCGGACAACAAGGAGACAAGCATGCTGCAAAGCCTGAGCTATGTGCACGGCGCCCATGACCGGCCTTTGATCGGGGAGTCGATCGGGGTTCACCTGGCCTCGATCGCCGAGCGTTTCGGCGATAACGATGCGCTGGTCGTGCGTCACCAGAACATCCGGTGGACCTACCGCGAGTTCGACGAGCGGGTCACCCGCCTGGCCGCCGGCCTCATCGGGCTGGGCCTCGATCCCGGCGCGCGGGTCGGGATCTGGGCGCAGAATTGCGCCGAGTGGGTGCTGGTGCAATTTGCCACGGCGCGCGCCGGCCTGATCATGGTGAACATCAATCCGGCCTACCGCCGCTCGGAACTCGAGTATGTGCTCGGCAAGGTGGAATGCAGCGCCCTCATCCTGGCACCCGCCTTCAAGTCGAGCGACTACATCGGCATGGTCCAGGAGATCGCGCCGGAAATCCATGATTGCCAGCCGGGCGCGCTGCGCTCGGCGCGGCTGCCGCAGCTGCGTCACCTCGTGCGCCTCGGCACCGAACGGACGCCCGGCATGTTCAACTTCGACGAGCTGCTGGCGCCGCCCGGCGCACAGGCATTGGAACACCTGTCCAGGGTGCAGGACGGCGTACAGTTCGACGACCCGGTGAATATCCAGTTCACCTCGGGTACGACGGGTGCGCCGAAAGGCGCCACGCTGAGCCACCATAATATCCTGAACAACGGCTTCTTCATCGGCGAGGCGATGAAGCTGAGCATGCGCGACCGCTTGTGCATTCCGGTCCCCCTGTACCACTGTTTCGGCATGGTGCTCGGCAACCTGGCCTGTGTCACGCACGGCGCGACGATGGTCTTCCCGGGCGAGAGCTTCGATCCGAAAACGGTACTGGAGACGGTGCAGGAGGAACGCTGTACCGGCCTGCATGGCGTGCCCACCATGTTCATCGCGATCCTCGACCACCCGGATTTTTCAGGCTACGACCTGTCGACGCTCCGGACCGGCATCATGGCCGGCTCCCCGTGCCCGGCCGAGGTGATGAGCCGGGTCATCGATCTCATGCACATGGGAGAAATCACGATCGCCTACGGGATGACCGAGACCTCGCCGGTGTCGTTCCAGAGTTCGGTCGACGACCCGGTCGCGCTGCGCGTCTCCACCATCGGCCGCGTCCATCCCCACCTCGAAGTGAAAATCGTCGATGCCGACGGCAAGATCGTCCCGCGCGGGGTCAAGGGCGAACTGCTGACCCGCGGCTATTCGGTCATGCTGGGCTACTGGGGCGACGAGCAAAAGACGCGCGACACCATCGATGCCGCGCGCTGGATGCATACGGGCGACCTGGCCGTCATCGACAAGGACGGTTTCGCGGCTATCGTGGGCCGCTCGAAGGACATGGTGATCCGCGGCGGCGAAAACATCTATCCGCGCGAGATCGAGGAATTCCTGTACCGCCATCCCAAGATCATGGATGTGCAGTGTGTCGGCGTACCGGATCCGAAATACGGCGAGGAGCTGTGCGCCTGCATCATCCTGCGTCCCGGGCAAGAGGCTAGCGCCGAAGAAATCCAGGACTTCTGCCGCGGCCAGATTGCCCATTACAAGGTGCCCCGTTACATCCGTTTCGTTTCCGCCTTCCCGATGACGGTGACGGGCAAGATCCAGAAGTACCTGTTGCGCGATCAGCTTGCTACCGAGCTTGGCCTGGCCGGCTGAGCGCTGTCGGAGGCAGGCCTTGCATCAGGAAGCGATCCGGTGCTTGATGGCGTAGCGTATCAGCTCGGCGTTCGAGGTCAGCTGCATCTTGGCAAAGATGCGGGTTCGATAAGTATTCACGGAACTGTTGCTGATATCGAGCTTGCCCGCGACCTGTTTGACCGACAGCCCCATAGCGAGCAGGGCGAACACCTGGCGTTCCCGGTCGGTCAATAGCGCGTGGGGGCTCGGCGTTTTCGGCGCCGTCAATTCGAGGGCCAGCAGGTCCGCCAGCGATTCGCTTACGTAGTGTCCGCCCGCGTGCACCTTGCGCACCGACTTCTCGATGACGTCGACGGTCATGGATTTGCTGATGTATCCGCTTGCACCCTCACGCAGGCACTCGACGCCGAACTGGCTTTCCAGGTGCATACTGATCACAAGGACGGGGATGTGCGGAAAACGTTCGCGAACGATCCGAAGCGCGGCGAGCTCATGCAGGGGGCTGAGGGTCAGGTCGAGCACGACCAGGTCGACCTCGTCTTGACTCAGCACGGACAGCAGGGACTTCATGTCCCATGCTTCGCCGACGACGACGATGTCGCTTGCGGGCGCGAGCGTCTTCTTGATGCCTTCGCGGATGAGTTGATGGTCGTCGGCAAGGACAATCCTGATCATGTGCAAGGACTCCAGGATGGCGGGGCCGCGGAATCGGCGCCGTGCCGCCTGCCGGGCCTATCGGTGAGCTTGGCGTCGATCATTGTGGTGTCTCCCTCTTTCTTTTCTCATTGCAGTGGAAAGTGTTGCGTCACTGCAAGTCACAATGATGATTGTAAGCAAGACGCGTAACGACGTCCTGTCGTAGAAACAGCGACAGCGATCCTGCTGCCAGTGACGGGCTTTCCCGGGCAAGGAATGGGGGAGGCTGGGCCGTGGCGTTGTCTTGCGGGCGTAGCTGCCTCGTTTTTACGACAGGATTGTCGCAAATTATGTGAGCATGTCGCGCGAAGCTGTCCTATATCCTTGAGATATCCGCTCGATTTCCCCAAGAGCCTGTCGAATTTTTCAGGCACCATCTCATGAAAGCAGTCAAACCACACGCTACAGGGTTTCCGGACCATTCTGCCCCAGGACCGGGTGAAGCGGGTGCATTCACCATCTCCGCTTGCCCCGAAGCGCATGTGGCGCTGGAATGGTTCGAGCACGCACCCGGCTTCGTCGCCTTCCTTGCCGGTCCGGACCTGGTGTTTGCCCATGCAAACGATGCGTACAAGCGCCTGGTGGGCCGCGAACACCTGATCGGCCTGCCTCTCCATGTCGCCCTGCCGGGAATGGCGGGACAGGGGGTGACGGGGCTGATCGCCGATGTGCTCGCGCGCGGGGAAAGGCGTGTCGAGCGCGCACGCGCGGTGCTGGTGCCGGGTGCCGACGGCGGATCGCAACTTCGCTATGTGGACTTTGTCATCGAGCCGGTTCCGTCCGGCGATGGAGAAGGCATCGCCGGCCTCTTGATTCAAGGCAGCGATGTGACACTGGAGACGATTTCGCAGCGTGAACTCCAGTTCAGTCTCACCCACGACAGTCTGACCAGGTTGCCGAACTACGCCTTGTTCCGTGACCGGCTCGCGCATGCCTTGCAGCGGGCCGCGCGTGCCCAGGGCTTGCTGCAGCTTGCGGCATTCGACCTCGACATGTTCAAGCGCGTGAATGCCTTGCTCGGCCGCGAGTGCGGCGAAAGCATCCTGCGCGAGGTGGCGCTTCGCATTCAGCACGTGGCCGGGCCCGAGGCGACGCTCGCGCGCGAAAGCGGTGACAAGTTCCTGCTGATGTTCGAAGGGGAGCAGGAGGCCGACGCGGCGAAGCGGATCCAGGACGTGATCGAGGCCGTGGCGGAACCCTTCGACCATGAAGGACATGCGGTGTATGTGACCTGCTGTGTCGGCGGTGCGACCTTCCCCTTGAGCGGGCAGACGGCCGACAGCCTGTTGCTCGCCGCCGATCGCGCACTGGCACGCGCCAGGGAAGCGGGCGCCGGCATGCTGCGCTGGGACGATACCGCGCCGGACGGCGCCGAACTCGAGCGGTTGCGTCTCGGCTTTGCCTTGCGCGAGGCCATGGCGCGGGGGGAGCTGCAGGTCCACTACCAACCCCAGCTCGACCTGGTGACCGGCAAGCCGTGCACCGTGGAGGCCTTGGTGCGCTGGATGAAGGATGGCGAAAAGGTGCCGCCGGCAACCTTGATCAGCGTGGCGGACGAGTGTGGCCTGATCGGCGAGCTGGGTGACTGGGTGTTGCGCACGGCATGTACCCAGGCCGTCCGCTGGCGCGAAATAGGCTTCAGCTCCCTGCGGGTCGCGGTCAATCTGTCGGCACGCCAGTTCTCGATGCGAAATCTGGAGAGTTCCATCGTCAAGGCCTTGTCCGACACGGGACTGCCCGCCAGCTGCCTGGTTCTCGAGCTGACCGAAAGCCTGTTGATGGAAAACCTGGACCACGCGGTCGAGAGCCTGTTCGCGTTGAGAAAACGTGGGGTCCAGCTGTGCCTCGACGATTTCGGCAGCGGCTATTCCAGCCTGGCCAACCTGCAGCGCCTGCCGATCGACGTCCTCAAGATCGACCGCTCGTTCCTGCAGCGCGTACCGGAGGCGGAAGACGCGTCGGCGATCGTGGACGCCATCATCACGATGGGACACAGCCTGGGGATGCGCGTCGTGGCCGAAGCGGTCGAACGCGAAGCCCAGTGCGATTTCCTGTCGCGTAACATGTGCGACGAGGTGCAGGGTTACTACGTTTCCGGACCGGTACCCGCAGACGCCATGACCGAGTTCCTGCGTGCCGGTGTCGGCTTGGCGCCGCATTTGCTGCGCTTTAACCGGACCCGGCCCACGCTGCTCCTGGTGGACGACGAGCCGAGCATCCTGTCGTCGCTCCGGCGCCTGCTGCGCAACGAGGGCTACCGGATCCTGACCGCGAACAGCGGGAGCGAAGGACTCAAGGTGCTTGCCGAAAACGCCGTCGACGTCATCGTGTCGGACCAGCGCATGCCGGAGATGACCGGGGTCGACTTCTTGCGTAACGTCCGGCAACTGTATCCGGACACGGTGCGCATCGTCCTGTCCGGTTTTACGGAGCTGCAAACGGTCACCGATGCCGTCAACGCCGGGGCAATCTACAAGTTCCTGACCAAGCCATGGGATGACGAGCAGTTGCGCGGACATATCCAGGAGGCTTTCCTGTATGGCGCGATGGCGAACGAGAACCGTTTGCTGACCCTGCAGGTGCGCACTGCCAACCAGCAGCTCGCGGCGGTGAATCACCAGCTCGAGTCGGTGCTGGCGCAGCAGCGCAACGAGATCGAACGTGGCGAGATCAGCCTGGACATCGTGCACGAAGCGCTCAGCAACGTGCCGGTACCCGTGCTGGCGAGCGATGACATCGGCACCATCGTGCTGGCAAACCGCGCCGCGCTGGACCTCTTCTCGGGCCACGGACCGGTGCTGGGTTGCGACGTCCGTCAACTATTTCCCGGTCTTCCCGCTGAATTGCCGGAAGGTACAGGATTTTCATTTGAACACCGTCTTGGTGACAAGCGATTCCCCGCCGAACTGCGCCCGATGGGCAATGGGAGCCATTCGCGCGGCTGGCTGATCGCTGTCACAGGACGGGAACTCGATACCGCGGAGCACTAGACCCATGAAACAATTTCGCATCGTTCCAACCGAGGAGGCCGAGGAGGGCATGTGCCTGTACGAGGATCTGCGGGACCGGGCCGGCAACGTCCTCCTGCCAAAGCTGACCGCGCTGTCCGCGACGATGATCAAGTCCCTGCTGCGGCGTGGCGTCGAAGCCGTGGCGATCGTCGACGACACGATCACGCCGGAACAGCTTGCCGCCGAGCGCGGACGGGTACAGCAACGGCTCGCGTACCTGTGCCGTCATGCCGGTGCCGGAGCGGCGAATTTGCTGCTGCGCCAGGTGGTCGAGGACTATCGCCTGGCGGAGCTGTCCTGATCATGGTCGATATTGCCCAAGTAGTGAAAGGGATCCGGGATCTGCCGAGCTTGCCTTCGATCGTCCTCGACCTGATCGCTTCCTTCGAACGCGCGGATGTCGACGTGACGACACTGGCGGAGAAAATGTCGAGGGACCAGGCGCTGGCTGCCAAGACGCTGCGCCTGGCGAACTCGTCGTTTTATGGCCTGGCGGCGAAGGTCAAGACGGTCAAGCAGGCCATCGTCGTGCTCGGTTTCGACAGTGCGCGTGCGCTGGCGGTCGCCAGCAGCGTCATCGAGACTTTCGGCAACAGCAATTGCCAGCAGATCGACGTGGCCGTCTTCTGGCGCCATTCGATCGCGGCCGCGCTGTGTGCGAAAAGCCTGGCACGCCATGCCAAGGTCGACCAGGACTATGCCTTCATTGCCGGCCTGCTGCACGACATCGGCCGGCTCGTGCTGGCGTCCAATTTTCCCGTTGAGTATGCGCAGGCCGTCGACTACGCCGAGCGCAACGACACGAGCATGAGCGAGGCCGAGTTGCGCGTGCTTGGCGTGGACCACCAGCTCGCCGGCCAGATGCTGGCGGAAGCCTGGAAGTTTCCGCCCCTGATCCAGCGTGCGATCGGCAAGCACCACGCGCCGGCCACGAACGATCTGGGCAACTTGCCCGGCGTGGTCCATGCGGCGAATGCGATGGTGCACGCACTCGACCTGGGCGGTGGCGACCATGCCGCCGTGCCGCGCCTGCTCGATGCGACCTGGGACAGTCTTCGCCTCACGCCGGAGCAGTTGCGGACAGTCTGCCGCGAGACCGAAGGGCAGTTCGAGGAAGCATGTCGACTTTTAATGGTGGCCTAGGAATATGAAAGACAATGTAGAAACGGCACGCAGTGGCGCGACCTCGACCTGCCGGGAGTCGGTCGAGGCGGAGTTATTGCGCCGCAACCAGGAACTGACCGAGCTGAACGAAAAGCTTTCCCGGGCGCAGGAGCAGTTGCTCCAGTCGGAAAAGCTGGCGTCCATCGGCCAACTCGCGGCGGGGGTGGCGCACGAGATCAACAACCCGATCAGCTTCGTGTTTTCGAACTTCGGGACCTTGCAGACCTACCTCGCCGACCTGCTGCGGGTACTTGCCCAGTACGAGAAGGCCGAGCAGTTCATCGCGAACCCGCAGATGGTCGAGCAGATCGCGGCCTTGCGCCAGCAGGTCGACCTCGATTTCCTGATGGATGACGTTCCGGTCCTGATGAGCGAGTCGCGCGAAGGCATCGAACGGGTGCGCAAGATCGTGCAGGACCTCAAGGACTTCTCGCGCGTCGACGCGCACCAGGACTGGCAGTGGGCCAACCTCCATCATGGGATCGACTCGACCTTGAACATCGTGAACAACGAGGTCAAGTACAAGGCCGATATCGTCAAGGAATACGGCGACATTCCCGAGGTCGAATGCCTGCCGTCCCAGATCAACCAGGTGATCATGAACATCGTCGTGAACGGCGCCCAGGCGATCAGCGGGCCGCGTGGGCGGATCACGATCAGGACCGGGACCGGCGAAGGCCACGTGTGGATCGAGATTGGCGATAACGGGAACGGCATCCCCAAGACGATCCTGTCGCGCATCTTCGACCCCTTCTTCACGACCAAGGCGATCGGCAGCGGCACGGGCCTGGGTCTGTCCTTATCTTACGGCATCATACAAAAACACCATGGCCGGATCGAGGTGCAGAGCGAGCCCGGAGTCGGCACCGTGTTCCGGATCGAATTGCCGATCAAGCATGACGAGGAAAGGGACCAGTCCGAGGTGCACGAATGAGCGTGTGCGCCGCCATGAGGCCGGACGCCCCCGCCGCCACCATCCTGTGCGTCGACGATGAGCCGAATATCCTGGCGGCCTTGCGCCGCCTTTTCCGCAAGGAGAACTACCGGGTGTTGTGCGCCGGCGGCGCCGCGGCAGGGGTGGCGGTACTGGAGCAGGAGCGGGTCGACATCGTGATCTCCGACATGCAAATGCCAGAGATCAATGGGACCGAGTTCCTCGAGTGCGTGAGGCAGCGTTGGCCCGCCACGCTGCGCCTGCTGCTGACCGGACACGCGGATGTCGAGTCGACCATCGGTGCGATCAACCGTGGCGAGATCTACCGCTACATCACCAAGCCGTGGGATGAAAACGCCATGCTGCTGGTGATCCGCGACGCGCTGGAGCGCCAGGCGCTGGAGCGCGAGAAGCGCCGGCTGGAGGCGCTGACCAGGGAACAGAACGAGGCGCTGCGCGAACTCAACGCCACGCTGGAGCGACGCGTGCGTGAGCGGACTGCGGAACTGGACTCCGCCCAGCAGTCCTTGCAGGCGTCGCACGAGCGGCTGAAGGCGAATTTCCTTACCTTGATCAAAATGCTGTCGAGCCTGACCGAAATGCGCGGCGGCGTGATGGCAGGACATGGGCGGCGGGTCGCCGACCTCGCGCGCCGGATTGCTCAGCGGATGGGCTTGTCGTCACGCGAGGTACAGGATGTGTTCGTGGCAGGCTTGCTCCATGAAATCGGCAAGACCGGGCTTCCCGACGACTTGCTCGGCATGCCCGAGTCCTTGTTGAAAGGAGATAACGTGGGGCGATACCGCAAATATCCCCAGCTTGGCGAGCAATTGCTGATGCCGCTCGAGGAATTGCGCGAAGCTGCACGCATCGTTCGCTCGCACCGCGAACGCTTCGACGGCTCCGGCTTCCCTGACGGCAGCGCCGGCTTCGACATTCCACTCGGCGCGCGGGTGCTGGCGGTGGCCCGCGACTTCGAAGCATTGCAGCAGGGCTTGCTGGTTCAGCAGCAGATGGACGCCAAACGGGCGACCGATCTCGTCGTCGAAAGCAGGGGCAAGCGCTACGATCCCGGCGTCGTGGAGGCGTTCTACGATATCCGGACAGGGCGCAGCATGGGCGACGAAATAGCGGAAGTCGCGATGGGGGTGGGGCAGCTCATGCCGGGCATGGTGCTCAGCCGCGACCTGCTTTCCACGGAAGGCGCGTTGCTGCTGTCGGCAGACCATGTGCTGGGTGAAAGAATGCTGAAACAGCTTGCCGAATTCGAGCGCAGGTCGGGTGTCGAACTGCAACTCTTCATCAAGTCGGGAGGAACGGATGCGCCGCATTCTGATTCTTGACGACGAGATCGCCGTATTGAATGCCCTGCGGCGCACCTTGCGCGCGGCTTTCCCCGACGAGGCCATCGAGATCGAAACCTTCGATGAACCGGAAAACGCGGTGCTACGTGCCGGCGTGCAAGACTTCGATGTCGTCATCTCGGACTATCGCATGCCCGGCCTCAACGGTGCCGACGTGCTTCAGCTGATGAAGGGATTGCAGCCGGATGCGGTCCGTATCGTCGTCAGCGCGACCACCGCGTTTGGCGATATCATCGCCGCCGTCAACCGGGCTGAAGTGTTTCGCTATCTGGCCAAGCCCTGGCAACAGGAGGAGCTGATCGCGACGGTGCGGGAAGCATTCGTCCGCAGGGACAGCCGGGTGCGGGCGAGGCTGGAGCAGCCCGCGGCGCAGATGCCCGACCTGCGGGCCGGGCGACAGCATCCTCCTTCGCACCAGATCGAGCTGGAAGAGCTCGAGGTGGAAGAGCCGGGGATGACCCGCGTGGACTGGGATGAGCATGGAAACATCCGCCTGTACTAAGCTGCGATGACAGACTTTTCGTTCGAACAAATGCCGGCGAAGCAGCCAGCGCCGAAGGTCTTGCTGATCGATGCCGACGCATCGCGGCACGGCGGGCTGGGGCGACGCCTGCGCCGGCGCGGCGTCGGGTTTCATGCTGCGTCGACGGCGCTGCAGGGCATGGCGCTGGCGCGGTCGATCCGGCCCGATGTCCTGGTGCTGGGCGAAGCGCTGGCGGACGCGGAAGGCTTCGAACTGCTGCGCTCGATTCGCCGCGACCGGGCGTTCGACGCGGTGCCGGTGCTCATGCTGTCGGCGCGCGCCGATGCGGCGGCGCCCACCCTTGCCCTGCGGGCCGGCGCGAACGATATCCTCGCACCCTCCATCGATGCCGGGGAGCTTGTCGAACGCATCCAGGCGCACGTGCGCATGGCGCAGGCGCAGCGCGCCGCCACATGGGGCGCGTGCGAGCAGCTGCGCACCGAGGAGCGCCGGCTGCTGGCACGCGAAGTCCATGACCGCCTCGGGCAACTGCTGACCGCCGCGAACATCGACATCCGCCTGCTCGAACGGCGCGCGGGCGAGGGCAAGGAGCTCCCGTCCCGTGAAGAGCTGCTGCGGGAGCTGCGCGCGGCCTTGTCGAGCATCGAACAGGCGATCGCATCGGTACAGGACCTGTCGCTGCTTCTGCGTCCGCCCGACCTCGGGGCCGGCGGGCTGGTCGCGGCATTGCGTTGGCAGGCCGGCGAATTCCAGCGCCGCTTCGCACTGCGCTGTAGCGTGCGGCATGCCGAAGCCGGGTATGTCGAGCCGACGTGCCTCGTGGCCGCTGAACTGTTTCGCATATGCCAGGAGGCCCTGACGAACGTGCTTCGCCACGCCGGCGCTACCGACATTCAGGTGCAGCTCGCGGTACGCGGCCGCAACCTGGTGCTGCGCGTGTGCGACAACGGCGTGGGGCTGCCCCGCGGTGTCGCCGACGCGCCGACCGCGATCGGTATCGCCGGGATGCGCGAACGGGCAGCCGGCATCCACGCCAGCCTGCAGATCCGCGGCCGGCCGGGGCGCGGCACGATCCTTGCCGTGCGCCGCGAACTCCGCCTGCCCTGATCACCAACTGTTGTATGCCAGAAAGTAGGATCGCATGAAGAAATGGATTTCTCGTTTAATGGGCGGCACCGAAAGCGGTGCCAACACGTCCGATGATTCCGGTCCGGATGGGGGCGGGGAGGACCAGGCGCAGCGCTCGCAAGGGATCAGCAAGGAGATCGACACGGCCTACTACCATTGGCTGACCGGATCCGCGGGATTCAACGCGCCCGCCGAGCTGGAGTCCCGGATTCTCGACGAGGTCCAGGTCCTGACCGGCCGTCCCGGCGATGCGGCCGGCCTGGTGCCGCGCGTGCCCGAGGTGATCCCGCAGGTCTTGCGCAGCCTGTCCGACGAGGACGCGTCCGCCGCCGAACTGTCGCGCCTGGTTGCCCAGGATGTGGTGCTGGCGGCGGAAGTCATCCGCGAGGCCAACAGTGCCTACTATCGGCCCATGAGTACGGTAAAAACCGTCGAGGCCGCCATCATGATGCTCGGACAAAACGGTTTGCGCATGCTGCTGGCGCGCATTGGCTTCCGGCCCATCATCAAGATGCAGTCCGATGGGTTTTCGCGGCGCGTCGTGCCGCAGATCTGGGGGCAGTCCGAAAAATGCGCGCTGGCAGCCAGCCTGATGGCGCCTGGCCTGACTGCCGGCGTGTTCGAGTCCTACCTGGCCGGCCTGATGCAGAACGTGGGCCTGGTCGTCGCGTTCCGGCTGGCGGACCGCGTTTGCCAGAACGGGAACGTGCCTGTGTCGGGCGAGTTCGGTATCAGCCTGCTCGCCGCCAGCCGCCAGCTCTCGGCCGAGATCGCGAAGCATTGGGAGTTCCCGCAGGATGTCGCAAACGCCATCGCACAGGCGAGCCAGCCAGGCGAGTCCAGCCTTGCGCTGGCGCTGAGCCAGGGCGACCGCATCGCCAAGCTGCGCCTGTTGCTCGACGGCGCCATGTTGACCGAGGACGACCCTCTCGTTGCCGAAGGTCTCGACAGCTTCCAGCGCCGTTGCCTGGGCAAGTTGAGCAAGCTGGAAACTTGAAGACGTGGCGCATCAATTGTTGATGAGAAACAACATTTTTTCGACGCCTACGTCGTTCAATTCGCGACAGGAAGCGGGCTTATTCATGACGCATGGCCTCGCCTATCGACTCAGCGCCGTTAAAAAATCGCGTGATTTCAAGTAGTTGCTGACGCAATCGTATGGATGTCGTCGGGCGGCGCCGGATAAATACAGACGACACCGGGCTGTGACGGCGGCCCTAAGCTTGGATACGATTCGGCGTACACACAACGGATACTGTTGGTCAACGACCTGCAGGCTTACAGAGCCACTGCCATGAATCCTTCCATTCGCGCGCCCCAGGCGACGAGCTCTGCATTGCCGCCGGATGACGCCGGGTCGGCCTTGCACGACGACATGCCGGTGCTGGTGTTTGTCTGCCAGGAGCAGCGGTTTGCGGTGCCGCTGTCGTGCGTGCGGCGCGCCGTGCTCAGCGCCCGGCCCAGCCCCTTGCCGGGGGCAATCGAGATCGTGCTCGGGGTCCTCAAGGTCGCCGGCGATACCGTGACCGTGCTCGATTTCGCGCGCCGCGCCGGGTGCGGCCCGACCGTGATCAACCCCACGCAGCAATTCCTCATCGTCGACCTGGGCGGGTTCCGCTGTGCGCTGGTGGTCGACAGCATCATTGGCCCGAGCATGGCCCCGTGCGTTGCCGGCGGATGGCCGGGCGCGGCCGGCGCCGCCGAATTCGTCGGCGGCGCCCTGCAGTTGCCTGGCGGCCTTTGCTTCGTGATCGAGCCGGCGCGCTTCCTGTTCGGGCATGAGCGGGAACGGCTGGCGCAGGCACTGGAGGGAGCATCCCATGCGCTGGAGTGAACATCCGATGCCGGCCGCTGCCTGGCTGGACCAGGCAGCGCGGCGGATCGCGGCGGAGATCGGCCTCGACTTTTCCGGCGCGAAGCGCAGGCAGTTCCACACTGCCCTGGTCAAGATGGCGGCGGCGCTCGGTTACCCGAGTCCGCAGGAATGCGCGGCCTGGCTGCTGGAAGGCCGCTGGACCGAGACGCGCAGCGTGCTTTGCGCGCGGTTCTTCACCATTGGCGAAACCTATTTTTTCCGCGAGCCGCGCGCGCTCGACCTGGTCTGCGACCATGCGCGCGCGCGCATCGTGCAAGACCTGGCCCGGCCGCTGCGGGTCTGGAGCGCGGGCTGCTGCACCGCCGAGGAACCGTATTCGATCGCGATGGCGCTGCGCCGGCGGGTCCCCCAGCTGGCGCCCGACAGGGTGTCGATCCTCGCCACCGACCTGAATGACGCATTCCTCGATGTGGCGCGCGCCGGGGCCTACCGGCGCTGGTCGTTCCGCCGGACCGATCCGGCCGACCTGGCGGCGTTTTTCCGGCTGCGTCACGACGGGCGCTACGAGATCGACGCGTCGCTGCGCGAGCAGATCCGCTTTGCCCGCTTGAATCTCGCTTCCGGCGCCTATCCGTCCGCGGCGACGCAGACGCAGGCGATGGATGTCATCTTCTGCCGGAATGTCCTGATGTATTTCGGACGGGCGCAGATCATGCAGGTCACTGCGCGGCTGCGCGATAGCCTGGTCGATGGTGGCTGGCTGGTGGTGAACGCGAGCGAGGCGTCGCCGGAATTGTTCCCGGGCTTTACTCCGGTGCGCTACGGCGAGGCGGTCTTCTTCCGCAAGAACGCAGGAACGGCGGCCGGCGCCGGTCCATCCGTTGCAGCCGCCCGCGGCGCGCGCCTGCCCGCCGCCTGTGCGGCCGGGCGCAAGCGCGCTGCGCCGGTGCTGCCGGCGCCGCTACCGGCACAGGAGCATGCCCCGCAGGCGCAGGGGCAGGCGCAGGCGCAGGAGGAGGTGATGGCGCGCGTGCGCACACTGGCCGGCGCCGGTGCCCGCGAGGATGCGCTGCAATGCCTGCGCCGGGCGGTCGAGGCACACCCGCTGTCGGCGCCCTTGCAGCAGAGCGCAGCGCTGTTCGCGCTCGAATACGGCGACCGGCAGATGGCGCGCCAGGGCGTCCGGCGCTTGCTCTACCTGGATCCCGACAGTGCGATCGGCCATTACCTGTCCGCGCTGATCGAGGACGCCGAGGGCAGGCGTGAGCTCGCCATGCGCCTGTTGCATGACAGCCGCCGGCTGGCTGCCGGCGCCGACGCCGAGCTGAGCGACGCGGTCGACCAGTGGCTGGGACGCATCCAATGACAGGCTTCGCATGGGAAGAGGTGTTGCGCCGGCTCGAAGCGAGCGCCGCCTCGCTGGCCGCGCTCGGCACTGAGGACCCGGCGGCGCAGGAGCGCCTCCTGAGGGAGCGCGCCGCGGTTCTGGCCGGCACCGCCGTCCCCACGGCGGCGCGGCCGGACGACGGCATCGAGGTGCTGGCATTCCAGTGCGGCGGCGAGCGCTATGCGTTCGAAGCGGCCTGGGTCGCGCGCGTGCTGCCGCTGCTGCCGCTGACCGCAGTCCCGGGCCTGCCGGACTTCTACGCCGGCATCACCATGGCCGAGGGCGAGGTCCTGGCCGTGCTCGACCTGCGTGTGCTGCTTGCATTGCCGCTGTCCGAGCTGGCCGACCCTGCCGCATTGATCGTCCTGCGCGGCGAGGACCAGCGCTTTGCCGTGCTGGCCGAGGCGGTCGACGGTGCCTGCCGCTTCGCGCGGGACGGCCTCGGCCACTGCCTGCCGATGCTGGCCGACCTCGATAAAAGTTACCTGCTGGGCGTCGCCCCCGACCGCACCGCGCTGCTCGACGCGCGCCGCCTGCTGACCGATTCCACCCTGGTCGTGAATGTCGACCGCTGAAACAGGAGAATGTAATGCGCATGTTTGCCGATCTATCCACCCGCGCGAAGCTGACGTTCGGCTTCGGGCTGCTGGTTGCGACGATGGCATTGACCAGTATCCTGTCCTACCAGGGCCTGGCCGCACAGCGGGTTTCGCAACAACGCCTGTTCAACGATGACGTGGCGATCACGCTCAAGCTGAGCGAGCTGCGCAACGCCATCAACCGCGAGCGGGTGGCCCTGCTGTCGCAGTTGATCGCCACCGGTGCCGCGCAGGCAGGCTTCAGCCGCCAGGTCGATGCCGAGAAAGACCTGGTGCAGTCACTGCTCGGCGAGCTGGCCACCCTCAAGAACGTCGACCAGGAGTTTGCCGCCGATTTCACGCGCCTGGTCGCCGCACACCATGATTACAGCGCGGTGCGCGATAACGAGGTGCTCGGCCTGTTCAAGGCGGGCCAGCATGCGGCCGCCATGGCGGCCGCCACCGGGCGGCTCCAGGGCAGGTTCGATCTGTTCAAGTCGGTTGCCGAACAGATCGGCAAGCAGCAGATGGGCCAGGCGCTGCGGCGCATGCAGGACGGTGTCGTGCTGGTCGACCGCGCCGTGACCAGGCTGGTGGCGCTCAACCTGGCGGCCGTGCTGCTGGCCTGCGGCATGGCGTTCTGGTTGAACCGTGCCATTGCCGCGCCATTGCGCCAGGCGACCGCGGTGGCCGTGCAGATCGCGACCGGCGACCTGCGCGTGGAAGTGCCCGCGAGCCGGAGCAGGGACGAAGTCGGCCAGCTGCTGCGGGCGCTCGGCGACATGGTGCAGGCATGGCGCACGCTGGCGGCGGAAACCAGCCGCGGGGTGGCCACGCTGACCGGCGCCGCGGGCGAAATCCTCGCCAGTACCGCGCAGGGGGCCGCCAGCTCCGCCGAGACCGCGGCTGCCGTGAGCGAGACCACCGCCACCGTGGAAGAGGTCAAGCAGACCTCGATGCTGTCGAGCGAGAAGTCGCGCGCGGTGTCGGAGTCCGCACAGGAGGCGGCCCGCATCGCGTCGGCGGGACGCCGGGCGCTCGAGGACAGCATGCAGGGCATGCGGACCATCCAGGAAAAAATGGAAGCGATCGCCGGCACGGTCGTCCGTCTGAGCGAGCGCAGCCATGCCATCGGCGAAATCACGTCGAGTGTCGCCGGCCTGGCCGAGCAGTCGAACCTGTTGGCGGTGAACGCGGCGATCGAAGCCGCCAAGGCGGGCGAGCACGGCAAGGGCTTCGCCGTGGTGGCGCAGGAAGTCAAGAGCCTGGCGGAACAGTCGCGCCAGGCCACGCGCCAGGTGCGCGAGATCCTCGGCGACATCCAGAAGAGCGTCAGTGCGGCGGTAATGATCACCGAACAGGGCGCCAAGACCGTGGCCCAGGGCGTGGACCAGGCGACCCAGGCCAGGCAAGCCATCCACGAACTGGCGGACAATATTGCCGACGCCGCGCAGGCGGCGGTGCAGATCGCTGTCTCGAGCCAGCAGCAGCAAGCCGGCATGGACCAGGTAGCGCTGGCCATGGAAAACATCCAGCAGGCGAGTACGGAAAACGCGGCCGGCTCGCGCCAGACGGAAGCGTCGGCGCGGAATCTGCACGCCCTGGGGCAGTCGCTGCGCCAGGTCGTCGATCGCTTCCAGCTTTGAACAGGCAATGACCGACCAGCAGTTCCATCAGCGGCTGCGAGCGATCTTCAGCGAGGAGGCGCGCGAGCACCTGGCGCATATCGAGGCCGCCCTGCTTGCGCTCGAACAGGCGGACCAGCCGCAGCGTGTCCCGGCGATCGAGCAGGCCCTGAAGGCGCTGCACACGCTGAAAGGGGCGGCGCGCGCGGTCGACGAGCGCGAGCTCGAACAGCTGTGTCATGCGTTCGAAAGCGTGCTGGTGGCCATGCGCGAAACCGGTGTGCCGGCCTCCGCCGAACAGTTCGACGGCATGCACCTGGCCGCCGGCGCGGCGCGCGAGGTGGTCGATGCGCCTGGCCTGCGCAGCCGCAAGCGGGCCACCGTGCTGGCCGGGAAGCTCGACGCCGTCACGCAGCAGCTATCGCCCAGGCCGGGCGCCAGCTTCATGGCCGCGCCGCGGTTGCCGGCGCAAGCGGCGGCGCTTGCCGACCCGGCCGACCAGGCCGAACCGGCGCAGGGCGCGCTGCGCGAAGATGCGGAACCCGGCGCGGAACCGGGCGGGGGCGATGGCGCGGGAGAGCGCATCCGCGTCGACGGCCGCAGCATCGATGCGATCCGTGCGCAGACCGAGGCCTTGCTGCCGGTCGAGTTGAAGCTGCGCCATCACGTCGAGGAACTGCGCGCGCTCGCAGCCGCGATGGCCGCGGGCCGGCGCGACACGGACGCCGGCGCGGACCGGGATGACAGCAGCTGCTTCGAGCTGGCCTGCGACCGCCTGGCTGCCGGACTGGAACGCACCGGCAAGGAATTGCATGCCGTGCGCGCACGCCTGTTCGACGCCGCGCTGGAAACCGCCCTGGTGCCGTCGGCCATGGCGCTGGACGAATTGCCGGCGCTGGTGCGCAAGCTGGCGCGCGGCCACGAAAAGCAGGTTCGGATCGAGACACGCGGGGCCGGCGTCTCGATCGACCGCCGCGTGCTGGGCGTGGTCCGCGAGGCGCTGATCCACCTCGTCAGCAACGCCGTCGACCATGGTATCGAGCCGCCCGCGCTGCGCGCTGCGGCGGGCAAGGATCGCGTCGGGCGCATCGAGATCGCCGTGACGCAGCACGATGCGCGCACGGTGGCGCTGCGGGTCAGCGACGATGGCGCGGGAATCGACATCGATGCGGTCGCGCAGGCGGCCGTTCGACGCCTGGGGCTGGACGAAGCCGGCCTGTCGCAGATGAGCGATGCGCAAAAGCTGCAGCTTGCACTGCGCGCCGGGGTGTCGACCCGTTCCGAGGTCACGCCGGTTTCCGGGCGCGGCATGGGGCTGGCGATCGTGGCCGAGAAGGTGGCCGCGGCCGGCGGCCAGGTGCTGGTCCGGACCGCATCGGGCGCGGGAGCCTGTTTCGAACTGCTGTTGCCGGTCGGCGTCGCGAGCCTGCGCGCGCTGGTCGTGGAGGTCGGCGGCGCGCCCTATGCCGTGCCGCTGTCGGGCCTGGAATCGGTGCGCAGCGCGGCGCAGGCGGAGATTCGCACGGTCGAGGGCATCGAGACTCTGCGGGTCGGGCACCGGGTCCTGCCGCTGGTGCGGCTCGGCGCGCTGTTCGGCACGGCCCGGCCGGGGCAGGCCGCCGAACCCGAGGTGGTGATCGTGGCGCGCGTCGGCGACCAGGCCTTCGGCATGCTGGCCGGCGCCATCGTTGCCGAGCAGGACGTCCTGCCCAAGCGCCTCGGCCCCATGCTGCGGCGGGTGCGCTGGTTCAGCGGCGCGGCGCAGCTCGGCGACGGCACCCTGGCGCCGGTGATCGCCCTCGAGGACATCGCCAGCCACGGTTTCGGCAGCCTGCGCGCCCTGCCAGCCGGCGAAGCGGTGGCGAAGCGCGTGAAGCGGGTACTGGTGGTCGAAGACTCGGTCACCTCGCGCTTGCTGCTCAAGCATCTGCTGGAAGGCGCCGGGTGGAGCGTCGACACCGCCGTCGACGGGCTCGACGCGCTGTCCAGGCTGCGCGGCGCGCGCTACGACGTGGTGGTGAGCGACGTCGAGATGCCCGGCATGGACGGGCTGGCGCTGACGGCCGGCATCCGCGCCAATCCGGCTACCGCCGAGCTGCCGGTCATCCTGGTTACCTCGCTCCAGACCCCGGAGCAGCGCGAGGCCGGCCTGCGCGCCGGCGCCGACGCCTACTTCACGAAGGGCAGCTTCGACCAGGACCGCCTGCTGGCCACGGTGCGCCGGGTCGGCGGGATGGAGGCCCGATGATCAGGGTGCTGGTGGTGGACGATTCGAGCTCGGTGCGGGCATTGCTGGAGCATATCCTCGGCGCCGCTTCCGGCCTGCGGGTGGTGGGTAGCGCCGCGAATGGCGTGGACGCGCTGCGGCTGGCGCAGGAACTCAGGCCCGACGTCATCACGATGGACCTGCAGATGCCGCGCATGGACGGCTACGAGGCGATCCGCCAGATCATGCAATCGTGCCCGACACGCATCGTCGTCGTCAGCGGCAGCGAGGACCGCAAGGAGGTCGACGCGAGTTTCCGCGCGATCGAGGCCGGGGCGCTGGTGCTGGTGCGGCGCCCCCATGGCATCGGCAGTCCCGCGCACGCCGAGAGCGCGCGGGCGCTGGTCCGCACCGTCAGGGCCATGGCCGAGGTGCGGGTGGTGCGGCGCTGGGGCGATACGCGCCGCCCCATGCCGCGCGTCCAGGGCGCGCAGTGGCGGCTGGTGGCGATCGGCGCCTCGACCGGCGGGCCGACCGTGCTGCGCGATATCCTGGCCGAACTGCCGGCCGGCTTTCCGCTGCCGCTGGTGATCGTCCAGCACCTTGCGCCCGGCTTCACGCGCGGCATGGCCGACTGGCTGGCCGGCGCCAGCGGTTACCCGGTCGAGCTGGCCCGGGATGCCGGGCTCTTGCTGGGCGGCCGTGCCTACCTCGTCCCGGAAGGGCGACAGGCGGCGCTGGGTCCCGGCCCGGCCTGCAGGCTGCTGGAGGCGCCGCCGGAACATGGCATGTGTCCGTCGGTGTCGTATCTGTTCCGTGCCATCGATCCCGAACTGCGCCCGGCCACCGCCGCGGTGCTGTTGACCGGCATGGGCAAGGACGGGGCCGTCGAAATGAAACAGCTGCGCGAACAGGGCGCGCTCACGATCGCGCAGGACCGCGCCAGCTCGGTGGTGTACGGCATGCCCGGCGAAGCCGTGCGGCTCGATGCCGCGATGCTGGTGCTCGAGCCGTCCGAGATCGGCAAGCTCCTGGCGCGGCTGCCGGCCGATCCATGCCTTCCGTACCCATTCCAACAATGAAGACAGCCATGCAATGACCACCACACGTCCACATTACGAGAGCGAGATCGAGATCCTGGTGGTGGAGGACAGCGCCACCCAGGCCCGCCAGCTGGCCGAGATGCTCGAGGCCCAAGGCGGCTTCCGCGTCCGCATCGCCAGCGACGGCAGGGAAGGGCTGCGCGAAGCGCGGCGCCTGCCGCCGACGCTGATCGTCACCGATATCGCCATGCCGAACATGGATGGCTTCGAGATGTGCAAGGAAATCAAGCGCGATGAGGCGCTGCGCGACATCCCGGTGATCCTGCTGACGTCCCTGAGCAGCCTGTACGATGTGATCAAGGGCCTCGATTGCGGGGCCGACAATTTCATCCGCAAGCCGTTCAAGGCCCATTACCTGCTCGGCCGTATCCGGTTCATCCTCGCCAACCGGGCCTTGCGTTGCAACGAGCGGGTGCAGCTCGGGATGCAGGTCAACCTGGGGGGGCAGACCCACTTCATCACCGCCGAACGCCAGCAAATCTTCGACCTGCTGATCTCGACCTACGAAGAAGCGATCCAGATGACCGAACAGCTGCGCGCCCAGCAGGAGCGGATCGCCCATTCGTACCAGTCGCTGGAGGGCCTGTACCGGGTCGCCGAAGCGCTCAACCCCGTGCTCTCGGAGCAGGCGGTAGCGGAACTCGCGCTGGACCTCGTCCTGGATTTGCCGGGCGTGGAGAAGGCCGCGATCACGCTGCTGGACCATGATGGCAAGCCGGGCTTCACGGCCGCGCGCGACGCCTCGGGCGCGGCGGTCGAGCCCTGCGGCTGCGGCGCCTCGGCGGGCGAGGAACAGCCTGCGGGGGCCTGGCTGTCCACTTGCCATGGACGGCCCGGCTTGCACATACCGCTGGTGACGGGGGTACGTTCGCGCGGGATGATGTGCCTGAGCCTCATGGATGGCCAGCCGGCCAGCGACGACCGCAACGTGCTCGAGACGGTCGGCAGCCAGATCGCGGTCGCCATCGAGCGTGCGCACCTGTACGGCCATATGGAAAGCCTGGTGCACGAGCGCACGGCGGCGCTGGAATCGGAGCGTGCGCTGCTGTCGACCGTGGTCGATACCAGCGGCGCCTTGGTCGCCGTGTTCGACGGCAACGGCATCATCCGCCTGTTCAACCCGGCCTTCGAAAAGAGCTCGGGCTGGCGCGCGGACGAAGTGCTGGGCCACGATTTCCGCGAATTCTTCCGCCGCGCGGACAACGGGCCGGTCCTGTTCGAGCCGCCGCCTCCCGGCAAGCCGCCCGTCCAGCGGAGCGGTGAATGGCTGGCGCACGACGGCAGCGTGCGCAAGGTGATCTGGGTGTCCACTTGGCTGCGGGGTGGCGACGGCAAGGTGGCTTATGTGGTCATGACCGGGCTGGACGTGACCGAGCTGCGCGGCACCGAGGAGCGGCTGCGCTACCTGAGCAACTTCGACCCGGGCACGGGCCTGCCGAACCAGGTGCTGTTGCGCGACCGCGTGCGCCAGATGACGGCCAGGGTGATCGAGGGCAAGCAGGTGATCGGCTATCTGTCGGTGAAGGCGGTGCGCCTGCAGGCGATCAAGGCGAGTCTCGGGCTGGATGCCGAGCGGGCGCTGCTGCGCCGGGTCGCCGCCCGCCTGGGCGAGCTGGCGGCGGGCGATCTCACGGTGGCCCGCACCGGCGAGCGCACCTTCGCGATCGCGGCGCTGCGCGCCAATGAAAGCGAAGTCGGCACGCTGGTGCGCCAGGTGCAGCAGATGATGGACCGGCCCTTCGATTACCAGGGTGAAGAGGTCCATCTCGATCCGTGTATCGGCGTTGCGCTGTTCCCGAACGATGGCGATGACTTCGACAATATCGTCCAGGGCGCCGAAGCGGCGCTGCAGCGCGCCATGGTGAGCAAGGACGAACGCTACGCCTTCTACCGCCCCGAGCTCAACGAGGGCATGGTCGAGCGCTTCCGCATCGAAAGCGCATTGCGCCGGGCGCTCGATCGCGACGAGCTGATCGTGCACTACCAGCCCCAGGTCAGCCTGTCGACCGGCGCCATTATCGGCTTCGAAGCGCTGCTGCGCTGGCAGCACCCCGAGTTGGGTTTGATCCCTCCCGGGCGTTTCATCGGCCTGGCCGAAGAGACCGGGCTGATCCTGCCGATTGGCGAAAGGGTGCTGCGGCTCGCCTGCGCGCAAAGTTGCGCCTGGCAGCGCCAGGGCCTGCGCGCGGTGCCGGTGTCGGTCAATTTGTCGGCGCGCCAGTTCTCGGAACGGATCGCCGACACGGTCGGCCAGATTCTCGCGGAGACCGGGCTCGAGCCTGGATTGCTCGAGCTGGAGCTGACCGAAAGCGCCTCGATGGACGATCCGCAGAAGACCTTCGAGACGCTGCGCAAGCTGAAGGACATGGGGGTGCTGCTTGCCATCGACGACTTCGGAACAGGGTACTCGAACCTGAATTACCTGAAACGCTTCCCGGTCGACAAGCTCAAGCTCGACCAGTCATTCGTGCGCGACCTGACCAGCGATCCGGACGACCTGGCGATTTCGCGCGCGGTGATCGCGATGGCGCACGGGCTGCGGCTCGAGGTCATTGCGGAAGGCGTGGAAACCGAGGGCCAGCTGGCGCTGCTCGCGCAGCATGGCTGCGACGAGATCCAGGGCTACCTGTTCAGCCGTCCGGTGCCGCCCGCCGAGTGCGAGCGCATGCTGCGTGAGGAGACATCGCTCGCGCTGGAGAAGCTGCGGCCACAGCCTTACCAGCGCACGCTGCTGTTCATGGACGACGAGGTCCATCTGCTGGCGGCGATCAAGCGCACGATGCGCCATAGCGGCTATCGGGTGCTGGTGGCAAGCAGCGCCGACGAAGCCTTCGAAATCCTGGCCACCAACGAGGTCGGGGTCATCCTCTGCGACCAACGCATGCACGGCATGAGCGGCACCGAATTCCTGTCGCGGGTCAAGCAGATGTATCCGAACGCGGTCCGCATGGTGCTGTCCGGCTATACCGATCTTCAATCGGTGACGGATGCCGTGAACCGGGGGGCGATCTTCAAGTTCCTGACCAAGCCCTGGGTCGACGAAGAGCTGACCGGGGCGGTGCGCGACGCATTCGCCAAATTCGAGGCGAAGCGTGGGGCTCCGGCCGGCTCGGCGGAATAAGGAAAGCCCCGGTCCCGGGGCTTTTTCGGCGCAGGCGCTAGTCCATGCGTGCTTCCTCGATCACCCCGTCCGCCGCCAGCGCGTCGATCTGCTCATCGTCGTAGCCGTACTCCCTGAGCAGCTCGCGCGAATGCTCGCCCAGCATCGGCGCATGCCGGCGCACGCTGGTCGGCGTCGCCGAGAAGTGCAGCGGGCAGCCCAGCGACTTGGTGCGGCCTGCCTGCGGGTGCTCGACCTCGACCACCATGCCGCGCGCCTCTACCTGCGGGTGGCTCAGCGCTTCGCCGATCGTGTGCACCGGACCGACCGGTACGCCGGCGGCGTCGAAGGCGGCGATCCATTCGTCGCGCGTGCGGGTCTTCAGGACCTCGGCCATCGCCTCGGTCAGGGCCTGCAGGTTGCGCATGCGCGCGGCGTTGTCGTGGAAGCGCGAGTCGTCGCGCCATTCGGGATGGCCCAGCACGTCGGCGATGCGTTCCCAGTTGGCCTGGTTGGCGCCGCCGATGTTGATCCAGCCGTCGCTGGCCTGGAAGGCCTGGTAGGGCGCCGTCAGCAGGTGGGCCGAGCCGGTCGGCCCGGCCGACTGGCCGGTCGCGAAATAGATCGCCGCGTGCCAGTAGGTCTGCTGCAGCGCCGCCTCCATCAGCGAGGTTTCGACGATCTGTCCCTCGCCGGTCTTCTGCTTGTGCGCATAGGCGGCCAGGATGCCGACCACGGCCAGGATGCCGGCGTTGATGTCGGCGATCGAGTTTCCGGTCTTGGCCGGCGGGCGTCCGGGTTCGCCGGTCACCGACATCAGGCCTGAAAACCCTTGCGCGATCAGGTCGAAGCCGCCCTTGTCGGCATACGGGCCGTCGCGGCCATAGCCCGACACCGAACAGTAGATCAGGCCGGGATTGATCTGCCTGAGCGTCTCGTAGCCGAGGCCCAGTCGTTCCAGTGTGCCGCGGCGGTAGTTTTCGGTCAGGACGTCGGCCCGCTTCACCATGTTCAGCAGGACCTCGCGTCCCTTCGCGTGCTTCAGGTTGAGCGCAATGCCGCGCTTGTTGCGGTTCAGGATCATGAACGGCGCCGACACGCCGTTCACGCGCGGCTCGCGGTAGGCGCGCGAATCGTCGCCGCCGGGGAGCTTCTCGACCTTGATGACGTCGGCGCCCATATCGGCGAGCATCATGCCGCAGGTGGGGCCGGCCATGATCTGCGCCAGTTCGAGGACGCGCATGCCGGCCAGCGGGCCGGGATGGGGTATGGTGGGTGTGCTTGTCATGGGATTCGTGTTCAGGACCCGGTCCAGGCGGGTTTTTGTTTGTCGAGGAAGGCGCTCACGCCGATCCTGAAATCGCGGCTGCCGTAGCAGGCCGCGACCAGGTCGTCGCCCTGCGGCACGGTTTCGGCGACCATGCGCCGGATCGCTTCCTTCGAGACCCGCTGCGTCACCGGGGCCAGTTTCGACAGCTTGGCGCACAGCTCGCGCGCCGCGGCGTCGATCGACGCCGCGTCCGCCACCGCGGTCAGGAAGCCGCACTCCAGGGCTTCCTGGGCGGAGAGTAGTTCGGCCAGCAGCAGCATGCGCTTGGCGCGCGCCACGCCGAACGCGGCCACGACCCGGGCCGTGTTCGCCATCGACAGGCAGTTGCCCAGCGTGCGCGCGATCGGCACGCCGAAGGAGGCGGTTGGCGTGGCGATGCGGAAATCGCAGGCGGCGCTGATCGCCAAGCCCCCGCCGATGGCCCAGCCGTCGACGATGGCGACGGTCGGCATCGGCAGCCGCTCGATCTGGCCGATGCGCAGGTCGATGGTCTGTTCGTAGGCGATGCCGTCGGCGCCGCTGTCGAAGGTCTTGAATTGCTCGATGTCGGTGCCGGCCACGAAGGCTTCAAGGCCGGCGCCGCGGAAGGTGGCGACCCGCACGTCGGAGCGGCCAGCCAGCTCCTCGCAGATGCGTCCCAGCTCTTCGTACATCGCCCAGGTCATGGCGTTGCGCGCCTCCGGGCGGTCGATCAGGATGGCAGCGATGCCGTTTTCGACGGTCAGCTGCACACGGCCGTTACTCATGGAACTCCTCTGTATCGATCTCTTGCATTGGTGAATGCGGGAGCCGGCCGGTCGCGTACCCGGGCCGGCTCCGCTGGCGCATGCCGGCCCGGTCAGGCCGGTTGCACTCCCTTCAGGACGGCGTGGGCCGTTTCGTCGAACTTGTTCTGCGGCTTCATCGCGAACGCGGTGATCGAACCCACCACCATCAGCGCCATCGAGAAGATGAAGGGCGTATCCCAGTTGCCGGTCTTGTCGATCAGCCAGCCGCCGAAGAGCGGGCTGATGATCGCCGCCAGCGCCGAGCCGGTGTTCATCATGCCGCTGGCGGTGCCGGAGAACTTCGGCGCGATGTCCATCGGGATCGCCCACATCGGGCCGATGGTGAACTCGATGAAGAAGAAGCCGAGGCTCAGGCAGATCGCCGAGATCGCCAGGTCATGCACGAACATCAGCGGCACCAGCGAGGCCAGGGTCAGCAGCATGCAGATCACGACGATGTTGCGGCGTGCGGTGTTCAGGTTGCCGGTCTTTTTCAGCAGATGGTCGGAGACGATGCCGCCCAGCGCATCGCCGATCACGCCGGCGAAGAACACGCCGGCCGAGAAGATGGCGGACTTCTTCAGGTCGAGCTGGTAGTTGTGCAGGAAGTACTGCGGAATCCAGCTCAGGAACAGCCACAGGATCCAGCCGTAGCAGAAGTAGGTGATGGTCACCGGCATCATGCGCTTGAACAGCGGCATCCACGGAACCTTCGGGCGGTCCTTGTACTGCTTGTACTCGGGCAGTGCGGCCAGTTCGTCCTGGGTGATGCGCGGATGGTCGGACGGGTTGTCGCGGAAGCTGATCGCCCACCACAGCACCCAGCCCAGGCTGATGCAGCCCAGGATGATGAAAGAGCCGCGCCAGCTGGTGGCTGCCATCAGGGCGACGACCAGCGGCGGGGTGACCGCGTTGCCGAGGCGCGCGCAGGCGTGCGTGATGCCCTGCGCAAAGCCGCGCTTCTCGGCCGAGAACCAGCTTGCCATGGCGCGGGTCGCGGTCGGGAAGGTGGCGCCCTCGCCCAGGCCCAGCAGCATGCGGGCCAGGAACAGGGACACCAGGCCGGTCGCCAGGCCGCTGAGGATGGTGGCCGCGGCCCAGACCAGCGCGCAGATGGTCAGGGTCTTGCGGGCGCCGAACTTATCGCCCAGCCAGCCGCCGATGATCTGGAACACCAGGTAGGGATAGGCGAAGGCGGAAAACACGAGGCCCAGCTGGGTCTTGCTGAGACCGAACTCCTTGCCGAAGCTGGCCGCGGCGGTACTGACGTTGACTCGGTCGACATAGGTAATCAGGTACATCACGCAGAGTAGTAACAGCACCTGCGTCGTGGCACGGCTTGCTTTCATGTGGTGTCTCCTGTTCGTTTTTCTCTTGGAACCGGCGTGGCGCTCTTATGCCGCCTTTGCCAGCGTCTCGGCGCGCCGGCCTTGTGGGCTGGTGGCCGTCAGGTATTGCATGGCGGCCAGTACGCCGCCCTTGCGGTGCGGGATGCCCGCCACCTCGAAGCCCATCTCGACACCGGCCAAGGTGCCCATCAGGGTCAGGTCGTTGAAGTCGCCCAGGTGGCCGATGCGGAACACCCAGCCGGACAGCTTGGTGAGGCCCTGGCCCAGCGACATGTTGAAGTTCTCCAGCACGGTCTTGCGGAAGGCGTCCGCGTTGTAGTACTGGCCCGAGGCATCCTTCGGCATCACGACGCCGGTGAGCACGCCGCTGTACTCGGCCGGGTTCTGGCACAGGACCTCCATGCCCCAGGCCTCGACGGCGGCGCGGGTGGCGGCGGCGTGGCGCTGGTGGCGCGCGAACACGTTCTGCAAGCCTTCTTCGAGCAGCATGTCGCAGGCTTCGGACAGGCCGTACAGCAGGTTGGTGGCTGGGGTGTAGGGCCAGAAGCCGTTCTTGTTCGCTTCCAGGATGTCGTCCCAGCCCCAGTAGGCCTTCGGCAGCCCGGCCTGGCGCGAAGCGGCGATCGCCTTGCTTGATACCGCGTTGAACGACAGGCCCGGCGGCAGCATCAGGCCCTTCTGCGAGCCGCCGACGGTGACGTCGACGCCCCATTCGTCATGGCGGTAGTCGATCGAACCGAGCGAGGAGATGGTGTCGACCAGCAGCAGGGCCGGGTGGCCGGCGCGGTCGATCGCGCGGCGGACGGCGGCGATATCGGAGGTCACGCCGGTCGAGGTTTCGTTGTGGACCACGCACACGGCCTTGATCTTGTGCTCGGTGTCGGCAGCCAGGCGCGCTTCGATCTTGGCGGCGTCGGCACCACGGCGCCAGTCGTCGCCGATGAACTCGGGCTTGATGCCCAGCTTGTCGGCCATTTTCTTCCACAGCGTAGCGAAGTGGCCGGTCTCATACATCAGCACGGTGTCACCGGGGGACAGGGTATTCACGAGTGCGGCTTCCCAGGCGCCGGTGCCCGAGGCCGGGTAGATCACGACCGGGTTCGCGGTCTGGAAGATCTTGCCGATATTGGCCAGCACCTTCTTGCCCAGGGCCTGGAATTCGGGGCCGCGGTGGTCGATGGTCGGATAGTCCATCGCGCGCAGGATGCGGTCGGGGACGGTCGAAGGGCCCGGGATCTGCAGGAAGTGGCGGCCGGCCGGGTGGGAGTTCAGTTTTACCATGTGTAAGCCTGTCGTGTTGAGAAAGAGGAGTGAAAACTTTTGTATACAATATGCAGAATTAAAACCAAGTCAATGCATATCGTGTTTTGTGCAGTGCGGACCTAGCAGAAATGAGAGGGTGTACTCACCAGGCATTTTGTATCTGGTATACAATCGTCACATGAATAATCCTGCAACTCCACCCGTGATTGCCAGCATCGACCGCCTGGGCTTGTCTGCGGCCGTCGGCGCGCGCCTCAGGGACATGATCGTCGAGGGCGTCCTGGCGCCCGGCACCCGCCTCAACGAGCGCATGCTGTGCGAACAGCTGAACGTCTCGCGCACCCCGCTGCGCGAAGCGTTCAAGACACTGGCGGTCGAGGGACTGATCGTGCTGCAGCCGAACCGCGGCGCGGTCGTGGCGCAGATGTCGGTGCCCGACATCGAACAGACCTTCGAAGTGATGGGCGCATTGGAAAGCCTGTCCGGCGAGCTGGCGTGTGCGCGCGCGACCGACGCCGAAGTCGCCGAAGTGCGCGCGCTGCACTACGAAATGCTGGCAGCCCATGCGCGGCGCGACCTGCCGACCTATTACAAGCTGAACCACGCGATCCATGACCTGATCAACGCGATGGCGCGCAATACGGTCCTGACCGAGACCTACCAGCAGATCAATGCGCGGATCCAGAGCCTGCGCTTCCGCTCGAACTTCAACCAGGACAAGTGGGACGCGGCCGTCCACGAGCATGGCCTCATGCTGGAAGCGCTGGAGCGGCGCGACGGCAACGCCTTGCGCCTGATCCTGCAGCAGCACCTGCGCAACAAGCGCGACGCCGTGATCGCCGTGCTGCGCGCGGCGCAAGGCCCCGCATCCGAATAAGCAGCATCGATCAATCCATCACCCGGAGTCCCTGACATGAACGATTCGGTACCGTCCAAGGTGTTGCTGTCCGCCGGCGTGCAGGCACGCATCGACGGCCAGGAACTGGCCAGCCGGCTGCGCAGCGAAACATCGGGGGAGGTACTGTTCGACCGCCAGTCGCGCGGACGCTATTCGACCGACGCGTCGATCTACCAGATCGAGCCGGTCGGCGTGTTCGTGCCGCGCACCGAGGACGACGTGGTCCGGGCGCTGGCGCTGGCGCGCGAGGCGCGCGTGCCCGTGCTGGCGCGCGGGGCCGGCACCAGCCAGTGCGGCCAGACCGTCGGCGCGGCGCTGGTGCTCGACAACAGCAAGTACCTGAACAAGGTGATCGACTTCGACAAGGAAGCGCTGACGGTCACGGTACAACCCGGCATCGTGCTCGACCACCTGAATGCCTGGCTCAAGCCGCACGGCTTGTGGTTCCCGGTCGACGTCTCGACCGCGGCCCAGTGCACGCTCGGCGGCATGGCCGGCAACAACTCCTGCGGCTCGCGCAGTCTCCACTACGGCAATATGGTGCACAACGTGCTGGCGATCGACGCCTGGCTGGCCGACGGCAGCCTGGGTCGTTTCGGCCCGCTGGCCGCGATGCGTGCCGGTGCGTCCGCCCGCATCCAGCGCCTGCTCGAGACGGTGGAAGCGATCGCCGTACGCGAACGCCAGGAGATCGGCGAACGCTATCCGAAAGTCATGCGCCGGGTCGGCGGCTACAACCTCGACATCTTCCACCCGCAGTCGGAGCGTCCCTACACGCCGGATGGCAGCGTCAACCTGGCGCACCTGCTGGTCGGCTCGGAGGGGACGCTCGCCTACTCGCGCAGCCTGACGCTGAAGCTGGCACCGCTGCCGAAGGCAAAATCGCTGGGCATCGTCAACTTCGGCAACTTCAGCAAGGCGATGGACAGTACCCAGCACATCGTCAAGCTGGGGCCGGTGGCGGTCGAGCTGGTCGACCGCACCATGATCGAACTGGCGCTGTCCAATCCTGCATTTCGCCCGACCGTCGAAAAAGCCCTGATCGGCAGGCCGGATGCGATCCTGCTGGTGGAGTTCGCCGGCGAAAACAAGGCCGAGCAGGACCGCAAGCTGAAGGACCTGGTCGACCTGATGGGCGAGCTCGGCCTGCCGGGCACGGTGGTCGAGATGGCGGACGAAGCGGAGCAGAAGGCCTTGTGGGAAGTGCGCAAGGCCGGCCTGAACATCATGATGAGCCTGAAGGGCGACGGCAAGCCGGTGTCCTTCATCGAGGATTGCGCGGTGCCGCTCGAACACCTGGCGGCCTACACCGACAGCCTGACCGAAGTCTTCGCCAGGCACGGCACGCGCGGCACCTGGTACGCCCACGCATCGGTCGGCACGCTGCACGTGCGCCCGATCCTCGACCTGCGGCGCGACGGCAGCGCCAAGATGCGCGCGATCGCGGAAGAAGCGGCAAGCCTGGTGCGCAAGTACAAAGGCGCGTTCTCGGGCGAGCATGGCGACGGCCTGGTGCGCAGCGAATGGGTCGACTGGCAGTTCGGCGAGCGCATGATGGGCGCCTTCCGCGAGATCAAGGACGCCTTCGATCCGGACGGCCTGATGAACCCCGGGAAGATCGTGCGCGCCACCAAGATGGACGACCGTTCGCTGTACCGCTTCAAGCCCGGCTACGCCGAACAGCCGCTGCGGACGGCACTCGACTGGTCGGCCTGGAACGTGCAGGCCGACCCGGTGACGGAGCAGGTGAGCGCGCCCGGCACGGGCGGCGACGCCACCGGCGGCTTCGCCAAGGCGATCGAGATGTGCAACAACAACGGGCACTGCCGCAAGTTCGACAGCGGCACCATGTGCCCGAGCTACCGCGTGACCAAGGACGAGCAGCACCTCACGCGCGGCCGCGCCAACACGCTGCGCCTGGCGGTCTCGGGCCAGCTTGGGCCGGACGCGTTGACGTCGGACGCCGTGTACGACACGATGGACCTGTGCGTGGGCTGCAAGGGCTGCAAGCGCGATTGCCCGACCGGCATCGACATGGCGCGCATGAAGACCGAATTCCTGTATCACTACCGCAAACGCCACGGCATGACCATGAAAGACAAGCTGGTGGCGAACCTGCCGCGCTACGCGCCGTGGGCGGCGAAGCTGGCGCCGCTGTTGAACCTGCGCGACCGCCTGCCGGGCGCGGCCGGCTTGAGCGAGACGTGGCTGGGCCTGAGCGCCAAGCGCACGCTGCCGCGCTGGCGCAGCGACACCTTCCTGTCCGTGGCGCCGACGCCGACGCAGGCGGCGAAGGATGCGATGGAAGTGGTGCTGTTCGCCGACACCTTCAATAACTACTTCGAGTCCGAAAATGCCCGCGCCGCCCTGCGCGTGCTGCAGGCGGCGGGCTACCACGTGCACGTGGCCCGCGCCCCGGACGAGTCGCGTCCCCTGTGCTGCGGCCGCACCTACCTGGCCGCCGGCCAGGTCGACGAAGCAAAACAGGAAGCCCGCCGCGCCATCGATGCGCTGTTGCCCTTCGTACGGCGCGGCGTGCCGGTGGTGGGACTCGAGCCCTCCTGCCTGCTGACGATGCGCGACGAGTTCCTGGCCTACGGCTTCGGCGAAGAAGCGCAGTTGCTGGCCGGCGCCGCCCTGCTGTTCGAGGAATTCGTGGCCCGCGAATCGAAGGCGGGCAAGCTGAAGCTGAAGCTCAAGGCGCTGCCGCAATCGACGGCCCTGTTGCATGGCCACTGCCACCAGAAGGCCTTCGACGCGGTCAAGCCGGTGCAGCTGGTGCTGGGACTGATCCCCAAGCTCGACGTCAAGCTCATCGAAAGCAGCTGCTGCGGCATGGCCGGCAGCTTCGGCTACGAGGCGAAGCACTACGAGACGTCGATGAAGATGGGCGAGCTGTCGCTGCTGCCGGCCGTGCGCAAGGCCGGGCCCGACACGCTGATCGTGGCCGACGGCACCAGCTGCCGGCACCAGATCGCCGACGGCGCCCAGCGCGAAGCCCTGCACGTGGCGCGGGTGCTGGAGGCGGCGCTGGACGCGTCTTAAACGTCCAGCGGCGCATCCACCAGCAGCGAGGGATCGAGCGCACGGATGCGCGGCTCGACGTAATAGCCGCCCGCCTCGACATAGCGCAGGCAGCTGCGGCCGCATACCGTGCATTGCTGCGCCGTGCAGCGGTTGTACGGAAAATACCGCGGCGCGATCGGCGCGTCGGCCGACCAGTAAGCGCTTCCATGCGGATGATATTCGGCATAGGTCGGTTCAAGGTAGGGATCGCCCGTCAGGGTGCAGGCCGTGCGCATCTGCGCTTGCGGGAAATCGGCCGGGACGCGGGTCCATTCGCGGTAGCTATCGAGCGCGCACGGGCAGGCGCGCGTCACGCCGCTTGACGAGCGGGCCAGTTCCGCCAATTCCTCGAATGTCATCGTCTGGTGCTCCGCCATGTCCGCCGCCTGTGCCTGGTAAAACCACGATTTTGTCACGCTTGCGCGTCAAATGTTAGGATGGCGCTACATATATTCACCATGCAGAGGAAGCAATGACCGTATTCGCCATGCCCGTATTCGACGCCACCGTCATCTATGAGGGCAAGGAATTGTTCAAGGGCCGGGGCGCGGCGAGCATGTGGGCCGAAAAGCTGGCCCGCGAAATCGAGAGCGGCGTGACGGTCGAAAAGATCGGCACCGGCTGGGCCCTGTGCGGGAGCGTCGACGGCGTCGAGTGCCGCTGGGGCATCCACGGCCAGCGCCTCAAGCGCCTCGACTGAATCGGGGGGCACGCCATCCATGAGCAGCCCGTCGCTGAGCATTTCCCGCATCCTCCACGCAGGCTATGTGTTCGAATGCGGTGGCACGCGCATCGCCTTCGACACGATCTTCGAAAACCCGTTCAGCCGCAATTGCCACGCCTTTCCGGACGTCCGTTTCGACCACGAGCAGATCCGGCGCCAGCGTTTCGATGCGGTGTTCATCTCCCATTTCCACGACGACCACTGCTCGCTCGAGAGCCTCGACCTGCTGGAGCGCGACACGCCGCTATACATCTATTGCCTGTTCGAGGAGCTATTCGACATGGTGCGCCAGCTCGGATTCACGTGCGTGCAGGCCTTGCGCCTGGACCATCCGGTGGAGGTCGGGGCCTTCCGCGTGGTGCCGCGCGAAGCCATGGATGCCGACGTGGATTCGATGTTCCAGGTGCAGGCCGCCGGGCTGAATGTGCTGAACGTGGTCGATTCGTGGATCGACGACGTCACGCTCGCGCAGCTGGTCCGGGAGGGGCCGTGGGACATGGTGCTGTGGCCGTTCCAGACCATGCGCGAACTCGAAGTGCTGGCGCCGTCGCGCGCGGCCGCGGCGCCGCCCGAACTGCCGGAGGAGTGGATCGGGCAGCTGAAGGCGCTCGCACCGCGCTACGTGGTCCCCAGCTCCTGCCAGTTCCGGCTCGAACCGTGGTCGTGGTACAACCGCGCCTTCTTCCCGATTTCCTATGCGCGCTTTGCGCAGGAGCTGAGGGCGGCACTGCCGCAGCTGCAGGTGGTGCGGCTCGATCCCTCGGTGTCGGTGCGGCTGGACGCCGTGTCGCTGCAGTCCGCGCCGCCGCTCGGCTGGGTCGTGCCGGTCGGCGAACAGGACGTCGACTACGTCTACGAAGGAAACGCGGCCGCGCCCCCGACGGCCGAGATTGCGCGCCGCTTCGAGCCACTGACGGCGCCCCAGCAGGCACGCGTGATGGAGTACTGCCGTATTGAGCTGCCGGAAAAATACGCCGGGACGGAAGCCGCCTCCGACTATTTCGACCGGCCCCGCATCTGGCAGCTCTCGGTGCTCGATCACACGGGGCAGGCGATCCGGTTCCGCTACCGCCTCGAGCCGGAGGGCGGGGCTCGTCTTGACGAAACGTCGGCCCCGCTCGCCTGGACCACCGAGATCCCGGCCGCCAAACTGTATGCGGCGCTCGAACTGGGCGAGTCGCTGACCTCGATGTACATGCGGATCAACGACGCGGTGTTCGACGCGGCCACCGAGCACGAACTGGCGCAGGCCGACGTGGTCGACGATCCGTTGATCCGCTGCCTGTTCGGCGACAGCTTCGGCGCCTACCAGGCGGCCCAGCTGCGCCGGCTGCTTGCGCCTGAACCCCAGAGATGAATACTGGAGAAAAGCAGATGACGAGCTTACCCGCGAGCGTCGAACAGGCCATCCGGACGGCCGGCGTCGGCAAGTTCCAGTACCGCCTGTTCGTCATCTTCGGCCTGGTCTGGATGGCCGACGCCATGCAGGTACTGTCGATCGGCTTCAGCGCGCCCTCGATTGCGAAGACCTTCGGGATCGCGATGCCGCGGGCGCTGGAAACCGGCACCTTCTTCTTCATCGGGATGCTGATCGGCGCCTTCGTGTTCGGCCGCCTGGCGGACCGGATCGGGCGCCGGCCGGTGCTGATGGGCGCCGTGGTGGTCGATGCCTGCTTCGGCGTGGCATCAAGCTTCGCCCCCGATTTCAGCTGGCTGCTGGCGCTGCGCTTCCTGACCGGCATCGGCGTGGGCGGCACGCTCCCGGTCGACTACACGATGATGGCGGAATTCCTGCCGAGCGACCGCCGCGGACGCTGGCTGGTGCTGCTCGAATCCTTCTGGGCGGTCGGCACGATCCTGCTGGCGGTGCTGGCCCTGGCCGCCCTGCGATGGGGGGCCGACGCCTGGCGCGTGATCTTTTTCGTCACCGGTATCCCGGCCCTGGTCGGTGTCGTGCTGCGCTTCTCGGTCCCCGAATCGCCGATGTACCTGAACCGCAGCGGCATGCCCGAGCGGGCGCGCGCGGTGCTGGAGCGCGTCGCCAGGGTCAACGGTCGCACCGTGAGCATTCCCGCGCTGCACCCGGAAACGCCGGTGAAAGCATCGCTGGCGGCGCTGTTTTCCGGCGGCCTGCGGCGCCGCAGCGTGTCGCTGTGCGTGGCCTGGATGCTGATCTCGATCGCGTATTACGGCGTGTTCGTCTACCTTCCGGTGAAGCTGAGCGGTGAGGGCTTCGGCTTCATGCGCGGCCAGGAATTCCTGATCGTGCTGGCGCTGGTGCAGCTGCCCGGTTTCGCGCTGTCGGCCTATGGCGTCGAACGCTGGGGGCGCAGGCCGACCCTGGTGGGTTTCCTGCTGCTGAGCGCCGCCGGCTGCATGCTGTACAGTTTCGGCAGTGCGATGCCACTGGTGGTCGGATCGACCCTGCTGATGAGCTTTGCGCTGCTGGGCACCTGGGGCGCGCTGTATGCCTTCACGCCGGAGGTATATCCGACCGACCTGCGTGCCACTGGAATGGGATTGGCGGGCGCGGTGGCGCGCTTCGGCGGCCTGTTCGCGCCGGCGGTGATCGCGCCGGTGATGGCGGCGCATTTCACGCTGGCGCTGGCGATGCTGGCCGCGCTGCTCCTGATCGGCGCGGGGGCGATCCTGTGCGTCGACCTGGAATCGCGCAACCGCGCCCTGGAGTGAGCGTCCGCGGAGGCCCCGTCAGCCCGCCCGCCGGACCGCCGCCACCAGGCTGTCCAGCCGCTCCGCTTCGCAACTGAGCGCCACCCCATCCGCAAACTCGGGCCCGGTCAGCTTGGTCAGCACCGACCCGCTCGGCATCTCCACTGCCAGGCGCGCCCCCCGTTCCCACGCGTGCCGCACCGTATCCGCCCATGCTACCTGGCGCGCCATGTTCGCCGCCAGGTCGATGCCGATCCGCCGTCCGTCGAACAGCGCGCGCGCCTGGCTGCTGCTGATGAAGCTGATGCGCGGCCGCGCCAGCGCGACCTGGTCCATCGCGCAAGCCAGCGTGCGCGCCTGGGCGTCCAGCAATTCGCAGTGCGAGGGCACGGCCACCGCCAGGCGTTCGGCGCGCTGCGCGCCGGCGGCAATCGCAAGCTCGGCCACCGCCCGCATCGCCGCCTCACGGCCCGCGATCACGAGCTGGCGCGCGGCGTTCAAGTTGGCCAGGTAGACTTCGCGGCCGGGCGCATGCACCTGCGCGAGCAGCGGTTCGAGCTGCTGCCGGGCCAGGCCGCCGATCGCCGTCATGCCTAAGCCGGACGGGTAGGCATCCTCCATCAGGCGTCCGCGCAACTCCACCAGGCGCACCGCGTCGCCGAAGGGCAGCACGCCGGCCGTCACCGCGGCCGGCCAGGCGCCGATCGACAGTCCGGCCACCATCTGCGGCTGCGCATCGTGCGCCGCCAGCACGCGCGCCATTGCGACCCCGGCCACCAGCAGGCAAAGCTGCACCGCCACCGTGGAGCGCAGGGCGGCGTCCGAATCCAGCGACAGCACCTCGCGTCCCAGCGCCGTCGACGCCTCGGCCAGCGTGCGCGCGGTTTCCGGATGCTCCGGCAGCGCGTGCAGCATGCCGGGCTTTTGCGCGCCCTGCCCGGGGAAGGTGAACAAGACGCTCATGCCGCTTCCTTTGCCAGCCAGGGGTCGGCCACCAGCAGCGGGCCGCCGGCGGTCTTCAGCATCACCTTGCCGCCGCGCGCATGCTCCATCAGCGCGAAACCGCCGGCGCCGGTGTCGACCTGGATGTCGACCCGGCATCCGGCATGCGACTGCAGCGCGCACAGTGCCGAGAGCAGGGCCGGGGCCAGCGGTTGCGGTGCGCGCACCAGCAGATCGAGGTCGCTGCCCGGACGCAGCACCGGCAGCCCGCAGGCCAGCCAGAAGCCGGTGCCGCCGGCCGGACCCCAGGCCAGGCCCAGCTCCTGCAGCCGCGGCGACAGTTCAAGGAGGGCGGCGACGCAGGGCAGGGCGGCAGCGGCGTCGCGCAAGGCCGGAAAGTCCCCCAGCACGGCCTGCGCCAGCATCTCCGGCGTGACGCGCCGTGCCACCTCGGCCACGGCGATATGGCCGGCGCAGCGCTGCCCGCGCTGCAGGCCGCGCACCCCGACCGGCACGCGGGCGGCGCCGGAAGCGCTGCGCCGCACGACCAGCGGTGCGCGCGCCAGCCAGGCCGCGTCCAGCCAGCCCGGACGCTCGCCGCCGCCGCAGGTCTCGAAAGCTTCGGGACGGCGCAGGAACAGCAGGTCGTGCGGGCGCGGGAGGGGTACTGCGATGTCCATCTCAGCCGATCAGCGAACGGGTCGCGAAATACAGCAGCGACGGCCCCAGCAGGCAACCCAGGCCGGTGTGGAAGGTCGCGACCAGGGCGCCGTAAGGTACCAGGCGGCGGTCGGTGGCGGCGAGGCCCGCCGAGACGCCGCTGACGGTGCCGGCCAGGCCGCCGAACACCATGGCCGAGCGCGGCGTGCGCAGGCGCAGGAAGCGTGCCGCCGCCGGCGTGCCGACCATCACCATGATCGACTTCACCAGGCCGGTCGCGATCGAGAGCGCCATGATGTCGGACGAGGCGCCGAGCGCAGCCCCGGTCACCGGGCCGACGATGTAGGTCACGGCGCCGGCGCCGATGGTGGTGATGGTGACGGCATCGCGGTAGCCGAAGCTCCAGGCCACGCAGGCGCCGACGATGAAGGGCAGCACGGTTCCGAGCAGCAGCGCGACGACGCCGACCATGCCGGCCTTGCGCGCCTCCGTCACCTGGACCTCGAAGGCGGTGGCGGTGATCGCAAAGTCGCGCAGCATGGCGCCGCCCATCAGGCCGACGCCGGCGAACAGGGAAACGTCGGCCAGGCCCTTGGTGCCGCCGGTCTGCACGCCGCCCCAGTAGGCGAGGATCAGGCCGATCGCGATCGCGATCGCCGAGCCGTGCACGCGTCCGAAGGTCAGGCGTTTCGACAGTTGCATCGAGACGATCATCACCAGGCCGACCAGGGCGAAGGCCAGCACGAGGCCATTGTGTTTGACGGTTTTTTCGAGCAGTTCAAGCATGATGTTCTCCTCAGGCGCGGTGCGTTGCGACGCGGGCCTTGGTGTCGGCCTCGGTGTTGACTTCGGTCTCGCCGGCACTGTCGGCCTGGCGTTCGGTGCGGTTGATCATCGAGACGAAGCATGCGCATACCAGCACGCTGCCGGCCGCCGCGAGCACGGCCACCGGGCCGCCGCGCAGGGCGGCCAGCACGTTCTGGGTGGCGGCCATCGCCACCACCACCGGGATGTACATCGCGCCCCAGAAGCCCACGCCCATCTCGGTGGTCTGTGGCATCAGCCCGCGCTTGTGCAGCCAGAGCCGGGCGCAGATCAGCAGGATCATGGCGATGCCGACCCCGCCGACGTTGGTTTTTACGCCCAGCAGCGCCCCGAGCAGGTCGCCCAGGAAGATGCCGAGCAGGTGGCACACGGCCAGTAATGCGGTTCCATAGATAATCATGTTTGTCTCCTGTACTTCGTCCAAGAAAAAGGGCGGGCGCCGGTTTATTGTTGTTGGTGGCGTCCCGCGGAACATCTGCGCGTGGTCGTCAGTCGGCAGCCTCCCATTGTGCCTGCAGCAGTTCGCGCACGCTGCGCGAGGCTTGCCGGTGGTCGCCGCGCAGGCGGCCGGACAGGTCGCGCTCGCGGTCTTCGAGGATGTCGGCCAGCGCCGCTTCGAGCGTGCGCTGGACCAGCGCGATGTCCTGCTCGCCCGGCAGCGCCAGGTCGGCCAGCCGCAGTACCCGCCACAGGATGCCCAGCGAGGCGTAGCTGTTGATATCGTAGGCCATCGGCGGCACGGTGGCGGCCAGCTTCTCCAGCGCCTCGACCGAGCGCAGGGTGACGCGCGCCGCCGAGGCCTTGCCCATCGCGTGCACCATCACGGCCGGGTCGTCCAGCGCGATCAGGCGGTTGGCCTGGTAGCCGTGCGCCAGGAAGGCGCCCGACATCGCCAGCCCGACGATCAGGCCGATCACCGGGTGCCCGGCCAGGCGGGCCTGGGCATAGGCACCGGCGGCGCCGGCCAGGGCCTGATGGATGCCGAAGGCTTCCTCGCGCCGGCCGTAAGCCTGGCTGGGCACGTCGATCAGGGCGACGATCGGGCGCTTGACCGGGGCATCGCGGTCCAGCGCGATCACTTCCTGCACGGCCTTGGCCAGCTGCCAGCCTTCGACCAGCCCGACTTCGCCGTTGCGGGCGCGCGGGAAGCGGTTCTCGGGGTCGGGCACGACCGCGATGTAGCGTGCCGGCCGGCCGGCCAGCAGCGCGTCGCGAACCTGGACGGCGGCCCAGTCATGCGCCGGCCGGGTGCCGCCGGTCAGCAGGCGCAGCCACATGGCGCCGCGGGTGTGAGTCTGTGCTTCCATCATGCGTCTCCGTGGCGGTAGATTGTCCGTACGTCTTCCGGGGTGGGCTGCCTGGCCGTGTCGACCCGCTCCAGGCTTGCCAGGAAGGCGTCGGCGCGTTCGCTGCGGTGCACTGCCGGCAGGCCCTGCGCGAACAGGCGCGCCACCGTGGCCCTGACTTCGGCCGTGTCGTCCTGCACGCAGGCATCGGCCAGGCCGGCCGCGACGCGCTGCGCGCCCCCGGTCAGGCCCCAGATCAGGTCGCGCTTGCGGGCGTCGAATTCGGCGACGCCGGCTTCCTGCTCGATCACCTGCGGCCCGTTCAGGCCCAGGCGGGCTTCGCGGGTCAGCACCAGCCAGGAGCACAGGCCGGCCACGATCGACATGCCGCCGTAACAGCCGACCGTGCCGGCACTGACGCCGATCACCGGCTGGTAGCGGCGCAGGTCCACCACGGCGGACTGGATCTCGGCGATGCTTGCCAGGCCCAGGTTGGCTTCCTGCAGGCGCACGCCGCCGGTCTCGAACAGGATCACGGCCCGGGTCGGGATGCCGCGCCGGTTGTCGCGCGCCGCCAGTTCCAGGCTGCCGGCGATCTTGGCACCGCCGATCTCGCCCATGCTGCCGCCCTGGTAGGCGCCTTCGATGGCCAGCACCACGGTCGGGTGGCCGTCGAGTCGTCCCTTGGCGACCACCACGCCGTCGTCGGCCTGGGTCACCAGCTGCTGCATGGCGAGCCAGGGCGAGTGCAGGCGCTCGAAGGGACCGGCCAGTTCGCGCATGCTGCCCGGGTCCAGCAGGGCCCGGGCGCGGCTGCGCGCGCCGCGCTCGATGAAGCTGTCGCGCTTCAGCAATCGGTCGATGTGCGGGTCGATATGCGGGTCGATCTCGGTACTCATGGCGTATTTCCCCCTTGCGCCGCCTCTTCGAAGGCCTGCTCGATGCGCATCCGCACCACGCCGGGCGTCGCGCCGTTGTCGTTGATCTCGATGCGCGCGGCCGGCAGGCTGCCCGGGCCCAGCACGCGTTCGAGCAACGAGGTCCAGGTGCCGCCGTAACCGTCCACCGAGGTCTGCACCGCCACCGTGGTGCGGCCGGCAATGCCGGGCTCCAGCAAGACCTCCAGGTCGCCCGAGGCGACCACCCCGGCCACCGTGCGCCCCGGAGCCGGCTGGCCGGCGCGGAACTCGAATTCCAGTCTTTCCATGATCTTCTTGTCTCCTTAGCTCTGTTCTCGTTCGCTGCATGGTTCGATGCGGTCAAGCAGCAGCGCCGCCGCCAGCAGGTCCGCCGCGCCGCCGGGCGACACGTGCAGCATGCGCATCCGCGTTTCCAGCGCGCCCAGGGCCTTGCGTCCGTTCGGCGTCGCCATCCCTCCCGCTGCCAGCACGCGCCGCGCGCCGGCCTGGGTGGCTTGCAGCGCCTTGCGGCCGCCGCGCGCCAGCAGGCAGGTGTCGTCCAGCCCGGCCATGACCGCCAGCAGCGCGTTCACGCGCGCCTGCGCTTCGCCGTCGCCGCGTGCGCGCGACAGGCGCAGCATCGGCAGGGCCTGTCCGACGACAGCCGGGAAGCCGGCCCTGGCCTGGCCGCGCGCACCGCCCACGCCATGCTCGCGGCAGGCCAGTTCGCCCTTGTTGCCGGTGCGCCGGGGCGCGTCCGGATCGTCGATGCGGGCCAGCATGCCGGCGCCGGCGGCGATGTCCGCCGCGTCCGCGGCGCCACCCTGGCGCGCCGCCGCCGTCACCAGCAGGCCCAGGGCCCAGATCGCGCCGCGGTGGGTGTTGACGCCGCCGGTGGCCGCCATCATCGCGGTTTCGGCCTCGCGCCCGATGGCGCCGATGCGGCGGCGCAGGGCGCCCGGGTCCGCGATCCCGCTGCCGGCAGCTACCATCTCCAGGAAGGCCGGGCGCAGGGCACAGGCCGAGCGGCACATCAGCAGCCAGCTGAGGTCGCTGTGGGCGCCGCTGCCGCGCATGTCGACCAGGCCCGGCTTCGGGGTCAGCATGGCCTCGTCGACCAGGGCGTCGACGGCAAGGCCGGCCAGGCGCTCGGCCAGGCGGTCGGCAAGGCCGGCGGCGGCGCGCTGCTGCAATGGATTCAGCGCCGTCATCACCAGCTCCTGAACTTGGCGGGCGGTTCGTACAGGCCGCCGGACCAGTCGACCAGCTCGGCGATGCTCTTGGCCGCCAGCAGCGAGCGGGTGGCCTGGGCACGCTGCACGCCCATGTCCTCGGGCAGGGCGATCAGGCCCTGCTCGCGCATGCGGGCGGTCTGCTTCGGGTCGTGGCGCAGGCCGATCGGGGTGACGCCGGCCACCGCCGCCAGCATCGCCTTGCGCTCTTCCAGCGAGCGCGCCTTGTACAGGTAGGCGATGCCTTCCTCGGTCAGCACGTGGGTCACGTCGTCGCCGTAGATCATCACCGGCGCCAGCGGCATGCCGGACGCCTTGCCGACATCGACCGCATCGAGCGACTCGACGATGGTCGGGGCGGTGCCGTCCTGGAAGGTCTCGACCATCTGCACCACCAGTTTTTTGCCACGGGCGAGCGGGTCGTCGCTTTCCACCAGGTCGAGCCAGGCCGGGGTGGCGTGGCGCCGGCCGCGCGGGTCGTGGCCCATGTTGGGGGCGCCGCCGAAGCCGGTCAGGCGGCCGTGGGTGACGGTCGAGGAGTTGCCCAGGCCGTCCATCTGCAGGGTCGAACCGATGAACAGGTCGACCGCGTACTGGCCGGCCAGCTGGCAGAAGGCGCGGTTCGAGCGCATCGAGCCGTCACGGCCCGTAAAGAACACGTCGGGACGGGCGGCCGTGTAGGCTTCCATGCCGAGTTCCGCGCCGAAGCAGTGCACGCTCTCGACCCAGCCCGATTCGATGGCCGGGATCAGGGTCGGGTGCGGGTTCAGGGTCCAGTTGCGGCAGATCTTGCCCTTCAGGCCGAGCTGCTCGCCGTAGGTCGGCAGCAGCAGTTCAATGGCCGCGGTGTTGAAGCCGATTCCGTGGTTCAGCGACTGCACCTGGTGGCGCTCGTACACGCCGCGGATCGCCATCATCGCCATCAGGATGTGGACCGGCTTGATCAGGCGCGGGTCGCGCGTGAACAGCGGCTCGATGTAGAAGGGCTTGTCCGACTGGACCACGAAGTCGATCCAGGAGCCGGGGATGTCGACCCGCGGCAGGTCCTTCGGATCGTCGACGATCTCGTTGACCTGGGCGATCACGATGCCGTCGCGGAAAGCCGCCGCCTCGACCAGCGCCGGGGTGTCCTCGGTGCTGGGGCCGGTGTACAGGTTGCCGGCGCGGTCGGCCTTGTAGCCGGCCACCATCACGACGTTCGGCGCCAGGTCGACGTACAGGCGGGCGTACAATTCAATGTAAGTGTGCAGGGCGCCCACCTGCAGCGTGCCCTCCTGCAGGAACTGCGAGATGCGCAGGCTCTGCGGGCCGGCGAAGGCGAAATCGAGCTTGTTGGCGATGCCGCGCTCGAACAGGTCGAGGTGCTCGGGCAGGCTCACGCTCGGCATGATCATGTGCAGCTTGTTGACGCGGTCGGGATCGACCTGCACCAGGCTGCGCGCCAGGAAATCGGCCTGCTTCTGGTTGTTCCCTTCGAGGACCACGCGGTCGCCGCTGTGCACCAGGCGTTCCAGCGCTTCCACCAGGCGGCCGCTCTGCAGCACCGGTCCGTCGGCCAGGTGGGCGACCTGCGCGATGCGGCGCTGCTTGTCCTGGCGCCGCGTGTCCCACTGCCGGGCGGGCCGGGAACCTTGCGGGGATGTGCTTCCCATGTTGTCTCCTTCGATATTTGCGTTCTGGTGCCAGCATAGGGAGCGCGGGCTGGCGATTCAATCAACGCGGCCGGCAAACGTTTACTCTCAAGTTAATGATTGGAGTAAGCTTGCACTATGATCGACGAAGAGATTACGTTAAAGAAACTTGAGGTCTTCCTGGCCTTCATGCGCCTGCACAGCCTCGCCAAGGTGTCCGAAGAGCTGGGCCAGAGCACGGTCAGCGTGCACCGCGCCCTGCACTCGCTGGAGGAGGGCCTGCACTGCCCGCTGTTCCGGCGCGAGGGCCGTAGCCTGGCGCCGCTGCCGGCCGCCTTCGTGTTCGCCAAGCACGCCCAGCGCGCGGTCGAGGAAACCGAGGAGGGCATCCGCAAGGCGCGCGAGCTGGCCGGCGTGGCCGGCGGCAGGATCAAGATCGGCTCCCTGTATTCGCTGACCCTGCGCTGTATTCCGCAACTGCTGATGGGCCTGAAGATGCGCCGTCCGGAACTGCAGATCGACCTGACCCTGGGCTCGAACCAGGAACTGCTGCGCAGCCTGGGCGAAGGGCGGCTGGACGCGATCGTGATCGGCCTGCAGGCCCCCAGCGAGGATCCGCAACTGCTGGCCGTGCCCCTGTTCGACGACGAAGTGCGGCTGGCGGCGCCCCAGGGGTCGCCGTATGCCGGCCGCAGCGGTGTCGACTTGCGCGAGCTGCGCGGCGAACAGTTCATCACCCTGGGCGGCGGCTTCGTCACCTCGGACAGCTTCGACCACGCTTTCCAGCAGGCCGGCTACGTGCCCGAGACCATCATGCGGGTCGACGACATCTTCTCGCTCATCAACCTGGTCGGCGGCGGCATGGGCTACAGCCTGCTGCCGGGCCGTGTGGCCGGCTTCAGCAGCCGCATCGACCTGATTCCGCTGGACGCCCGCTACGGCTCGCGCCAGACCATCACGCTGCTGCTGTCGCGCTCGCGCGAG
>NZ_JBKFGF010000036.1:0-96426 GCF_051233485.1 Massilia sp. LXY-6
CAGGCGCGGCGCCTGACCGGCTCGGCGCGCTGCGGCAACAGGACGATCAGCGCCAGCATGCACGCGCCCAAGGCCGCCGAGGCCGAGAACCGGTCCATCGCCAGGCCGCCGTTCGCCACCGGCTTGTCGAGGAAGTCGCCGACCGTCGCGCCGAGCGGGCGGGTCAGCACGAAGGCGGCCCAGAACAGGACCGTATGCGACACCTCCGTCCAGAAATAGGCAGCGGCGACCAGCGCCAGGCCGGCCGCGAACAGCAGGGCGCCGTCCTGGTATCCGAGGCCCAAGCCGGTCAGCGGATCGGCCACCCAGTCGCCGAGGGCGGTGCCGAGCGTCTGCGAAAACAGGATGGTGATCCAGTAGAAGATCTCGGCTTGTCGCGAATCGAGCTGTTCGACCGCCACGCTGCCCAGCGTCCGCTGCCAGGCCAGCAGGGAGGCCGCCAGCAGCGCCGCCAGGATCGCCGAGCCGCCCAGGTAGCCGATCCCGAGCGAGCGGTCGCAAAAATCGGCGAGCGTGGTGCCGACCGTGGTGGTGGCGACGATGACGCTCCAGAACAGCATCGGCTGGAATCGCTCGGCCCGCAGCTGCATGCCCAGTGCGCACAGCAGGATGACGGCGAACACCAGGGTGCCGACCAGGTAGCCGAGGTTCATCGACATCGTCAGGGCGTCGCCCGCGGTCTCGCCCAGCGTGGTCGCGGCAATCTTGATCAGCCAGAAGCCGAACGTCAGGGCCGGCACCTTGCCGAGGGCCGGCGCCGGCGCCGCGTATCCATGATGATCGTGTCTTGTCATGCCTTGTCCTCGATGGTGGTGGCCCGGCTGTCCCCGTTACCGCGCTTGCGTACCCAGGCGATCAGGCCCGGCACCAGGGACAGCGCGACAATGCCGAGCATGACCAGGGTCAGGTGCCCGCCGAGCCAGGGCAGCTTGCCGAATGCGTAGCCGGCACCCAGCAGCGCCGCCACCCATGCGGCGCCGCCGATGGCGTTGTAGGCCAGGAAGCTGGCGAAGGGCATGTGGCCGAGTGCCGCGACGAAGGGCGCGACGCTGCGCACCACCGGCACGAAGCGGGCCAGCACGACGGTCTTGCGCCCATGGCGCTCGAAGAAGCCTTCGGTGCGCGTGAGGTATTCGCGCTTGATCAGGCGCAGCCGGTGCCCGTCCGCCACCCTTCTGCGCAGCAGGGTGGCGGCCGCGATCAGCAGCGGCACCAGCACCGGCAGGGCGAAGCTGCCCTGGGCCGCCAGCGCGCCCGCCATGCGCGATCCGCGTAGCTCGAATATCGTTCCTGCCCTGGCATGTCGTGGATGGTCCTCGTCGTTCGTCCGGTCCGCCAAGGATAACGTCCAACCGGGAGCGCACGGGCTATGTAACGGAAATTTAATGTTCAGGACGGCATGCCCTCATCCGCCCGGGGTCGATGGGTGCAATTTTCCGCTCTTCGGTACACAATGCTCGTGTTCAACCGGGAGACCAGCATGCGCGATGCGATCGTTGTCGGTGGCGGCCATAATGGCCTGGTGTGCGCCTTCTACCTGGCCCGCGCCGGGCTGAAGGTCACGGTGCTGGAACGGCGCGGCGTGGTCGGCGGCGCGGCGGTGACGGAGGAATTCCATCCGGGCTTCCGCAACTCGGTGGCGTCCTACACGGTGTCGCTGCTGAACCCCAAGGTGATCCGCGAGATGGACCTGGCCGCCCACGGGCTGCGCGTGGTCGAGCGGCCGCTCTCGAACTTCCTGCCGCTCGACGATGCGCGCTACCTGAAGCTCGGTGCCGGCCGCACGGCTGCCGAAGTGGCGAAATTCTCGCAGCGCGACGCCGACCGGCTGGACGCCTATGCGCAGCACCTCGATGCTGCGGCCGACCTGTTGCGCGCCCTGGTGCTGGAGACACCGCCGAACCGGGTAGAGGGTGGCTGGCTCGGTGCGCTGCCGGAGCTGCTCAAGGCCGGCAGGATCGGCAAGCGGCTTGCCAGGCTGCCGCTGCCGGCCCAGCGCGGGCTGCTCGACCTGTTCACCAAGTCGGCCGGCGATGTCCTCGACGGCTGGTTCGAGAGCACGCCGATCAAGGCGGCCTACGGCTTCGACAGCGTGGTCGGCAACTATGCCAGTCCTTACACGCCGGGTTCCGCCTACGTGCTGCTGCATCATGTGTTCGGCGAAGTGAACGGCAAGAAGGGCGCCTGGGGCCACGCCATCGGCGGCATGGGCGCCATCACGCAGGCGATGGCGAAGGCGGCGCGGGCGCGCGGCGTCGAGATCCGCACCGATTGCGCGGTCAGCGAGATCCTGCTGGACAAGGGGCGCGCCACCGGCGTCGTTACGGCAAAGGGCGAACGCCTCGCTGCGCGCGTGGTGGTGTCGAACCTGAATCCGCGCCTGCTGTACACCCGCCTGGTCGACCCGGCCGCGCTGCCCGACGATTTCCTGCGCCGCATGCGGGCCTGGCGCTGCGGCTCCGGCACCTTCCGCATGAACGTGGCGCTGTCCGAGCTGCCGGACTTCAGCTGCCTGCCGGGCACGGAGGCGGCCGAGCACCATGCCAGCGGCATCATCATCGCTCCCAGCCTGCAGTACATGGAGCGCGCCTACCACGACGCCCGCGCGCACGGCTGGGCGCGCGAACCGATCGTCGAACTCCTGATCCCGTCGACGCTGGACCCGACCCTGGCGCCGGCCGGCCGGCACGTGGCCAGCCTGTTCTGCCAGCACGTGGCGCCCGAGCTGCCCGGCGGCGCCAGCTGGGACGATCACCGCGAGCGCGTGGCCGACCTGATGATCGATACCGTGGACCGTTATGCGCCGAATTTCAAGCGCGCGGTGCTGGGACGGCAGATCATGAGCCCGCTGGACCTGGAGCGTAGCTTCGGCCTGGTGGGCGGCGACATCTTCCACGGCGCGCTGGGGCTCGACCAGCTGTTCTCGGCGCGTCCGATGCTGGGCCACGCCGACTACCGCGGCCCGGTGGCGGGCCTGTACACCTGCGGCGCCGGCACCCATCCGGGCGGCGGCGTCACCGGGGCGCCGGGGCACAACGCGGCGCGCGAGGTGCTGCGCGACGTCGCCCGCCGCGCCCGGCGCCACGGCGCCGGGAGCTAGCCCCTACATGCCCATCTCGACGAACTGCGGCGGCTTCCACTTCAGCAATCTGTTTTCGACGGCCGTCAGCAGATATTCGGCCGCCAGCGCCACGACGGCCAGGACGATCATGGCTGCGAACACGCCGGCAGCGTTGAAGGTGCCCTGCGCCGTCGAGATCAGCAGGCCGATGCCGTGGCGCGCGCCGAGAAATTCGCCGACCACGGCGCCGACGAGCGCGAAGCCGAAGCTGACATGCAGGCTGGCCAGGATCCAGCTCAGCGCCGAAGGCAACACGACCGAACTGGTCACCTGGCGCGCGCTGGCGCCGAGAATGTAGGCGTTCGCGATCATGTTGCGGTCCGCTTCGCGCACGCCCTGGAAGGCGTTCCCGAACACCACGAAGAACACCATCACGACGGCCAGCGCCACCTTCGAGCCCATGCCGAGACCGAACATGATGATGAAGATGGAACCCAGCACCACGCGCGGTATCGCATTGGCGACCTTGATGTAGATGCTGAAGACGTCGGCCGCCAGCTTGTTGCGACCCAGGGCGATGCCGCAGACGATGCCCAGCACGCTGCCGATCAGGAAGCCAAGCACGGTTTCCTCCATGGTTACCAGCAGTTCGCTCCACAGCGGACCCTGTCCCGTTCCTTCGGTGAGCCAGGCGGCCAGCTGCTGGTAGATCGCACTCGGCTGCGAAAAGAAGAAGGGGTCGAGCCAGCCGATCCGGACCGAGAGTTCCCAGGCCGCGATCACGGCCACCGCCAGGCCGGCCCGCAAGCCGAGCACCAGGCGCCGGTAATGCTGTGCGCGCTGCACTGCCCGGCGTTCTTCCGCGCCGGGCATCGCCGGCGTACTTGTAGATATTGTCGTGTTCATGTTGTGCTTCGCTTAGATGCTGACTTCTGCCTTCAGATCGGCCCAGATCTGCCGGGACAGGGCGACGAACTCGGGGGTGTAACGCGCTTCCGCGGCGCGCGGACGCGGCAAGGGAATGTCGTACACGCTCTTGACGGAACCCGGCCCCCTGGTCAGGACGACCACGCGGTCGGCCAGTGTGATCGCCTCGTCGATGTCATGGGTGACGAAAACGACCGATGCCTTGCGCTCCGACCACAGGCCGAGCAGCTCTTCCTGCATCATCGCGCGCGTCTGCACGTCCAGGGCAGAGAAGGGCTCGTCCATCAGCAGGATGGCCGGTTCGTTGATGAAGGTCTGCGCCAGTGCCACGCGTTTGCGCATGCCTCCCGACAGCTGGTGCGGATAATGGTGTTCGAAGCCGGCCAGGCCGACCCGGCGCACCCAGTCGGCCGCCTTGTCGCGCGCGGCGCTCGGGTCCAGGCCGCGGAAGACCGGGCCGCTCGCCACGTTGTCGAGCACGCTCTTCCAGGGGAAGACCGCATCGGCCTGGAACACGAAGCCGATCCGCGGGTCGATGCCGGTGACCGGCTTGCCGAATACCTTCACCGAGCCGGACGAAGGCGGATTCAGCCCGGTGATCATGCCCAGGGTGGTCGACTTGCCGCAGCCGGTCGGGCCGACGATGGCGCAGAATTCGCCTTCCTTCACGGTCAGGCTGAAGTCGCGCAGGGCCTGCGTGACTTCGCCCTTCGGGCTGACGAATTTGCGTCCGACATTAATTAGTTCGATGACGGGCATGCTCATCACTTGACGGCTTTCACGAATTCCGTCGTATAGGTGCCGGCCAAGTTGATCGACTTGCCCTCGACTGCCTTGTCGAAGCTCGCCAGGACCTTCAGCACGGTCGCGGGACCCTCGGCCGGCATCACGCCGTCGGGGGTGAACATCTGCTTGCCCGTCTCGAGCGCTTCGATGTAGAGCTGCTTGTTGCCCGCATAGTATTCCGGCGGCAGTTTGTCGGCGATCTCCTTGGCGCTGTGGGTGTTGATGTAGCGGAGCGTCTTGACGAAGGCCGTCGCGATCTTCTGCACCTGCTCCTTGTGGCTGTTGACCCAGGAGGTCTGCATGTACAGCGAAGCGGCAGGGTAGGGGCCGCCCAGCGCGGCCGTGGTGCTCTTCAGGCTGCGCAGGTCGACCAGTACGCTGGCCGCATTGGTCGATACCAGACGCGCGATGGTCGGTTCGGTGGTCATGCCCGCATCGATCTTGCCTTGTGCCATGGCGGCAATGAAGGTCGAGCCGGCGCCTACCGGCAGCGTCGTGAATTCGCTGTACTTGACGCCGGCGCGCGAGGCCAGGTACTGGGTCAGGAAATTGGTCGACGAACCCAGGCCGGTGACGCCCAGGGTCTTGCCCTTGAAGTCGGCCGGCGACTTGATGCGCCCGGCCGCCGCTTTCGACACCAGGATCACTTCGCCGGGAGCCTGGCTGAACTGGACCACCGACTCCACCATCTTGCCGCGCGCCTGCAGGTCGATCGTGTGATCGTAGAAGCCGATCACACCCTGGGCCGCGCCGGACAGCATTTCGGTTTCGGCGTTGACACCGGCCGGCTCGCTCAGCAGCTCGATGTCCAGCCCGGTCTCCTTCAGGTAGCCGAGTTGTTCGGCCAGCTTGGCCGGCAGGTAGATCTGCTTTTCCATGCCGCCCACCATGATGGTGATCTTCTCGGCGGCGCAGGCCTGTCCGGCCAGCAGTGCGAAGACGACGGCGGGCAGGATCTTGTACGGAACGTTCATGATGTCTCCTTATTCATTATTCTCGAGGCCGGGATGGCGTGCGCCGATTCTGCCGCCGCCCACCCAGCCCGTCTATACGTAAATACCGTCGTCTCAGAAGCGGAAGCGCAGGCCGGTTGCGAGTTCGAACTGGGAATCGGCGCCATGCGCCTGCGACGCCTTGTAGCTGCCGTCGGTGTTGAGGTAGTCCGAGGCCAGGTACAGTTCGGTACGCTTGTCGAAGTGGTAGAACACCGAGCCGTACCAGGTCTTGCGCTTGCCGGTCGCCGTCTTTTTGGCGGCCGAGGTGTCGGCATAGGCATTCAGGACGTAGCCGCCGCCGTTGACGGCCGCGTTGGTGGCGTTCATCGTCTGCCAGCCCAGTTCGTAGTCGAAGTGGCCGCCGGGCGCGAACTTGGCGGAGATCGTGTAGGCATTGTCATGGCGGTCGCCCAGTGCCGCCGGCTGCTCGGCCGTGTAGTGGACATAGCCGGTATTCAGGCGCACCATGCCGATCTTGTAGTTGCCGCCGATCGACCAGGAAGTGTGGGTGAAGTCGCTGACCACGGCGGTGTTGTAGAAGCCGGAGACATTCAGGTCGCCGCCGTTGTAGGCCAGGGCGATCGACTTGGTGGTGGCCTCACGGTTGTTGCCTGGTTCGCCGCCCACCTGGTAGGCCAGGCCCGCCATCAACTTGCCGTAGCTTTTCTTCCACACGATCCCCTTGTCGTAGCGGGTACCGGTGGCACTGCCCGAATAGAAGATGAATTGCTTGAAGTTGTTGTTGTTAGTATAGCCGCCCTCGTCGTAGGTCACGCCGGCGCTGCCGTAGGCATCGCCGTAGATCTTCGAAAATTCGCGCGCCAGGGTGTTCTGGCGGCCAAAGGTCAGCTTGCCCAGGGTCGGGCTTTCCAGGCCCAGCCAGGCGTCGCGGTTGAACAGGGTGCCGGGCGTGTCCATGTCGCCGGTCGGGAGTTCGAATTCGCTTTCGAGCTTGAAGATCGCCTTCAGGCCGCCGGTATCGGGCAGCAGGTGTTCGCCCTCGAGACCCCAACGGTTGCCGCTGAACCAGGCCACGGACATGTCGTTCTGGGTGTGGCCGGCAGCGTCGGCGTTGGTCTTGCGGCTCATGCTGAGGTCGATCAAACCGTACAGGCGCACGAGGTCGCCGCCGCGCCGATAGACCAGCCCTGCGGATCCCGCGGAGCTGGCGCCCAGCGGGTCGCTCTGGCGGCCGGTCTCGTCGCTGGCGGTGGCGGCACCGGTCGTTGCGGCCGTGTGGCCGGGAGCCCCGTTGTCGGCGACCGCATGGCTGTCATGCGCGGCCATGGCTTGCTGCACCTGTACCAGTGCGTCCTGGGCCTGCTTTGCCGCGAACTGCGCATCGGCGGCCGCCTTTTGCGCCTGCGCCAGGGCAGTCTGCAATTCCTGAACGGATTGGGTTTGTGCCTGCGCGGCGGCGCCCAGCGTACCGAGAACGGCGATTGCCATCAGCTTTTTCATACGGACTCCATCGTTGTTATAAGGTGAGCAACCGACTATAGAGATGGCAACCCTACTAAATGCCTACAATCAACTTCCTTTCAAAAAAGTAATGTTCAGCAGCTTGCTGCAAGTGTCCGTAAGCTGGATGATTGTCGAGATGAAGCTCTTACTCACCGAAGACAATCGCGATCTGTCGGCCTGGCTGACCCGTCTGCTGAACCAGTCCGGCTATGTCGTGGAGCAGGCGTTCAGCGGCGAGGAAGCCGACCTGCTCCTGCGCACGCAGACCTACGACGCGATCCTGCTCGACCTGACCCTGCCACTGCTGAGCGGGCAAACCCTGCTGCGCCGCCTGCGCAGCGAGGACAATGGCGTGCCGGTGCTGATCATCAGCGCCCAGGATTCGCTGCAGGACATCGTCGAGCACCTGAACCTGGGTGCGGACGACTATCTCGCGAAGCCATTCGACATCCAGGAACTGGAGGCACGCCTGCGCTGCCTGCTGCGGCGGGCCAGCGGCAAGGCCAATCCGGTATTCAATTGCGGCAGCCTGTCCTACGACAGCAATTCAAAGATCTTCCGGGTCCGCGAACAGGTCCTGCAGCTGACCCCGCGTGAACATGCGGTGCTCGAGACACTGATGCGCAAGGTCGGCAAGACGGTATCGAAGCGCGACCTGGCCGATAGCCTGGTGATCCTGAACGACATGGTCACGCCGAAGGCGCTCGAGGTGTACATGGTGCGCCTGCGAAAGAAACTTGAGGACAGCGGTGTTGCCATCATTACCTTGCGCGGGCTTGGCTACATGCTGAGCGCGGTCGAGGCCTGAAACGATGCACAGCCTCAAATCTCGCCTGGCGGCATGGATTTTCGTGCCGATCCTGGGGTGTTCGGCGATCGACCTGGTGGTCACCTACCGCAGCACCGACCGGGTCGCGGCCGAAGTCCAGCGGCAGTTGCTGAAAGGATCGGCCCGCATCATCGCCGAGCAGGTGGCCGCTGACGGCGGCACCAGCCCTGCCGGAGTTCCGCCGGCCGCGTTCGAATTGTTCGCCGACGAACATCAGGACCGTGTGTTCTACGCGGTGCGCAGGGCGGACGGCCGCCTGATCGATGGCGACGCCGCGCTGGCTGCGCCTTCGCAGCTCGGCCAGGGCGAGCAGGAAAGCTATTTCAAGAGCAGGGTCCGCGGCCAGCCCGTGCGCGTCGTCGCCTACGCCCAGGACCTGCGCGACGGCGGCCGCATCACGGTCGAAGTGGCGCAGACCATGCGTGGCCATGCCGCATTCCGCAAGCGCCTTTTCCTGATCACCGCGCGCGAACACCTGATACTGCTGACGCTGGTGCTCGCGGCACTGGTGGTCGCCTTCCGGTCGACCTTGCGCCCCCTGATGCGTTTCAGCGAACGGGTCGCCCAGCGCCAGCCGGGCTCGCTCGAGCAGCTCGACGCCGAGGCCGTGCCGAGCGAGCTGCTGCCCGTCATCGGCGCCCTGAACGGCTACGTGGTGAGGCTGGACCAGACCTTGTCGGCCTATGAGCGTTTCGTCGCCAGCACGGCGCATCATCTGCGTACCTCCTTCGCCATCCTCACCTCGCAGCTGAATTACGGCATGCGCGACGAGCGCGTGACGCCAGAACAGAAGATGCTGCTGGCCGCGATGCAGAACACTACGCTGCAGGGTGCCAAGGTGATCAACCAGCTCCTGATGCTGGCCAGTATCGAACAGGGGCGCCAGCACGCCGCCCGTGCGCCGGCTTCCAGCACCACCGCGCTGGGGGAGATCGTGACCTCGGTGATCGAGGAACTGGCCCCGCTGGCACAGCGCTTCGACGTCGAGCTGGGCCTGGACGCATCCGACGACAGCCTGGCGCTGTCGACACCCTCGCACCTGCTGCGCGAGATCACCTTCAATCTGATCGACAACGCCATCAAGCACATGGGCGGGCCAGGACTGGTCAGCGTGCAGGTACAGCGCGCCGGGGAGTTCGCACTGCTGCGCATCGTCGATACCGGCCCCGGCATCGCGCCCGTGCATCTGGACCGTGTGTTCGAACGCTTCTACCGTGCCGATCCGGAAAAGCCGAACAGCTTCGGCCTCGGTCTCTCGATCGTCAAGGAGATATGCGATTCGCTGCAAGGCGATATCCGCCTGTGCACCCCGGACCAGGGCCGTGGACTGCAGGTCGACGTGCGGCTGCCGCTGGCGGCTGCCATGGCGGCATAGTCAGGCGCGCAGCCGGTCCAGGCGCAATCGTTGCCGCTCGTCGCTCAGCGCCCGCACCGCCAGCAGCGCCGCGCCCACCGACGCCAGCCCGCTGGCGCCCGCCAGCAGGAACATCAGCAGGATCTGGTACTTCACCGCTTCCATCGGGTCCATCCCCGCCAGCAGCTGGCCGGTCATGATCCCGGGCAGGGTGATGATGCCGGCGGCCGACATCTGGTTCGCCACCGGGATCATGCCGCGCCGCGTGGCATTGCGCACTAGCGGGCCGATCGCTTCGCGGAAGGGCGTGCCCAGCGCCAGCCGCGCCTCGATGCGCCCGCGCTCGCGCACCACGCCGTCCAGCACGCCGTCGAGCGCGAGCGAGGCCGCGTTCAGCACACTGCCCAGCACGATGCCCATCAGCGGGATCGCATAGCGCGGCGCATACCAGGGATCCGGCCGCACCGCCGTCGTCAAGGCCAGCAGCACGGTGGCGAAGCCGGCGCAGGCGACCACCGCGGCGCTGATCTGGTAATTCATGTGGCGCTTCAGGCGCTGCTTCGGCCGGGTCGCGACTTCGCGGGCCGCGGCGGCGATCATGAACAAAATCACGGCGGCGGTGGCGCCGGCGGAGGCGCTGGCGAACACGGCGCGCAAGACCATGCCGACGATCGCCAGCTGCACCACCATCCGCACGGCCGCGACCAGGATCTGGCGATGCACGCCGAGCCGCAGCGCCAGCGACAGCGCGGCATCGAGCAGGATCAGCAGCGCCGCCGCCAGCAGGTCCCAGGGGCCGAGGTGGATCGCGTTCATGTGCTGCTCAGTCTTCCGTGTTCGAGCCGGAAGATCCGCTGCGCCAGGCGCCGCGCCTGCTCGGCGGAGTGGGTCACGATCAGCACCGCCATGCCGTCCGCCAGGCGCGCGGCCAGCAGGGCTTCCGCGCGCGTCACGGACTCGGGGTCGAGCGCGGCGGTCGGCTCGTCGAGCAGCAGCACGCGCGGCGCGCGCGCCAGCGAGCGCACCAGGGCCAGGCGCTGGCGCTCGCCGGTGGACAGGCGCTCGATCTCGGTGTCCAGCAGCGCGGGCGCCAGCCCGAGCGCGGCCATCGCGCCGGCCACGAAGCCGCGCTGCGCGGCCGTGAAGTGCGCGCCGGCGCTCGCTTCCCACCACGCCGGCTCGGCCGCCTGGTAGACCACCTGCGCGCGCCATGCGGGCGCCGGCATCGCGCTGCTTGCCTGCCCGTCGAGCAGGACCTCGCCCTCGTGCGGATCGAGGTCGGCCAGCATGCGCAGCAGGACGCTCTTGCCGGCGCCGGACGGGCCCTGGATCGCGACGCATTCGCCGGCCGCGAGTTCGAAGTCGAACGGGCCGCCAAAGCGCGAGCGCAGGCCGCGCGCGGACAGGCGCGCGCAGGCAGCCCGGTCCGCGTTCAACGCAGCCATGCGCGCAGCACGTCGGCGCTCTGCTCCATGCCCGACTTCAGGCGGCGCTCGGCGAGTGCCGCGCATTGCTGGGGACTGCCGCCGCCCTGGTCGGACGCCTTGGCGGCGATCGCCTTGGCCGCGATCCCGAAGGCCAGGATGGCTTCGTCCCAGCTCAGCCCCGACGCCAACGCGTGTTCGACGACGTGCGCCGCCAGCGCGCCGAGGCGTTCGACCCGCTCGGCATCCATGTTCCCAAGTGTGAGCATCTGCTTCCCTCCGGTCAAAATGGGGCGGACCCCGACCGTGCCCTTGTATCACGGCGCGGCCCCGCGTTCCGTGCGTTTCAGCGCGTAGGTGCGCAAGCGCGACTTGCCTGCGACACCCCAACCCAGGATCGCGCTGTTGTCAGCCGGGCTGCGCGCACTCGTGCGGCGCCGGCAGGAACCAGTTCATCAGCACCGCGCAGATGCCGCCGGTCGCCACGCCCGATTCCAGCACATTGCGCAGCGCCGACGGGATGTGGGCGAGGAATTCCGGTACCTGCGACACGCCCAGGCCCAGCGCCAGCGAGACGGCAATGATCAGCAGGGCGCGCCGGTCCAGGTGCACGCTGGCCAGGATGTTGATGCCGGCCGCGGCCACCGCGCCGAACATGACCATGGCGGCGCCGCCGAGAACCGGCTCCGGCACCGCCTGGATCACCCCGGCCACGCCGGGGAACAGGCCGAGCACGACCAGGAACAGGGCGATCCACATGCCGACATGGCGGCTGGCGATGCCGGTGAGCTGGATCACGCCGTTGTTCTGGGCGAAGATCGAGCTGGGGAAGGTGTTCAGGAGCCCGGCCAGCAGCGAGTTGGCGCCGTTCACCAGCACGCCGCCCTTGATGCGGCGCATCCACACCGCGCCTTCGACGGGCTCGCGCGAGACCTTGCTGGTCGCGGTGACGTCGCCGATGGCTTCGAGCGAGGTGACGAGGTAGATCACGATCATGGGAATGAACAGCGACCACGAGAAGCTGAGGCCGAAGTGCAGCGGCCGCGGCACCTGGAACCAGGCCGCCTGGTGCATGCCGGTAAAGTCCAGCCGGCCCAGCGCGCCGGCCAGCGCATAACCGACCGCCAGCGCGATGATGATGGCGGCGCTGCGCATCCACACCACGGGAACGCGGTTCAGCGCGACGATGATGGCCAGCACGACGCCGGACAGCAGCAGGTTCTCGCCGTTGGCAAAGGTCCCGTTCGACATCGCCGCGAAGCCGCCGCCCATGCTGATCAGGCCGACCTTGATCAGGGTGAGGCCGATCATCAGCACCACGATACCGGTGACCAGCGGCGTGATCACGCGCTTCAGGAAAGGCAGGACGCGCGACACGCCCATCTCGATGAAGGAGCCGGCCACCACCACGCCGAAGATCGCGGCCATCACGGCTTCGACCGGGGTGCCCTGCTTGACGAGGAGTGTCCCGCCGGCGATCAGCGGGCCGACGAAGTTGAAGCTGGTGCCCTGCACGATCAGGAGTCCGGCGCCGAAGGGGCCGAAGCGGCGGCACTGGACGAAGGTGGCGATGCCGGACACCACCAGCGACATCGAGACGATCAGGTTGGTGTCGCGCGCCGACACGCCCAGCGCCTGGCAGATCAGCAGGCCGGGGGTGACGATCGGGACAATGATCGCCAGCAAGTGCTGCAGAGCGGCAAGGATGCCGATGGTGGCGGCGGGACGGTCTTCGAGTCCGAGCACCAGGTCGGGGACGGCGGGCGTGGAGGCGGGCAGCGGCGGGCGTGTGGTCATGGGCGCGAGCAGGGCAAAAAGCGGATTCTACCGTGATAAGCGCGCCGGCAGGTGACGGGCTTTCGCGTGATCAATTTCCCAGACCCGGGCCAGCGCACGCTTGCAGTGTTCAGCTGACCGGAAGTTCTGGATGTTCTAGAATTGTCTGCCTGCCGGTGTCCGCCGCCCTGGAGGATGACGCATGAACCTGCTTGATGCCATCGATGATCCGGCCGCGCTGCGCAAGCTGCCGCGCGCGCAACTCGCACCCCTGGCCCGCCAGCTGCGCCAGTTCCTGCTCGATTCCGTGTCGCGCACCGGCGGCCACCTGTCCTCGAACCTGGGCACGGTCGAATTGACGATCGCGCTGCACTACGTGTTCGACACCCCGCGCGACCGTCTGGTGTGGGACGTCGGCCACCAATCCTATGGCCACAAGGTGCTGACCGGGCGGCGTACGCGGATGCACTCGCTGCGCCAGCAGGGCGGGCTCTCCGGCTTCCCGCGGCGCGCCGAGAGCCCCTACGACTGCTTCGGCACCGCACACTCGTCGACCTCGATCTCGGCCGCCCTAAGCATGGCCGAGGCCGCGAAGCTGGCCGGCACGGATGTGCTCTCGGTGGCGGTGTGCGGCGACGGCGCCATGAGCGCGGGGATCGCCTTCGAGGCCCTGAACAATGCCGGCCACGACAAAGAGCTGCGCCTGCTGGTCATCCTGAACGACAACGGCATGTCGATTTCCCCCGCGGTGGGCGGATTGAGCCGTGCACTCGGCCGCGTCTCCGATCCCTCGGGGCCGGCGCCGGCCCTGTTCGCCGAACTCGGCTTCGAGTACAGCGGCCCGCTGGACGGCCATGACCTCGACGCGCTGGCTCCGGCACTGGAAAGCATCGGCCGGCGCATGGGCCCGCAATTCCTTCACGTGGTGACCCGCAAGGGCAAGGGTTACGGCCCGGCCGAGGCCGCGCCCACCCTGTACCACGGAACCGGCAAGTTCGACCCGCTGCAGGGCCTGCCCCCGCCGGCGCGCGGCAAGCCGACCTACACCGAGGTCTTCGGCGACTGGCTGTGCGACATGGCCGCCGCCGACGGGCGGCTGGTCGGGATCACCCCGGCGATGCGCGAGGGCTCGGGCATGGTGCGCTTCGAGCAGCTGTTCGCGGATCGCTATTTCGACGTCGGCATCGCCGAGCAGCATGCCGTGACCTTCGCCGGCGGGCTGGCGGCCGAGGGGATGAAGCCGGTGGTCGCGATCTACTCGACCTTCCTGCAGCGTGCCTACGACCAGCTGATCCACGACGTCGCCCTGCAGAACCTGGACGTGACCTTCGCGATCGACCGCGCCGGCCTGGTGGGGGCGGACGGCGCCACCCATGCGGGCAACTACGACATCGCCTTCCTGCGCTGCATCCCGAACATGGTGCTGATGGCCGCTTCGGACGAAGGCGAGTGCCGGCGCATGCTGAGCACCGCCTACCGCCACCCCGGCCCGGCCGCGGTGCGCTACCCGCGCGGCAGCGGGGCCGGCGCCGCGGCCGGAGCGGAACTGGACGGGATTCCGTTCGGACAGGGCGAGATCAGGCGGCGCGGACGCGGCACCGCGATCCTCGCCTTCGGCTCGATGGTGGCGCCCAGCTTGGCCGCCGGCGCCGAGCTGGGCGCGACGGTGGCCAACATGCGTTTCATCAAGCCGCTCGACCTCGAGCTGCTGGCGCGGCTGGCGCGCGAGCACGACCAGCTGGTGACGGTGGAAGAGGGCGCGGCCATGGGCGGTGCCGGCGCGGCGGTGGCCGAGGCGCTGGCGGCTGGCGGCATCGTCAAGCCGCTGCTGATCCTGGGCCTGCCCGACGTCTTCATCGAGCATGGCGACCCGGCAGACCTGCTGGGCGCGGCTGGCCTGGACGCGGCCGGCATCGCGGGCGCGATCCGCCGGCGCTTCGGGGTCGGCGCCTCGCGCCTGGTCGCCAACGCCAACTGAGGCCAGGCCATGCGCACCGATACCGAGATGGCCAGCCAGCGGGCAGCGCGCCGCGCCAGCTCCTTCGACATGGCGATGCGGATCCTGGCGCCGCCGCAGCGCGCCGCCATGTTCGATATCTACGGCTTCTGCCGCGCGGTGGACGACGTCGCCGACGGCGACATGGCGCCGCAGCAGAAGTGCGCCGCGCTGGAGCGCTGGCGCGAGGAGGTCGACGCCTGCTGCGCGGGGGCGGCGCCGGCACACCTGCGCTCGCTGGCGTGCCACATCAAGGCCTACGGACTGGCGCGCGAGGACTTCCACGCCGTGATCGACGGGATGCTGATGGACGCCCAGGCCAGCCCGATCTGCGCGCCGCCGGCGGCCACCCTCGACCTGTATTGCGACCGCGTCGCCAGCGCCGTCGGGCGGCTGTCGGTGCGGGTGTTCGGCATGCCCCCCGGCGACGGCATCCTGCTGGCCCACCACCTGGGGCGCGCGCTGCAGCTCACCAACATCCTGCGGGACATCGACGAGGATGCCGCCGTCGGCCGCGCCTACCTGCCGCGCGAGCTGCTGCTGGACGCCGGGATCGGACCGATCACATGTTCCTGGGGCGCCCGGGCGATCGCCGCCCATCCATCGCTGCCGGCCGCCTGCACGGGCCTGGCAGCCCAGGCATGCGGGCACTACGGCGAAGCGCACGCGATCCTGCGCCGCCAGAGCGCCGCGTGCGCGCGGGCGCCGCGCCTGATGGGCGCGGTCTACCAGGCGCTGCTGGCGCGGCTGGTGGCGCGCGGCTGGGATCATCCGCGCGCCGCGGTCAGGGTCGGGAATATCGAGCGCATCGGCATCCTGCTGCGCCATGCCTTCGTATAGGCATACCGGATCGAGCGGTTCGGGCGCGAAGGCTAGTTCGACTTGAGCGCCTGGCTGCGCCCCTTCCACTGCCCGCCGCGGCCGTGCAGGTGGCGCCAGGCCGAGGCCAGGGTGGCGCCGAGGTAGAACAGGGCGACCAGCGGCAGCGCCGGCGCCTGCAGCAGCGGGCGGCCGTAGTAGCGCAGCATGGGGCAGTAGATCGCCGCCATGATCAGCCAGGCCGCGCCGGCCATCGCGCCCGCTGGCGAACCGGGGCCGAGCAGGAGCAGCAGCGCCGGCGGCGCGGCGTACAGCAGCAGCATGCCGGCCGCGGTTGCGGCCAGGCGCCAGGGCGAGTGCCGCAACTGGGTGTAGGCGCTGCGGGCGATCATGTTCCAGAACGCGCGCCAGCCATAGGCGCGCAGCGAGCGGCTGCTGTCGGCCAGGTCGAGCCGGATCGGCCCGCGGCGCTTCAGGGCCGCGGCCAGCGCGCAGTCGTCGATCAGGGCGCCCCGGATCGCCGCCAGCCCGCCGATGGCCGCCAGCGCGTCGAGGCGCGCGAGCATGCAACCGCCGGCTGCCGCCGCGCTGCGCGAGCCCGGCTGATTGACCCAGTCGAAGGGGTACAGCATCGCGAAAAAGAACACGAAGGCCGGCACCAGCGCCCGTTCGGCCTTGGAATCGCAGCGCAGCCGCACCATCAGCGAGCTCAGTACGCGCTGCTCCGCCTCGGCCCGGGCAAGCAGTTGCCGCAGCATTGACGGCGCGTGGGCGATGTCGGCGTCGGTCAGTAGCACGTAGACCGTGCCGGGAAAGCGCTCCGCGAGCACGGCCATGCCCTCGGCCTGGGCCCACACCTTGCCTGCCCAGCCGGGCGGGAGCGGGCGCGCGCGGACCACGGTCAGGCGCCGTTCGAGTCCGAGCCGGCGCGCGGTCGCGCCGGCGACGGCGGCGGTGCCGTCGCTGCTGTGGTCGTCGACGACGATCACGTGCCATGCACCCGGATAGTCCTGGGTCAGCAGCGAGCCGAGCGCGGCGCCCAGGAGCTCGGCCTCGTCGCGCGCCGGGACCACGGCCACGACCGGGGGCCAGCGGGCCGGTTCGGAGCGGGGCGCGGGCAGGCGGACCCGCCAGAAGCCGCCGCGCAGCAGGGCCAGCACCAGCCAGGCCAGCAGGATCGCGCAGGACAGCGCCGCCATCGCTCAGCGCCGTATGAAGGAACGCATCAGGCGCAGGGCGCCTGGTACCAGCTGTTTCACATCGAACACATCGGCGGCGTACGCATCCATGCTGGCTCCCGGCGGCACTTGCGGATCACCCGGCGATGATACTCCCTCAGTCCTCGGGGGCGCGCGCGACCGGCAGGTGCCAGTCCCAGCGGATCGCCGCCATGCGCAGGCAGAAGCACAGGGCCGCGCCGGCGCAGGCCATCGGCGTCGACGGCAGGCCCAGGACGTGGCCGATCACGACCACGCAGGCGCCGGCCAGGGCCGCCACCGCGTAGACGTCGGCGCGGAGGACCGTGGGCACTTCGGACAGCAGCACGTCGCGCGCGACGCCGCCGCCGATGCCGGTCAGCATGCCGAGCAGGGCGGCCATCTCCGGCTCCAGTCCGAACACCAGGGCCTTCTGCGCGCCGGCGACGCAGAACAGCGCCAGGCCGGCGCCGTCGAACACCAGCACCAGACTCTTCAGGTGGCGCAGCTTCGGGTACCAGAAGAAGATCAGCAGGCCGGCCAGCACCGAGACCGCCAGGTAGCGCCAGTCGCTGATGGCGGCCGGCGGCTTGGCTCCGATCAGCAGGTCGCGCACGATGCCGCCGGAGTTGGCGGCGACGAAGGACAGCACCAGCACGCCGAAGATGTCCAGCCTCCGTTTGACCCCGGCGGTCGCCCCGCTCAGCGCGAACACGAAGGTGCCGATCAGGTCGAGCGTCAGGACGAGCGTCTTCAGGGCCGCCGCCACGTCGAGGGAAACTGCCGGGAACATCGGATGTCTTTACTCTGCAATGAAAGTGACCGGACAATATAGCACCGGCACCGCGAAATCAAGCGCCGGCATAGCCATGCGGCCGTGTTTCGTCGTACACTGGTCAGTAAGACAAGAATTGCAGCCGGCAAGCCTGCCAAGACCCATGATCATCTCATCCGCAACCGATTTCCGCGAAGCCGCACGGCGCAAGCTGCCGCCCTTCCTGTTCCACTACCTCGACGGCGGCGCCGGCGCCGAACAGACCCTGCGCGCCAACGTCGGCGACCTCCAGACCGTCAAGCTGCGCCAGCGCGTACTGCGCGGCTCCGAGCAGCTCGACCTGACGACCGACTGGTTCGGCCAGCAGCATTCGCTGCCGATCGCCCTGGCCCCGATCGGCCTGGCCGGCATGTATGCGCGCCGCGGCGAGGTCCAGGCGGTGCAGGCGGCGGGCCGCGCCAACATCCCCTTCATCCAGTCGACGGTGTCGGTCTGTTCGCTGGCCGAGGTGGCGGCCAAGGCCGCAAAACCGATCTGGTTCCAGCTGTACGTGCTGAAGGACCGCGGCTTCATGCGCGACATCATGCGCCGCGCCAGCGAACTGGGTGCGACCACCCTGATCTTCACGGTCGACATGCCGGTGCCCGGCAACCGCTACCGCGACCTGCACAGCGGCATGAGCGGCGACGCCGGCCCGCGCCGCCGCATCCTGCAGGCGATGATGCACCCGCGCTGGGCCTGGGACGTCGGCGTGCACGGCCGTCCTCACGACCTGGGCAACATCTCCACCTACCGCGGCTCCGCGACCGGGCTCGAAGACTATATCGGCTGGCTCGGTTCGAACTTCGACCCCGGCATCAGCTGGCAGGACCTGCAGTGGATCCGCGACGAGTGGAAAGGCAAGCTGGTCCTGAAAGGCATCCTCGACACCGAGGACGCGCGCGACGCCCTGGCCTTCGGCGCCGACGGCATCGTGGTCTCGAACCACGGCGGCCGCCAGCTCGACGGCGCGCCGTCCTCCGCCAGCGTGCTGCCGGCGATCGCGGACGCGGTCAAGGGCAAGATGACGATCTTCGCCGACGGCGGCGTGCGCACCGGCACCGACGTGTTCCGCATGCTGGCGCTCGGCGCCGACGGCGTCCTGATCGGCCGTGCCTTCATCTATGCGCTGGCCACCAGCGGCCAGGCCGGCGTCGAGCGCCTGCTGGCGATCATGGAGAAGGACATCCGCACCAATATGGTCCTGACCGGCGTGAAGTCCCTGCGCGAGATCGGTCCGCAGGTCTTGGCGGCCTGAGGCGGAGCGGCGATGCTGCTGCTCGTGGTCTTCCTGGCCGGTCTGTGGGCCGGCGTCCAGAACACCCTGGCCGGCGGCGGGTCCTTCGTCACGCTGCCGGCGCTGATCCTGTCCGGCATGTCGCCGCTGGCCGCCAACATCACGTCCACCGTGGCGCTGTTTCCCGGCCAGATCACCGCGGGCTATGCCGGCCGCAAGCTGGTGAGCGGGGCGGCGGGCCTGTCCTTCCGCACGCTGTTCGTGCTGAGCATCCTGGGCGGCGCGGCCGGCGGACTCCTCCTCCTGCATACCTCGCCCAAGGTGTTCGCACGCCTGGTGCCTTGGCTGGTGCTGTTCGCTACCGCCGTCTTTACCTGGGGCAGCTTTTTCCGCAAGGCTTCCGCCGAGAAAGCAGCGCACCTCGGCCAGTTCACTACCGGCGCCGCGCAGTTCCTGATTGCGGTCTACGGCGGCTACTTTGGCGGCGGCATCGGCATCCTCATGATGGCGGCGCTGACCATGGCCGGGCTGTCGGCACGCAACGCCGGCGGCACCAAGAACGTGCTGGCGGGGGTGATGAACGCCTCGGCGGTGGTCCTGTTCATCACCTCGCCCGAGTTGCATTGGCTACAGGCGGGGGTGCTGGCCGTGGGCGCCATCCTCGGCGGCCTGGCCGGCACCTGGGCCTTGCACCGCGTCAACGAGAAGGCGCTGCGCGTGGCGATCGTCGGCATCGGCATCGCCCTCACCGTGGGCTTGTTCCTGCGGCCTTTGTAGATGGCTGCGGGGAGCCGCAGGTCCGCCTTTCGGAGCCGGCTTGTTGCTGCGTGTCTTTTGAAAATCTAATATTTAACAATCTCGGTAGAATTGCCTTTCATTGCAAAGGAGGGCGTATGCCAAGGAAAGACGTACCGGGAATCGGAGAATACGGCGGCCCTGCGGGCGGCTGGGGCGCACTGCAGGCGGTAGCCAAGGCGCTGCGTGGCGAGATGTCGGCCAACCGTACCACGATCATGCTGCAGGTAAACCAGCCTCAAGGATTCGACTGCCCCGGCTGTGCATGGCCCGATCCGCGCGAAGGATCGTCGTTCGAATTCTGCGAAAACGGCGCCAAGGCGGTATCGTGGGAAGCGACCAATAAACGCGTGACGCCCGAATTCTTTGCCCGGCACAGCGTCAGCGAACTGTGGGAGAAGGAAGATTTCTATCTTGAGTGGGAAGGACGGCTGACCCACCCGATGGTCTACGATGCGGCCACCGACCACTACGTGCCGATTTCCTGGGACGACGCGTTCCGCCGCATCGGCGAGCAACTGCGCAGCCTCCCGGACCCGAACATGGCGGAGTTTTATGCCTCCGGCCGCGCTTCCAACGAGTCTGCCTTCCTGTACCAGTTGTTCGTGCGCGAATACGGCACGAATAACTTTCCCGACTGCTCCAACATGTGCCATGAGGCCACCAGTGTCGGCCTGCCGCAGTCGATCGGCGTCGGCAAGGGCACCGTGACGCTGGAAGATTTCGATCATTGCGATGCGATCTTCTCATTCGGCCATAATCCCGGCACCAACCACCCGCGCATGCTCGCCACCCTGCGCGAAGCTTCGCTGCGGCACGCTCCGATCGTCGTCTTCAATCCGCTCAAGGAGCGCAGCCTGGAGCGCTTCAAGTCACCGCAGAGCCCGGTCGAAATGACGCTCGGTAAGGCGGTGCCGATCGCGAGCCATTACTACCAGGTGAAAATCGGCGGCGACGCCGCGGTGCTCAAGGGCATGATGAAGACCGTGCTGGCGATGGATGCGGTGGACCACGACTTCGTCCGCGAGCACACCAGCGGCTTCGAAGACCTGGTGGCCGACCTCGATGCGACCTCGTGGGACGAGATCGTGGATGTCGCCGGCCTGTCGCGCGCCGACATCGAGGCCGCCGGCGCCATCTATGCCAAAGCCGAGCGTCCGATCATCTGCTACGGCATGGGCATCACCCAGCACCGGCACGGCACCGGCAACGTGCAGCAACTGGCCAACCTGCTGCTCCTGCGCGGGAATATCGGCAAGGAAGGCGCCGGCATCTGCCCGCTGCGCGGCCACTCCAATGTCCAGGGCGACCGCACCGTCGGTATCACCGAGATCCCGAGCCAGGACTTCCTGGATGCGCTTGAACGGGTGTTCGGTATCGAGGCGCCGCGCGAACACGGACATGGTGCGGTTCATGCGGTCGAGGCGATGCGCGACGGCCGCTCGAAGGCACTGATCTGCCTCGGCGGCAACCTGCCGACGGCGATGCCCGACCCGCAGGTCTGCTATGAGGCGATGCGCAATCTCGACCTCTCGGTACACATCGCCACCAAATTGAACCGCTCGCACCTGATGGTCTGCAAGAACACGTTCATCCTGCCCTGCCTGGGCCGTACCGAACTCGACATGCAGGAAACCGGCCCGCAGTCGGTCACGGTGGAAGATTCGATGTCGATGGTGCATGCCTCGCGCGGCAGCCTGCCGCCGGCCTCCGAACTGCTGAAGTCCGAGCCCGCGATCGTGGCCGGCATTGCGAAGGCGACGCTGCCCGAAACCAAGGTCGACTGGGATTACCTGATCGCGGATTACAACCGCATTCGCGACGCCATCGAGGCGGTCTTCCCCGACTTCGACAATTACAACGAGCGGGTGCGCGTACCGCGCGGCTTCCGCCTCGACATCCCGGCCGGGCGGCGCGAGTGGCGCACGGCGTCGGGAAAGGCCAACTTCATCGTCTTTGACAGCAAACGCCAGCGCCCGCTCGCGCGGCAGGATGCAAAGGACGCGCTGGTACTCGCCACGGTGCGCAGCCACGACCAGTACAACACGACCATCTACGGCAAGAACGATCGCTACCGCGGCATTACCGGCCGGCGCGACGTCGTCTTCGTCAACGAGGCCGACCTCGCCGAACGCGGCCTGGAGCACGGCGACCTGGTCGACATCGAGGCGGTGGCGGAATGCGAGAATGCCAGCGAGCCGCGGATCGTGAGGAATTTCGTGGCAGTGGCTTTCGACATCGCGCGCGGGTCGGTCGCAGCGTATTACCCGGAAGCGAACGGGCTGGTCGCGCTGGCCAACTACGACAGGCAAAGCGGGACGCCGTCGTACAAATCCGTGCCGGTGGTGCTGCGACGCGCGGCGTCCGGGGGCAAGGCGAGCCACGTCGACCGGCAGGAGGCTGAAGCATGACGTCGTACAGCTTGAGATCGCGAGCCCCGCTTTCGCGAGCTTGAAGGAGCGGCGCCGCAGCCTGGCCGGACGCGCCGGCTGCGGCCTATGTGGCGTCGCCCTACCAGGTATCCAGCCAGTCGAAGACCGCCGGCCAGATCCTGGCATGGGCGGTGCGGCCGACCAGCACGCCGACGTGCTGCAGGTTGACGCCGACGTCGCCCTCATAGTGCAGTACCTGCTTGCGCGGACTCGCCGCCGCTTCGTGGAAGGGCAGCACGGCGGCCGGCGGGATCAGCTTGCTGCGCGGGTCGATCACGCTCAGCAGCGGCGTGCGCAGCCCGGCCGGGCCGACGCGGCGGCCGCCGATGTCCAGCTGGCCCTGCATCAACTCGTCCCTGCGGTACAAGGATTCGACGAGGTCGATGAAGAGCCGCCCCGGCAGCGCGAACTCGTCGTGGGTCCAGCGTTCCACCTGCATGTGGGTGGCGAGGGCTTGCGGGTCGCCCAGCGACAGCCAGCGGTCGGTCCAGCGCTCCCACTGGAAGGCCTGCGGCTCGGCCATCGCGCTCATGGTGTTCAGGAACACGCCGGGGACGTGGCCGAAGGTCGCGGCGATGTCGCGCGCATCGGGCGCGGCCCGCACCAGCCGGTTGAAGCAGCAGGAACCAGGCTCGAAGTGCAGCGGCGATTCAAGCAGTATGGTGGCGCGCAACTGCTCGGGGTACAGGCAGCTGTGGATCGCCGCCAGGATGCCGCCCAGCGAGTGGCCGGCGATGACGGGCCTGGCGTGGGCTTCGTCGGCATCGGCGGCGATGGCCTGGCGGCAGGCGCCGAGCAGGCGGTCCGCGTAGTCGGCCAGGCCAAAGTCATGTTTCTCGTCAGAATCGTCCAACGGTACCCATTCCGCCAGGTAGACCCGGTAGCCGCGTTCCAGCCAGCGCTGCACCACGCTCACTTCGGGCGCCAGGTCCCAGATATAGGCCCGCTTGATCGGTGCCGGCACCAGCAGTACCGGCGGGCCCTCGGCGAGCTGCGGGCCGAAGCGGCGCAGGTTCAGGCCGGGTTCCGCGTGCAGGATGGTGGATGGGGTCGGCCGCGGGCCGTAGCCCGCACGTTCCAGCATCTGGCCGCGTGCCTGGCGGCTGCGATCCATCTGCTTGAGGGCCATGGCACCAAGGGTGCCCATGGAGTTCCAGTTCGTTGCGTACATGGCGGTCTCGTCTCATTCAGGAAGACTGCAATGTACGCCAATGCTGCGTGTGTACCAATGCCGCACGGGAGAAATGATGCGCCCGTTTGCGGCCGGCCAAACGCCTGTTCGCAAGGATATTTCTATTTGCCCAGGACGGTCCGCAGGGCGTCGGCCTGGGTGTTCTTCTCGGTGCTGTCGATCGTCTGCAGCGCCGACATCGTCTTGCCGTAATAGGCATCGTTCAGCCTCTGGTTGAAGCGGATGTCGTTGATCGCCAGCGTCGCGGCGTTGCCGAACAGGCCCTTGCTGCCGGACCAGGCGACCACGTCGCCGGTTGCCATCCCCGCCGCCAGGCGGCTGAAATTCACCACGGTGAGGCCGGCGTCCGCGCTCAGCGAGAAGTTGTTGCGGTTGCGAAAATGATCGACGGCCTTCTGGTTCATCAGCAACAGGGCAAAGGGACCGCCCTCGACGCCGGCCTGCAGGCCGACGCTGATGCCGCCGATGTTGAAGAAGGCGGGATTGCCCCAGCTGTCGTCGGCGCGCCTGACCATCAGCACCCCGGAGCCGCCTTCGCCGCCGACCCCGAGCGCGGCGCGGCCGTAGGTGGGCACCAGGTAGACGCCGCGGGCCTTCGCCAGCAGGTCCTGCATGCCGGTTTCTTTTGCCATGGCATTGACCACGCCGACCGCGTCGCTGACGCGCGTGAAGGCGGCTTGCTGGCGCCGCGTGGGATTGTCCTTGCTGCCGCTGTTGCCGGTAGCGCCCTGGCTGGCCGGCCGGTCCTGCACGGCAGCCGCTGGCGCCGTGGCGACGGGCAGCGCGCACAGCAACAGCAGGGCCGCGGCGGCCGGACAGGCGGTCCGGCGGAATACCTTGTTGGATGGCATATTCTTCTCCTTCTAGCGGTTCACATGCAGAATAGGTGGGTGACATGCCTGGGGTTTGATCTCGATCAGTCGTTCATTCCACTCTCCTTAAACTATGCTCTACCGATTTCTCGCCGATGCCGTCCTGTTGCTGCACCTCGGCTTCATTTTGTTCGTGGTGTTCGGCGCGCTGCTGGTGGCGCGCCGGCGCGGCTGGCTGCCGGTGCAACTGGCGGCAGCCGGCTGGGGCGTCCTGGTCGAAGCGAGCGGCGCCGCCTGTCCGCTGACCTGGGCCGAGCTGTATTTCCGCCGGCTGGCCGGGGATGCCGGCTACCAGGGTGGTTTCATCGACCACTACCTGGTGCCCTTGATCTATCCGGCAGGCCTGACCCGCGGCCTGCAGGTCGGGCTGGGCCTGGGTGTGATCGCCATCAACGCGATCCTGTACACATGGATCCGGCGCCGCCGCGCCCGCGCGCCGGCCTGAGGCATTGCTGCCCGGTTCTCAGTGCACCAGCAGGGCCGGGATGCGCGCCTCGGCCAGCACGGTGCGGCTGGCGCCGCCCAGGCACAGTTCGCGCAGGCGGCTGTGGCCGTAGCAGCCCATCACCAGCAGGTCGGCGCCCAGTTCGTCCGCCACGGACAGCAGCGCATGGCCGGTATCGCCGCCATAGCCGGCCACGCAGTCGCGCACCAGCACGTCGGCGCGCACCCGGTGGCGCCCCAGGAAGCCGAGCAGTTCGTCCTGCTGGGCCGCACAGTCGTCCGCCGGCAGCGCAGGGCCGGACAGCATCGCCACCGTGACCGCGTCGGCGCGGCGCAGCAGCGGCACCGAGGCGCCCATCGCGGCCGCGGCTTCGCGGCTGCCGTCCCAGGCCAGCATGATGCGGCGCCCCAGGCCGGCCTCGGGCATTGCCGCGCCGCGCGGGATCACCAGCACCGGCCGCGGGCTGTTCAGGATCACGTAGTCGGGCATGCGCAGCACGCGGTCGGACACCGACTCGTCCGGGTCGTCCTGGCTGACCACGACCAGGTCGGCGAAGCGCGACAGCATCGCCAGGCCGTCGTCGGCGTCGTCCGGCACCAGCCGGGTGTCGTACGGGACCCCGCGCGCACTGGCGATGGCCTCGAAGCGCTCCAGTGCGAGGCGGGCGTTCTCCGCCAGCGGATCGAAGCAGGCCGCGCTCAGGGAGCCGGGGCGTTCCTGGTAGCCGTCCGGGAAGATGGCACGCGAGACCCCCATCATGGCGGCCCCCAGCAAATGGGCGCCGTGCTCGCGCGCCAGCAGGGCGGCGGCGTGGATGCGCGCCGGCGCGTGGCGCGACAGGTCGGCATGGACGAGGATGGACTGCAGCGACATCGGGACCTCCATGGGGAAGGCAAAGCGTTCGGATTCGCTGCGCTCGCGCGCACGGCGCGGCGGGCGCGGCGGCGCCGGACGGGGCGTACGCGCGGCGCGTCCGCGCATGCGCGGCGGCCCGGACGGCGCCGGCAGCCGGTGCGGCAGTGCCAGGTCGGCGCTGATGCGGTGCAGCGACAGGATGTCGGTGAGCGCCGCCACCAGCTGGCGCGCGGTCTCGAACCGGCCGCGCTCGACCTGGGGCAGGGTGTGGTGCAGGGCGGAGAGGATGGCCGCGTTTTCCTGGCGCTGTTCGTGGACCCGCTCCTCCACCCGCTTGACGCGGCAGGCTTCCATGACGGTTTCCTCGTGCCGCAGATGGGCTTCGACCTCGGCGACGATGTCGGCGTAATCGCGCGCGAAGCGCTCGTCCGGCGCGCCGGCGGTGCGCGACAGGTGCAGGCACAGCTGGCGGCGCGCATGGCGCAGCGCGGCGGTATAGGCAGGCGGCTGGATGGGCGGGCGATGCGGTGTCATGGCTGCAGCACGAAACGGCCGGGCGCCGCGCCCAGCCCGGCCGCCGGCGGCGGCGGCGCGCCCAGGGGGCCGGCGTGGCGCGCCAGCCAGGCTTCCCATGCCGGCCACCAGCTGCCTTCGTGCGCCGGCGTCGCCGCCTGCCAGCTGTCCGGATCGACGTAGGGATCCTCCGGGGCATGGGTGGCGAGCTGGTAGCTGCGCCTGGGCGTGCCGGGCGGCGACACCACGCCGGCATTGTGGCCGCCCGAGGTCAGCAGGAAGGTGACTTCGGTGTCGCTGAGCGTCCCGATCTTGTACACCGAGCGCCACGGCGCCACGTGGTCGGTGCGGGCGCCGACCGCGAACACCGGCACGTGGATATCGGTCAGGGCCACCGGGCGCCCGTCGACCAGGTAGCGCGCGCTCGCCAGGCTGTTCTTCAGGAACAGCTTGCGCAGGTATTCGGAATGCATCCGGTAGGGCATGCGGGTGGCGTCGGCGTTCCAGGATGCCAGGTCGTTGTCCTTGTCCGGGATGTCGAGCAGGTAGTGGCGCAGCCGGCGCGACCACACCAGGTCGTTCGAGCGCAGCAGCTGGAAGGCGCCCGCCATCTGGCGCGTGTCGAGGTAGCCCTGCTGCCACATGGCGGCTTCCAGGAAGCTGACCTGGCTGTCGTCGATGAATAGCGACAGTTCGCCCGGCTCGGTGAAGTCGACCTGGCCCGCCAGCAGGGTCATGCTGGCCAGGCGCCGGTCGCCGTCGCGCGCCATCGCCGCGGCCGCGATCGCGAGCAGGGTCCCGCCCAGGCAGTAGCCGCAGGCGTTCACCTGGCGCGCGCCGGTCTGCGCGGCGATGGAGTCCAGCGCCGCCATCACGCCGAGCCTGCGGTAGTCCGCCATCGACAGGTCGCGGTCCTCGGGACCCGGGTTCTTCCAGGACAGCATGTAGACCGTGTGCCCGTGCTCGACCAGGTAGCGCACCAGCGAGTTGTGCGGCGACAGGTCGAGGATGTAGTACTTCATGATCCACGCCGGCACGATCAGCAGGGGCGTGGCATGCACGCGCGGCGTGGCCGGGTCGTAGCGCAGCAGCTCGGCGAGCGGGTTCGCCATCACCACCTTGCCTGGCGTGACCGCCACTTCGTGTCCGGGCCGGTAGAGCACGCGCGCGATGGCGCCGGACGGGGGCGGGACGCCGGCCAGCGCGCTGCGGGCATCCTCGAAGGCGCGCAGCATCCCGTGGGCCAGGTTCAGGCCGCCGCTGGCGATGGTGGCCTGCTGGGCGACCGGATTGCTCCACACGAAATTCGAAGGCGCCACGCTGTCGAGCATCTGGCGCGCGACGAAGGTGACCACGTCCGCATGGTGCGGCGACACGCCGCGCACGCCGCTGGTGGCACGGTGCCACCACTGCTGGCTGAGGAGGAAGGCCTGGCTGAGCGGGTACCAGGGCCAGGCCTGCCAGGCCGGATCGGTGAAGCGCTTGTCCTGGGCCAGCGGCTGCACCGGGTCGGCGGAGGCGCCCGGCGGCGCGGCGGCGCACTCCCACCAGCGGCGCAGGTTGTCGATCGCATGCAGGCCGAGTTCGAACTGCTTGTCCGGCGACAGCAGCAGGTGGCTGGCCCAGTCCTGCCAGGCGACCGCCAGCGCGGCCGGCGACACGTAGCCGGTCATGCGGCCCAGCCAGGCGTTCAGCGCCAGGTCGGCGCCGCCGTGTTCGACGCCGGTCTCGGGATAGCGGGGACGGGCGCCGCCCTGCCAGGCACTGGCTTCCCGTGTCTGCTCACTGGGCGGCACGCCGGCCGGCGCCGCTTGCGGGACGCTTGCCATGGTTCAATGCGCGATCAGCAGCGGTACCCGGGCGCGCTCGAGTAGCTCGCGGGTGGTGCCGCCCAGCATCCACTCGCGGTAGCGGCTGTGGCCGAAGGCACCGGACACCATCAGCCCGGCGCCGCAGCCGCGTGCCAGGCCGCACAGGGCGTCGCCGACGGTCGCCCGGGTTTGCTCGACGACGACCTCGACCTTCACGCCGTGGCGCGCCAGCCACAGCGCCATGTCGGCACCCGGCTGTTCGCCGTGCATTTCGGACAGCGCGTCGGGGTTGACCACGGCCAGCTTGACGCTTGCGGCCAGCCTCAGCAGCGGCAGCGCGGCCGTGATCGCGCGCAGCGCCTGGTTGCCGCCGTCCCAGGCCGCCACCGCGGTGCCGGGGATCGGTTCGCCCTGGTAGCCGGCGGGCACCACCAGCACCGGCCGCGCACCGCGCAGGGCCACATGCTCCGGCAAGCCACGCGTGCGCAGGGACTGGCCGGGATCGGCGTCGCTGTCCTGGCTCAGCACGATCAGGTCGGCATAGCGCGACTGCAGCAGCAGGGCATAGCGTGGATCGTCCTCGATCAGGCGGCTTTCGGGCGCGTTCACGCCCAGATGCTCGGCGGCTTGCCGGAAGGCTTCCAGGTGCCCGGCGGCGGCATCGCGCATGCCCTGGAACTCGTCGCCGATGACCGGTGCCGCCATCGAGCCGGTCAGCAGGCTGTAGTCCATCCATGAGATGCCGGTGGCGCCGCTGCCGACCAGGTGGGCGCCGTGCTTGACGGCGAGCAGGGCGGCTGCGCGCAAACGGCTTTCCTGGCGGGCCCCGCCATCGATGTGGACGACGATGGTCTTGTACATGGCTGCTCCTCCCAAAGAGGTAAGGCAGGTAGTACTTTATGCCTTGTGGACGCAGCTGTCACCACCGGATTTCCTCAAGCCGGGCGGAACATCCGGAACAGCTGTTCCGGGCCGATCGTGAAGTAATCGGCCAGGCCGCCGCCGCGCTGCGGCTGCAGCAGCTGGGTCAGGCGGCATTCTATCGACACCGGGGTCTCGGCCACGCGCGGCTCGTAGAAGTGAAACATGCCGCACTGATAGCGCATCCGTGCCGGCTCCAGCGCCGGGTTCGCCGTGCTGGCATAATCGTCTGCTCTATCTTCAACTGAACGAAAGGAAGCGACATGGTGCTGGAAAGTGCGGAAATCCTGGTGAAAGAGGGCATGGAACAGGCGTTCGAGGAAGGCGTGCGCCAGGCCGCGCCGCTGTTCAGGCGCGCGCAGGGCTGTACCGGCATGCGGCTGCAGCGCGGCGTCGAGAACCCGCGTGCCTACCGGCTGCTGGTGGAGTGGGCGACGCTGGAAGACCATACCGTGCATTTCCGCGGCAGCGAGGATTTCCAGGCATGGCGCGGCCTGGTCGGGCATTGCTTCGACGGCGCCCCGCAGGTCACGCATCTGAGCAGCGTACTCCAGGCTTTCTGAGCGGCAGGCCGCGCCCACCACGGCCGTGCCGAGCGCGGATCGGCCATTTCTGCGACCATAGTGTCCTCTTGAGAACGCAAGGAGATTCACCCATGAGCACCGAAAGCAGCCTCGATAGCGGTATCCAGGAACCCGGCAAGGACGCGCAACTGCGCGCCGACGCCCTCGACTATCACCGCAGCCCCGTGCGCGGCAAGATCGAGGTCGTCGCCACCAAGCCGCTGTCGAACCAGCGCGACCTGTCGCTGGCCTATTCGCCCGGCGTGGCCTATGCCTGCGAAGAGATCGCCCTCGATCCGGCCATGGCCGCCGAGTACACCTCGCGCGGCAACCTGGTCGCCGTCATCACGAACGGCACCGCCGTGCTGGGCCTGGGCAATATCGGCCCGCTGGCCTCCAAGCCGGTGATGGAAGGCAAGGGCTGCCTGTTCAAGAAATTTGCCGGGGTCGACGTGTTCGACCTGGAGCTGGCCGAGAACGACCCGGACAAGCTGATCGAGGCCATCGCCATGCTCGAGCCGACCGTCGGCGGCATCAACCTCGAGGACATCAAGGCGCCCGAGTGCTTCTACATCGAGAAGAAGCTGAGCGAGCGCATGAACATCCCGGTCTTCCACGACGACCAGCACGGCACCGCCATCATTTCCAGCGCCGCGCTGCTGAACGCCCTCAAGGTGGTCGGCAAGGACATCGGCAAGGTCAAGCTGGTCGCCTCCGGCGCCGGCGCCGCCGCCATCGCCTGCCTCGACATGATGGTGAGCATGGGCGTCAAGCAGGAAAATATTTACGTGACCGACTCGCGCGGCGTGATCTGGCAGGGCCGCGAAGCCAATATGGAAGCCAACAAGGCGCGCTATGCCCAGGCGACCGATGCGCGCACGCTTGCCGACATCGTCAAGGACGCCGACGTCTTCCTCGGCTGCTCGACCGCCGGCGTACTGACCGGCGAGATGGTCAAGACCATGGCCGACCGCCCGGTCATCCTCGCGCTGGCCAACCCGGAACCGGAGATCCGTCCGGAAGTGGCGAAGGCCGCGCGGCCCGACTGCATCGTCGCCACCGGCCGCTCGGACTACCCGAACCAGGTCAACAACGTGCTGTGCTTCCCCTACATCTTCCGCGGCGCCCTCGATTGCGGCGCGACCCGCATCACCGAGGAGATGAAGCTGGCCTGCGTGAGCGCGATCGCCGAACTGGCCGAGGCCGAGCCCAACGACGCCGTGGCCGCCGCCTATGCCGGCCAGGACTTGAGCTTCGGCCCCGACTACATCATCCCGAAACCCTTCGATCCGCGCCTGATGGCGGCGATCGCCCCGGCCGTGGCCGCCGCCGCGGCCAGCTCCGGCGTGGCCGCGCGCCCGATCGCCGACATGGACGGCTACCGCGAACGGCTGGCGGCGATGATCTACCACACCAGCTTCTTCATGCGCCCGGTGTTCGCCAAGGCGCGCGCCAATCCGCGCCGCGTCGCGTATGCGGAAGGATCGGATCCGCGCGTGCTGCGCGCGGTGCAGACCGTGGTCGACGAGGGACTGGGCAAGCCGGTGCTGATCGGCCGCGCCGGCGAGGTGGAAAACGCGATCCGCGCCGCCGGCCTGCGCCTGCGCCGCGATGCCGACTACACGCTGGCCGAGTGCGCCGACGACACCACCGCGCGCGGCACCGCGATGCTGGCCGCCGGCGAAGTCGACGCCCTGATCTGCGGCATGAAGGGCAGCTACGACAGCCACCTGGAGCATGTGCAGCGCGACATCGGCCTGGCCCCGGGCGCCGAGGTGATGGCGGCGATGAACGCGCTGGTGCTGGACAAGGGCACGCTGTTCATCACCGACACCTACGTCAACGACCAGCCGAGCGGACCCCAGCTGGCGGCGATCGCGCGGCTGGCGGCGGCGGAGCTGCGCCAGTTCGGCCTGGAGCCGAAGCTCGCACTGCTGTCGCACTCGATCTTCGGCTCGTCGAAGCGGCCGTCCGCGCAGCGCATGCGCGAGGCCGCCGAACTGTTGTCGCGCTCCGATCCGGAGCTGTCCGTGCTCGGCGAGGTGCACGGCGATGCCGCGCTGGACGAGAGCATCCGTTCGGTCTACCAGCCGACCGGCCAGGCCGGCTTCGAAGGCAGCGCCAACCTGCTGGTGATGCCTTCGCTGGACGCCGCCAACATCACCTTCAACATCCTGAAGGTCTCGTCCGGCAAGGGCGTGACGGTGGGGCCGATCCTGCTGGGCGCGGCGAAGTCGGTGCACATCCTCAGCCCCAGCGCCACCGTGCGCCGGATCGTCAACATGACGGCGCTGGCGGTGGCGGATGTGAAGGACGCCCAGTAAAAGCCGGCCTGCGGGCCGACGGCACGGCGCCGACCTTGTTGCCGGCGCTTACTCCACCCAGCTGTAGCCGTCGCGTGCCAGCAGCGCGAACGACTCGGCCGGGCCCCAGGAGCCGGCCGCGTAGGCATGCGGCTTTTCGCCCAGCGTGCCCCAGCCCTCGATGATCGGGTCGGCCCAGGTCCAGGCAGCTTCGAGCTCGTCGCGGCGCATGAAGTGGGTCAGGCGTCCGCGCACGACGTCGATCAGCAGGCGTTCGTAGGCTTCGGCGCGGCGCTGCTGGAAGGCCGACTGCAGGTCGAGGTTCAGCGCCACCTGCTGCATCTGCATGCCGCTGCCGGGCTGCTTGGCCATCAGCTGCAACTTGATGGCTTCCTCGGGCTGCAGTTCGATGACGAGACGGTTGGCCACGCCGCCCGGGGCGTCCGGGAACAGCGGGAACGGCGGGTTGGTGAATTCGACGACGATCTTCGACGAACGGCGCTGCATGCGCTTGCCGGTGCGCAGGTAGAACGGCACCTTCGACCAGCGCCAGGTGTCGATGAAGGTGCGCAGCGCCACGAAGGTCTCGGTCTTGCTGTCCGGCGGCACGTTCTTCTCTTCGTGGTAGCCCGGCACTTCCTGGTTGCCGCTGACGCCGCGGGTGTACTGGCCGCGCACGGTGTCGCGCGCGATGTCGGCCAGGGTGAAGCGGCGCAGCGAGCGCAGCACCTTCAGCTTCTCGTCGCGCACGGCGTCCGGCGACAGCGAGGTCGGCGGCTCCATCGCGACGATGCACAGCAGCTGCAGTAGGTGGTTCTGGACCATGTCGCGCATCGCGCCGGTGCCGTCGTAGAAACCGGCGCGGCTGCCCACGCCCACTTCCTCGGCCACCGTGATTTGCACGCTCGAGATGTTCGGCGCGCGCCACAGCGGTTCCAGGATCGAGTTCCCGAAACGCAGCACCATCAGGTTCTGCACGGTCTCCTTGCCCAGGTAGTGGTCGATGCGGTAGATCTGCGATTCCTGGAAGTGCGCGCCGACCGCCTCGTTGATCTCGACCGCGGAGGCGAGGTCGTGGCCGAGCGGCTTTTCCAGCACCACGCGGGAGTTCGCGTCGACCAGGCCGGCCGCGGCCAGCTTTTCGCAGATCGTGGTAAACAGCGACGGCGCGGTCGACAGGTAGAACACGCGCTGGGCGCCCTGGCGCGAGGCGGCGGCGAGGGCGCCGAAATCCGGGGCCTGCTGGACGTCGAGGCGGACGTATTCGAGCAGCTGCAGGAAACCATCCCAGGTCTTCTCGTTGAAGTTGTCTTCGGCGATGAAGGAGCGCGAATGCGCTTCCACGTGGGCCAGGTAGGCGTGGCGGTCGTACTCCTGGCGGCCGGTGGAGATGATGCGGGTCGAGGCCGGCAGGTTGCCGTGCAGGTAGGCCATGTACAGGGCCGGCAGCAGTTTACGCATCGCCAGGTCGCCCATGCCGCCAAAGATGGTCATGTCGAGGGGAAGGCCGGTATCCGATTCTGTCGAGAGGGTCATGTCGTGTTCAGTCAATGAGGTTGAGGAAGCCGTCGGCAAGCTCGATACGGTAGCAGAAGGACAGCGGATGCGCTCGCAAGCGCGGCTTGTGGCCGGCGGCGGCGCCCCGGTCCGGTGTCGGCGTGCATAGCTTACAAGGTGAGCGCCATTTAGGGAACCTTCGGCTAACATGTCGCGGCGGCGCTTCCCGCCGCTTGACACAGGGAGGGCGCGCTCATGTCGACGATGGCCGGGACACGACCGGCACTGGCCGCCGCCGGCCTGAGCTCGGTGGCGATGCTGGCCTTCGCCGCCAATTCCCTGTTGTGCCGGCTGGCGCTGCAGCAGGGCCAGATCGATCCGGCCACCTTCGGCGCACTCCGGCTGGCGGCCGGCGCGCTGGTGCTGGCCTGCGCGGTGCGCATTGGGCGCCGGCCCCGGGAAGAGGGCGGCTGGCGCTCCGCCGTACTGCTGTTCGCCTACGTGGCGCTGTTCTCGTTCGCCTACGTCTCGCTGCCGGCCGGGAGCGGCGCCCTGATCCTGTTCGGCGCCGTGCAGCTGACCATGCTCGGTGCCGGCATGCTCGGCGGCGAGCGCTTCGCGCCGCTGGGGTGGCTCGGGCTGGCGCTCGGCAGCCGTGCCGGCGGCAAGCGCGGATGACATGGGCAGCACACGTCATTCGGCGATTTGCAACTAACCGACATGAACAAACAAGACAACCCAAAAAACCAGCGACCAGCGCCACGGCCGGGCGCCGGGGCGGGTTGGGGTGCTCAGGCGCTCGCCGGATGCTTGCGCTGGAAGGCCGCGAAAGACTCCATCGGCCCGTCCAGCACCCCCGGGTCCAGCGCGAACATCGCCCAGTAGTACGGCTCGCGGCCGTGGCAGACCTGGGCCGGCGCGGTGAAGCGGTGCCATTCCTTATGCCGGACCGGCGAGTACATGCCGTCGCCGTCGCTGAAGTTCGGCACCATGCGGCGCTGCTCGAGCGCTTCCAGCAGCGAGGGCGGAGCGCCGCCGTCGAGCGCGATCTCGAAGTGGGCGTTCATGCCGTGTTCGGACTCGACGGCCAGCAGCCAGGGGCGGGCGTCGCGGTCCATCATCAGGAAGCCCGGCGGGGAGTTGTACAGGTAGTGCTCGACGATCTTGTGGCGCGCGCCGAGCTCGCGCACCAGGCCGCAGATCGCGGGATCGTTGACGAAGCTGTAGTCGTGCAGCGCGAGCAACATGCGCAGCGTCTCCGATTGGGCCAGGAAAAAGCCCTCCTGCAGCCGGGTGAGCTCGGCTTCGAGGCGGTCGAGGGCGTGCACGTCGCTCTTGCGCACGTAGCGGTCGATCAGGCCGCGGTTGAAGGCTTCGATGGCGACGCGCTCGTCGGCGACGCCGGTCAGCAGGATTTTCCGGCACGGCAGCTCACGCACCGCTTCGCAGAATGCGATCCCGTCCATGCCCGGCATCGCATAGTCGACTACCAGCACGGAGGGCGTCAGGAAGCGCTCCGGCTGGAGCCGGATCCCGCATACCTGCTCGATGTGCAGGGCGATGTTGTAGGGTTGGGGCGCGAAGGTGTAGGTGTCGACGCTGGGCGAGAGCAGGCCGGCCAGCGCGGCCGGGGCGGCGGCGTGCCGGCGCAGCCAGGCGATCGCGGCGCCGGTGTCGCTGAAGGCGATGCTGGGGAAGGCCGGTCCAAGCTGGAAGCGCAGGCTATGCAGGAAGCTGGGACTGTCGTCGACCAGGACGGTCATGGTCGGATGCTGGTAGATCGGGAGCGTCATGGGAAGCCTCGGTCATCAAGGGCTCGGGGGGAAGGCGGGGCCGGAGGCACGTCCGCCGCGCGGCGCGCGGGCGGGAACTCCAGCGAGAACACGGTGTATACGTGCTCGCGCGAGCGGCAGCGGATCTTGCCGTGCCAGGCGTGCACGATGTCCTTGCACAGGGCCAGGCCGATGCCGGAGCCGGTATGCGCCGGATACGAGTAGAAGCGCTCGAAGATGTAGGGGAGTTGCCTGGCCGGGATGCCGCAGCCGCTGTCCATCAGCAGCAGGCGCGGGCGCTTGCGGGCGCCGTCGATGATGATCCGCACCTTGCCCTTGCCGGCGCGCTGCAGGGCCTTGAGCGCATTGCGCAGCAGGTTGAGCAGCACCACCGCGCCCAGTTCCTGGCGGCCGAGGAAGGCGAAATCGCTGCGCACCACCACGTTCACCTGCAGCCGCTGCTCCTCGGTCACGAAGGGGTAGCGTTCGATCACCGCATGCACCATCTCGGACATCCAGACCCGCTCGGTGGGCGCCATCTGCTGGTTCATCGCCGCCGCCGACAGCAGGAACAGGTCGATCATCTGGTTCATGTGGCGCACCTCGAAGCGGATCCGCGCCAGCGCCCCCGGCACGCCGGCCTCCCAGCCGGAGGCCGCGCGCTCGATCCCGCGCACGTTGGCGGAAATGCTGATCAGGGGCGTGCGCAGTTCGTGCGACACCATCCCCAGCGCCTGCGCCATGCCGGCCAGCTTTTCGCGCGCCACCACCCGGCGCCCGACCTTGGTGAGGGCCACGATCACGATCGTGAAAACATAGATCGGCGCCTGCTCCAGCGCCAGCGGAAAAGCGCGGAAACCGTCGGCCCCGGCGTTCGGATCGCCGCCCACGGCGTAGACGATGCAGGCGAGCAACGCCCCGGCCGTGCAGGAGGCCAGCGCCCATAGCGAATCGAATTGGAACAGCAGGATTAGGGCCAGCAGCAAGGATTCGCCCCACACCGCCGAGCCATGGTTCATCAGGAACATGTAGCTGAAAAAGAAAGGCATGACATAAGTCACGCTGGTGAACTCGTAGACGCGTAGCCAGTTGCCCTTGATTTTGCGCGGGAACAATAAAGCCGGAAGGCAAAGAACGAAACCCAGCATTCGCAGGTCCAAGCTTTCGAACTTTTGCGGGAACCAAGCTGTCCAGACGAAGTAGTACAAGGGCATACCGATACAGCCGACCCATGCCAGGAAATGCAGACGCACAAGCGCGTGCTCCTGTTGCTGCTCCTGGCGCAGCAGCCACCTCAGCAAGGCGGGCCGGGCCAAGTGATAGCGCGCCCTGATCGGCGCACTGATGCTTGCAACGCTCCAGTACAGCAGATTCTTCACTCGGTAGCTCCCGGTCGTAGACCGTTCGTTTTCTTTACTTGCCAATTCGAAATTGATCTCACTCAATTCTTGGTTGAGCTTGACGGAATTCGCTTGACCCAAATTGATTTCGGTCAACGGTGTGTCGAAGAGACGAGCTGAATCCTTGCGTATTGACACAATGTGTATTTTTGGAGAAAAAAATGACCATGCTGACCACCACCCAGATCAATGTCCGTTCCACCGTCCCGCACATGCCCTCCTTCGTCACCCGCAGGATGGATGCGCACCACGTGACCCGTATCGAGCAACTGATGGGCGGCGAACACGTCCACGTATGGAAACGGCCGGGGGCGGGTGCCGTCATGCTGGCAGGTAACGATTACCTCTGCCTGTCGAACGAGCCGAGCCTGCTCGCGGCCCAGGCGAACTGCATGCGGGCGAACGCCGGCCAGGCCCTGATGTCGGCCGTGTTCCTGCAGGCCGGCAGCCTGCAGCACCGGCTGGAACAGAAGTTCGCCGACTTCCTGGGCGCCGAGGAGACCGTGCTGGCGCAGTCGGGATGGGCGGCGAACGTGGGCCTGCTGCACAGCATCGCCGCGCCGGAGGTGCCGGTCTACCTCGACATCATGGCGCATGCCTCGCTGTGGGACGGCGTGCAGCTGGGCGGCGCCAAGGGAATCCCCTTTCTGCATAACAATATGGACCACCTGAAACGCCAGCTCGACCGGCACGGCGCCGGCGTGATCGTGGTCGACGCACTGTACAGCACCGACGGCAGCCTGGCGCCGCTGCATGACGTGGTCGCGCTGGCCGAGAAGAGCGGCAGCGTGCTGGTGGTCGACGAATCCCATTCGCTCGGCACCCACGGGCCGCGCGGGGCCGGCCTCGTGATCGCCGCCGGACTGGAACAGCGCGTGCACTTCCGCACCGCCTCGCTGGCCAAGGCGTTCGCCGGCCGCGCCGGGATCATCACCTGTTCGAGCCGCTTCAAACCCTACTTCCTGTCGGAGTCGCGCCCGGCCATCTTCAGCTCCTGCCTGCTGAACCACGAACTGGCCTGGTTCGACGCGGCCATCGATTTCGTCGAGCGCGCCGATGCCCGCCGCGCGGCGCTGCGCCGCATCACCGCGGAGGTGCGTACCGGACTGGGGCGGCTCGGCTACTGCATCGACGAGGGCAGCGAACAGATCATCGCCCTGGAAGTCGGGACCGAACCGAAGACGCTGGTGCTGCGCAAGGCGCTGGAAAACCGCGGCATCCAGGGCGCCGTGTTCTGTGCTCCGGCCACCCCGAAGAACCGCGCGCTGGTGCGCTTGACCCTGAACGCCGGCCTGGGCAAGCACGAGCTCGCCAAGCTGCTGGACGCCTGCGCCGACATGCGCGACGAGGTCGACCTCGACAGCTGGACCTCGACCACGCGCCGCCGCCGCGTGCATTGATGGGCCTTGACTCGACAAGTCAGGAACTTGGCTCCTAAAGGCAGGCACAAAATCGTCTCGCCATGAGGCTTTCGCTTACTCTTGTTCAAAATAGCCGGGAGGCAAGAATGAGAGACAAGTACAAGCTGGTAGGGCCGATCTACGACTGGCTGAGCGCCTTCTACAGCGGCAAATCGATCCACCGCTGCAAGATCGCGATGCTCGACCGGCTCCAGCCCGGCGACAGGGTGCTGTTCGCCGGCGTCGGCCACGGCCGCGATGCGGTGTATGCCGCGCGGCGGGGGGCCGAGGTGACCGTGGTCGACCTGTCCGGCACCATGCTGAAGAAGTTCCAAGCCAACCTGGAGAAGGAGGGCGCTCGGGTCTCGATCCGCCAGGTCCACAGCGACATCATGGCCGTCGAGGAGCTCGAGCGCTACGACATGGTGGTGGCCAACTTCTTCCTCAACGTCTTCCACGAAGACATGATGGTGCGCGTGCTGGAGCACCTGATCCGCCTCGGCAAGCCGGGCGCCCGGATGGTGGTCGGCGACTTCTCCTTCCCGACCGGGAACCTGCTGGGCCGCGCCGTGAAGACCCTGTACTGGTATGGCGCGGTCGGCTTCTTCTGGCTGTTCGCCGGGAATGCCTTCCACAACATCTACAACTATCCGGAGTGGATGAAGAAGCTCGGGCTGCGCATCCACGAGCAGAAGCACTACAAGCTGCTGCTGCTGGACTGCTACTGGTCGGTGCTGGCCGAAAAACCGGCCGCATGAGCGATACCGCCCTCGCGCTGACCGGACCGGCCTCCGCGCAGGCCGACGCCGCCCTGCCAGCCGACCTGGTCAGGCGGGTCGGCTGGCTGAAGCAGTACGGCAGCCACCCGATGTCGTTCTCGACCATGCAGCCGGACATGGCCTACTTCGAGCTGCCCGGCGCCGGCTACATCGCCTACGCCCAGCATTGGGGCATGCAGTTCGCGCTGGCCGATCCGGTGTGCGCGCCCCAGCTGCGCGAACGGCTGCTCGACAGCTTCCTGCAGCGTCATCCGGGGGCCGTGTTCGTCCAGGTGAGCAAGGCGGTGGTCGACCACCTGCACGGCCGCCACGGTTACTACGGCACCCAGTTCGGCAGCGAATCGAAGCTCATTCTCTCCGGCTGGAACCTGCGCGGCGCGCGCAAGCAGATCATCCGCACAGCCGTCAACGGCGCCGCCAGCTGCGGCATCGCGATCCGCGAGGGCGGCTTCGACCACGACGTCAAGCGCATCTCGGAAGCCTGGATCCGCACCCGGCGCTGCAAGAACCAGGAGATCCGCTTCCTGATCCGGCCGATGATCGTCGACTACCGCGAAGGCACGCGTTACTTTTACGCGTACAAGGCCGACGGCGAGGCGGTCGGCTTCATCTTCTTCGACCCCATGTACGCCGGCAGCCGCTTGGCCGGCTACGTCCCCAACATCTCGCGCTCGTCCGCCAACTTCCGCCAAGGCCTGTGGTACGCGCTGATGGCGCATGCGCTGGCCGTGTTCCAGGAGGAGGGCGTGCCCTGCGTCGACCTGGGACTGGTGCCGCTGCAGGTGAGCGCCGCGCTCGAGCCGCAGGAATCGCGGGCGCTGCGCCTGGCCATGGCGGCGATCCGCGAGCGCATGGACTTCCTGTACAACTTCAAGGGCCTGGAATTCGCCAAGTCGCGCTTCCAGGGCCACGTCGAAAAAACCTACTGCTGCCACCGCAACGCCATGCCCGCGCTGGCGATGACGGCCATGTTCCGCCTCACCCGCATCATCTGAACCCGCATGATCCGAACCCGCATGAGCCGACCATGAACACCAAGCCCCTGAGCGTGCCGGCCGCCCTGTCCGGCAAGCGCGTCCTGCTGACGGGCGCGACCGGCTTCCTGGCCAAGGTCGTGCTCGAAAAACTGATCCGCACGGTGCCCGAGCTCGGCGGCGTGATCCTCCTGATCCGCGGCGGCAAGCAGGGCAATGCACGCGAGCGCTTCCAGCGCCAGGTCGCGGCATCCTCGATCTTCGATACCTTGCGCGCCGAGCGCGGCGCCTGGCTGGAGCGCTTCTTCGCCGAGCAGGTCGAGTGCGTCACCGGCGACGTGACGGAAGCGCGGTTCGGCCTCGGCGAGGAGCGCTTCCGCGCACTGGCCGCGCGTACCGGCCTGGTGATCAATGCGGCCGCCAGCGTGAATTTCCGCGAGCCGCTCGACCAGGCGCTGCGCATCAACACACTCAGCCTGCAGCACCTGACGGCGCTGGCGCGCATGGCCGGCGCGCCGCTGGTGCAGGTCTCGACCTGCTACGTGAACGGCTTCCGGCGCGGCGACATCGCCGAGGACCACGTCCACCCGGGCCGTCACCACGATGCCGGCGCCCTCGCAGAGCGGCTGCGGCGCAAGATAGACCGGATCAAGGCGCGCAGCGCCGATCCGCAGGGGCTGGAGGAGAAACTGACCGCGCTGGGCATCCGCGAAGCCAGGCGCCGCGGCTGGAACGACACCTATACCTTTACCAAGTGGATGGGCGAGCAGCTCGCGATGCAGGGCATGCGGGGGCGTGCGCTCGCCATCGTGCGGCCCACGATTATCGAGAGCACGCTGCGGGCGCCGGTGCCGGGCTGGCTGGAAGGGGTGAAGGTGGCCGATGCCGTGATCCTGGCCTATGCGCGCGGCCGCACCAGCTTCTTTCCGGCGCGCTCGGAAGGCATCATCGACGTGATCCCGGCCGACCTGGCCGCCAACGCGATCCTGCTGGCGGCGGCCGAAGCGCTGTCCGCGCCTGCCGGGCAGCGGGTCTACCAGTGCGCCAGCGGCGCGTCGAACCCGATCAAGGTGGGAGCGCTGATCCGCCTGCTGCAGGGTGAGGCGCAACGCAACTGGCGGCGCTACGACAAACTGTTCCAGCAGGAGCCGAAGCACGCCTTCCGGATGGTGGGGAATGTGCGCTTCCGGCTGGCGATGGCCGGCGTGGCGCTGGGCGCGCTGGCCTGGAGCGGCCTGCGCCGCCTGGCCGGCCGGGCCAGACGGCGGCGATGGAAAAGCTGCGCACCACGCGCCTGCTGGCGATCACGTTTTCCTTCTACGCCCAACCGCGCTGCCGCTTCCGCAACGACGCCTTGCTGGCCCTGGCCGCGCGCTTCGGAGAGAGCGAGCGGGCGCTGTATCCGGTGGACGCGCGCCTGATCGACTGGGAAGACTATCTATGCAGGGTGCATATGGCGGGCCTGAACCGCTATGCCCTCAAGCGCAAGGAGGCGCGCGCGGCCGTGCCGGAACAGGGGGCCGCTTCGGCGGCGCTCCGGCAGCCGGAAGCGATGCGCTGAAGCCTAGCGGATCGCCACGCCCCAGGGCAGCTGCCCGACCGGGATGTCGGCGATGCGCTTGCCGGTGGCGGTATCGATGACGGAGGCGGTGCCGGAGCGGCCGTTGGCCACGTACAGCTTCTTTCCGTCCGGCGTCTGCGCCATGTTCCAGGGCCGCTGCCCGACCGGGATCGAGGCGCTGACGCGCTTGTCCGCCACCTCGACCACGTCGACGCGCGCGCCGCGCCCGCTCGACACGTAGACCCGCGCGCCGTCGGGCGCCACCACCACCCCGTTCGAGAACGGTCCCACGGTCACGGGCGCGCCGGGCGTATGCGTGGCGACCTCGATCGGATATACGGCGCCGTCCAGCTCGCAGGCCACCCAGGCCGTCGCACCGTCCGGCGTGAAGGCGATGCCGCGCGGGCGCCGCCCGACCGGCACCGACGCCGTCACGGTGCGGCGGGCGACGTCGATCACGTCGACTTGCGCGCCGTCCTCCGCGCTGACGTAGAGCCAGCGCCCGTCCGGGCTGAACACCGCGTGCTCGGGGTTCTTGCCCGGCACCGTCAAGCTCCAGCTGCGGTGGCCGGCGCCGGTATCGACCACCACCACGCCGTTCGCCAATTCGCTGGCCGCCGCCAGCATCCGGCCGTCGTGCGACAGGCTGATCCCTTCCGGCGACTCGCCCAGGCCGATCCGCTCGCCCACCTTGCCGCTGCCGGCGTGAATCACCAGCAGGGCGTTCGCGGTCTGCTCGCTCACGTACAGGGTCTTGCCGTCCGGGCTCACCGCGATCCCGCGCGGCTTGCCGCCGGTGGCGATGGTACGCACCACGGTGTCGCTGGCGGTGTCGATCACGCTGACCGTGCCCGACTTTTCGTTGGGAACGTAGGCGACGGGGGCGGCGCTGCAGGCGCCTGCTGCAAAGAAAAGGCTGGCGATCAATGGTCGCAGGGTCATTGCGGCTCCGACTGTGGAAGGACATCCCAGCATACCGAAATCCGCGCCGGGGCGGCTTCCGATTGCGGGTTCACTTATCGGCGATTCGTGCGTCGGCTCGTCAGAAAATACGATATGTTACAAACACTGTTGCAAATTTATTATCGGAGGCGGATCATGCGAATTCGGGGGCTGTTGGTGCACGCCGTGCTGGCGGCAGCGGCCATGGCGGGAATGGAGGCGCGGGCCCAGCTGGCCAACGATGGGGAATGGCCGATGGCGGCCCGGGATTACGCCAGTACCCGCTTCAGCCCCCTCGACCAGGTGAATACGGCCAACGTGCGTAATCTGAAGGTCGCCTTCACTTTCTCGACCGGGGTCGACCGCGGCCAGGAAGCCGCTCCGATCGTGGTCGGCAACACGATGTACGTGGTGGCGCCGTTCCCGAACTACCTGTATGCACTCGACCTGACCAAGCCCGGCGCGCCGATGAAATGGAAGTTCGAGCCGAATCCGGACGCCCAGTCGCAGGGCGTGGCCTGCTGCGACCTGGTCAACCGCGGCGTCGCCTATGCCGACGGGCGCATCTTCATGAACACCCTCGACGGCCAGACCATCGCGGTCGATGCCAGCAGCGGCAAGGAGATCTGGCGCACAAAGCTGGGCAACATCAAGAAGGGCGAGACGATCACGATGGCGCCGCTGGTGGTCAAGGACAAGGTCCTGGTCGGCAACAGCGGCGGCGAACTCGGCGTGCGCGGCTGGCTGGTCGCCCTCGATGCGAAGAGCGGCAAGGAAGCCTGGCGCGCCTGGAGCACGGGTCCGGACAGCGAGGTCCTGATCGGGCCGGATTTCAAACCCTTCTATGCCGCCGACCGCGGCAAGGACCTCGGCAAGACCAGCTGGCCGGGCGAAACCTGGAAGATCGGCGGCGGCAACGTCTGGGGCTGGATCTCCTACGATCCGCAGGCCGACCTGATCTACTATGGCACCGGCAATCCCGGCCCCTGGAACCCGGAGCAGCGCCCCGGCGCCAACAAGTGGACCTCGGGGATCTTCGCGCGCCGCCCGAGCGACGGCCAGGCGCGCTGGTACTACCAGTACAGCCCGCACGACCTGCACGACTACGACGGCGTCAACGAGAACGTCCTGCTCGACATTCCGTTCAAGGGCAAGCAGCGCAAGGTGCTGGTGCACCCGGACCGCAACGGCTACGTGTACGTGATGGACCGCCTGAACGGCCAGGTGCTGTCGGCCGAGCCCTTCGTCCACATCACCACCACCGAGGGCGTCGACCTCTCCACCGGGCAGCTCAAGTACAACCCGCAGAAGGAGCCGCGCACCGGCCAGGTGGTCCGCGACATCTGCCCGGTGTCCCCGGGCGGCAAGGACTGGCAGCCCTCGGCCTGGTCGCCACGCACCCAGCTGCTGTACATCCCGCACCAGAACCTGTGCCAGGACTCCGAGACCTATGACGTCTCCTACATCGCCGGCACGCCCTACGTCGGCCTCGACAACAAGATGTATCCCGGGCCGGGCGGCAACCGCGGCCTGTTCACCGCCTGGGACGTCGCCGCCGGCCGCAAGCGCTGGCAGATCCCGGAGCGCTTCCCGGTGTGGAGCGGCGCGCTCGCCACCGCCGGCGACGTGGTCTTCTACGGCACCATGGACGGCTGGTTCAAGGCAGTCGACGCGCGCAGCGGCGCGCCGCTGTGGCAGTTCAAGACCGGCTCCGGCATCATCGGCCAGCCGGTTTCCTACCGCGGACCGGACGGCAAGCAGTACATCGCGATCCTGGCCGGCGTGGGCGGCTGGGCCGGCGCGATCGTATCCGGCGGCCTCGACCCGCGCGACGGCACCGGCGCCGCCGGCTTCGTCAACGCGATGAAGGATCTGCCCCAGTACACCGGCAAGGGAGGGACGCTGTATGTCTTCGCATTGCCTTGATCCGCGCATCGGCGTCGCGGCCCTGATGCTGGCATGCGCGGCCGCGCAGGCCGCCGCGCCGGCGCCCGCATCGCCGCAGGCCAGCGAGCTGCGCGTCTGCGCCGATCCGGCCAACCTGCCGTACTCGCAGCGCGACGAATCCGGTTTCGAGAACCGCATCGCGCGCCTCGTCGCCAACGACCTCGGCATGCGCCTGTCCTACTTCTGGCAGGAGCAGACCCGCGGCTTCGTGCGCAAGACCATGGGGGCGGGCGAGTGCAACCTGTTCATCGGCGTGCCGGCCGGCTTCGACCGGGTACTGCGGACGAAACCCTATTACCGTTCGACCTATGTGGCGGTGACGCGGCGCGGCACGCCGCCCTTCGCCGGCTTCGAGCCCGCCGAGCTGCGCGCGCGCCGCTTCGGGGTCCAGTTGATCGGCAACGACCTTGCCGCCAGTCCGCCCGGCCATGCGCTGGCCGGGGGCGGCGCGGTCGAGAACGTGACCGGCTTCCTGGTCTACGGCGACGGCCCGGCCGGCAAGCGCATGGTCGACGCGGTGGCCGGCGGCAGCATCGACGTGGCCCTGGTGTGGGGACCGCAGGCGGGCTGGTTCGCACGGCGCGCGGCGGTGCCGCTGGAGGTGGCGCCGGTGAAGCCGCCGCCTGGCATGGGCATGCCTTTCGAGTTCGCCATTGCGATGGGCGTGCGCAAGGGCGACACCGCGCTGCGCGACCGCCTCGATGAAGTGCTGGCGCGACGCAAGACCGACATCGAGGCGATCCTCGACGAGTACGCGGTGCCGCGCGCGCATGGCACCGCCCCCGTTCCCGCAAGCACCGCCGGAGGCCAGCCATGAAAACGCACCGTCACCACCTGAGCGTCTGCCTGCCGGCTTGCCTGCTCGTCGCGCTGGCGCTGGCCGGCTGCGAACGCGAACAGCGGCCGACCAAGGCGCCGGCGGCGGCGTCCGGCATCGCCGACCCGTCGTACGCGGCCGGCGGCAGGACCCCGGTCAGCAACAAATACGAAGAGAACGCGTACGCGGTCTCGCAGGGCAAGACCTGGTACCGGGCCTATAACTGCAACGGCTGCCACGCGGCCGGCGGCGGCAACATGGGCCCGCCGCTGATGGACGCCAAGTGGCGCTACGGCTCCGACCCGGGGGCGATCTATTCCACCATCGCGCACGGCCGCCCGAACGGCATGCCGGCTTTCGGCGAGCACGTGCCGGAAGACCAGATCTGGCAGCTGGTCGCCTACGTGCGCTCGATGAGCGGGCAGCTGAGCGGCTCGGTGGCGCCGAACCGCAGCGACACGCTGCAGGCGGCCGAGCCTGAAAACCGGCGCAAGAAGGAAAAGCCGGTCCACGAAGCCACCCCGGCGGCGGAGCAGTGAGGATGCGCGACGTCTCCCTCATCACCAGGCCGATGCAGGACGCGCTGCGCCCGGCCGGCATACAGGCCGAGCACATCGGCAGCCTGTGGAACCTGACCCTGGGCCTGTGCAGCGTGGTGTTCGTGCTGGTGCTGGCGGCCTGCCTGTTTGCCGTGTGGCGCGCGCCGCGTGCGGGTGCCGGCACGGAACCGGATGTGTCCTCGCTGGCCGGCCCCGAACCGCGCACCTGGCGCACGATCAAGTGGGCCACCGGCGCCGCCGCGCTCGGCCTGGTGGGGCTGCTGGTCGGCGACGTGCTGACCAGCCGCGCGCTGGCCCGCCTGCCGCTGCAGGACGCCGTGAATATCGAACTGGTCGGGCACCAGTGGTGGTGGGAAGCGCGCTACCGCGACGCCGATCCCTCACGCGAATTCAGTACCGCGAACGAACTGCACATCCCGGTCGGACGGCCGGTCGTGCTCACCCTGCGCAGCAACGACGTGATCCACAGCCTGTGGATTCCCAACCTGCAGGGCAAGAAGGACCTGATTCCGGGCCGCACCGCGACCCTGCGCCTGCGCGCCGACCGCGCCGGCACCTACCGTGGCCAGTGCGCCGAGTTCTGCGGCCTGGAGCACGCGCTGATGGCCCTGCTGGTGGAGGCCGAGCCGAACCAGCGCTACGAAGCCTGGGCCGCGCAGCAGCGCCGGCCGGCCGCGCAGCCGACCGACCCGGTGGCGCAGCGTGGCCTCGCGGTCTTCCTCGGCAAGTCCTGCGTGATGTGCCACGCCATCACCGGCACCACCGCCAACGCGCACCTGGGGCCGGACCTGACCCACCTGGCCGGGCGCCGCACCATCGCCTCCGGCATGTTCCCGAACAACCGCGGGCACCTGGGCGGCTGGATCGCCGATCCGCAGTCGATGAAGCCGGGCGTCAACATGCCGGCCAATAATCTGCCGCCCGACGACCTGCAAGCCCTGCTGGTTTATCTGGAGACCCTGAAATGACCGTCCGCGACACCTTGCATGGGACCTGGCCCGACCGTGAAGGCCCCGGCCTGCCGCCCGGCGCCGCGCACACCCTCGAACAGACCTGGAGCGACCCGCCCGGCATCATCGGCTGGTTCGCGGCGGTCAACCACAAGACCATCGCCAAGCGCTTCATGGTCACCACCTTCATCTTCTTCCTGCTCGGCGGCCTGCTGGCGATGGCGATCCGCCTGCAGCTGGCGCAGCCGAACGGCAAGCTGCTCAGCGCGGACCTGTACAACCAGGTCTTCACGATGCACGGCTCGACCATGATGTTCCTGTTCGCGGTGCCGGTGATGCAGGCGGTGGCGATGTACCTGGTGCCGCTGATGATCGGCGCGCGCAGCGTCGCCTTCCCGCGCATGAACGCCTTCGCCTACTATATCTTCACGTTCGGCGGGATCATGCTGTACGCCGCCTTCGCCCTCGACATCGGCCCCGACGCCGGCTGGTTCGCCTACGTGCCGCTGTCCGGACCGCAGTATTCGCCCGGCAAGCGGGTCGATTTCTGGGCCCAGATGATCACCTTCACCGAACTGGCGGCCCTGATGGAAGCGATCGTCCTGATCACCACCATCCTCAAGATGCGCGCCCCCGGCATGACGCTCAACCGCATGCCGCTATTCGTCTGGACCATGCTGGTGACCTCCTTCATGGTGCTGTTCGCGATGCCCGCCGTGATGCTGGCCAGTACCGCGCTGATCACGGACCGCCTGGTCGGCACCCACTTCTACAATCCGGGCGAGGGCGGCGACCCGCTACTGTGGCAGCACCTGTTCTGGTTCTTCGGCCATCCGGAGGTCTACCTGATCTTCATCCCGCCGCTGGGCTTCATGTCGAGCATCATCGCCACCTTCTCGCGCCGCCCCGTGGTCGGCTACCCGGCGATGGTGCTGGCCTTGATCGGCACCGCCTTCCTCGCCTTCGGCCTGTGGGTCCACCACATGTTCGCGACCAACCTGCCGGAGCTGGGCAAGACCTTCTTCACGGCCGCCAGCCTGATGATCGCGATCCCGACCGCGGTGCAGATCTTCTGCTGGATCGCGACCCTGTGGACCGGCCGCATCAACCTCAAGACGCCGCTGCTGTTCGTGCTGGCCTTCTTCGCGATCCTGCTGCTGGGCGGCCTGACCGGTCTGATGCTGGCCTCGGTGTCGCTCGACTACCAGTTGCACGATACCTTCTTCGTGGTGGCCCACCTGCATTACGTGCTGCTGGGCGGCGCCGTGTTCCCGTTGTTCGGCGCCTTCTATTACTGGTTCCCCAAGTTTACCGGCCGCATGCTGAGCGAGCGCCTGGGACGCTGGAACTTCTGGCTGTTCTTCATCGGCTTCAACGTCGCGTTCTTCCCGATGCACATCCTCGGGCTGCAGGGCATGACCCGCCGCATCTATACCTATCCGAAGGAGATGGGCTGGGGCGACCTGAACCTGGTGGCCACCATCGGCGCACTCACCATCGCCGTGAGCGTGCTGCTGTTCATCATCAACGTGCTGCGCAGCCGCCGGCATGGCGAGATCGCGCCGAGCGACCCCTGGGGCGCCGGCACGCTGGAATGGAGCGTGGCCTCGCCGCCGCCGATGGGGAATTTTCCGCTGGTGCCGGTCGTGCACGGCCGCTACCCGCTGTGGCAGGAATCGGCCGCACCCTACCACGTGAGCGGCCTGAGCAACGAATACCGCGAAGTGCTGGTTACCTCGGTGGCCGACGCCAAGCTCGATCACCGCCTGTGGCTGCCCGGCCCGACGGTCTGGCCCTTCCTGTCGGCGGTGGCGACGACCATCTTGTTCATCGGCTCGATCTTCACGCCCTGGGCGGTGGTGTGGGCGGCGATTCCGGTGGCGATCGCCACCACGGCCTGGTTCTGGCCCAAGCGCGACATGGTCGGCCGCCGGGTCGATTCGGAGCTGCTCCCATGAGCGCGCCGGATCCGAAGCGCGACGGCCGCCTGCTGGAGGACGGCCGGGTGCTCGACATCTCGACCCTGCCGACCTTCGCCTTCGGCCAGCGCAGCCCGATGTGGTGGGGCACGATGGGCCTGATGCTGATCGAAGGCACGGTGTTCGCGCTGACCATCATGGCGTATTTCTACCTGCGCAGCCATGCCAGCGCCTGGCCGATGTCGCGCTTCCCGCCCGACCTCGTCTGGGGCACGATCAACACCGGGGTGATGCTGGCCAGCGTCATCCCGAACCAGTTTGCCAAGCAGGCCGCCGAGCGGCTCGACCTGCAAAAGGTCAGGCTGTGGATGGTGGTGTGCCTGCTGTTCTCGTTCGTGTTCCTGGGCGTGCGCGTGCTGGAGTTCACGGCGCTCAACACGCGCTGGGACAGTGACGCCTACGGTTCGGTGGTGTGGATGCTGATGGCCCTGCACACCACGCACCTGGTGACGGACGCCTACGATTCTGCGGTGCTGACGACGCTGACCTTCACCGGGCCGATGGAGGGCAAGCGCTTCGTCGACGTCAGCGAGAACGCCGCCTACTGGTACTTCGTGGTGCTCAGCTGGCTGCCGATCTATGCCGTCGTTTATTGGGGCGCCCGGTTCTGAGCGTGCCGTAACTGAAGAAAGGGAGATATGGGAAACTGGCCGGCCCTGCTGGTAGCGCCATCGCTGGCGCTGACGAACCTGTCCGTGACATACGCGCTGGTGACGCCGGCGTGCTCGCGCCAGAGCACGCTGGCGCCGAACCTGGTGAGTGCGATCTTGCTGCTGATTTGCGCTTGGATGAGCTGGGGTGCCTGGCGCAACTGGACCGTTGCACGTGATGAACGCGGCCGCGCCGAGGGGGCGGCGGCCGGCGAAACCGACGCCGTGCCGGACCGTCCGCCTTTCCTGGCGCTGGTGGCGACCATGGTCGGGGCGCTGTCCTGCCTGGTCGTGCTGGCCCAGTGGTTTCCGCAATGGGTGCTGTCGCCATGCGCAAGCTGAGTCCCTTCCTGTTGCTGGCGCCGGCCCTGGCGAGCGCACACGACGTCGAGGGCCAGTACACGGCGGCCGACGCGCTGTCCTGGGGCGCCGAGCCCTGGGTGCTGTTCCTGCTGGCGCTCGCGCTGCTGCTGTACGCGGCCGGCCTGCGCCGCCTGTGGCCGCGCTCGCGCCAGTCGCGCCGGCCGCTGGCGCGCCAGGCGGCCTGGTTCGGCGCCGGCTGGATCGCGCTGGCGCTGGCCCTGGCCTCGCCGCTGGACTCGGCCGGCAGCTTTTCCTTCGCCGCCCACATGGTGCAGCACGAATTCCTGATGATCGTGGCGGCGCCGATGCTGGTGCTGGGGCGCCCGCTCGGGATCTGGGTCTGGAGCCTGCCCGCGGCCTGGCGCCGGCGCACCGGCGCGGCGAGCCGCAACGCCGCGGTGGGCGCCGCCTGGGATGCGCTCACGCGGCCGCTGAACGCCTGGCTGCTGCACTTCGCCGCGCTGTGGATGTGGCATGTGCCGGCGACCTTCCAGGCCGGTCTGGCCAGCAACGGGGTCCACGCGCTGCAGCACGCCAGCTTCCTGTTCTCGGCCCTGCTGTTCTGGTGGGCGGTGCTGGGACGGCAGGGCGGAGCGCAGGGGCGCGGCGCCGCCATCGTCTACCTGTTCACCACCATGATGCATACCGGCGCCCTCGGCGCGATGTTCACGATGTCGGAAACGATCTGGTACCCCTACTATGGCAGCAAGGCCCAGGCCTTCGGCTTGAGCGCGCTGGAAGACCAGCAGCTCGGCGGCCTGATCATGTGGATTCCCGGCGGCCTGGCCTATGTCGCGGCCGGCCTGGTGCTGTGTGCGCGCTGGCTGGCGCGCGCGCCGCAGGGTGCGACGGCGAAGGGGCGGCCATGAAGCACATAGTGAAGTGCGCGACGCTCTTGCTGCTCGCCGCGCTGGCCGCATGCTCGAGGCAGCCGCCGACCTCCGAGCCGCTCAGCGGCGGCAATCCGCGCGTCGGCCAGCAACTGGTGGCCCGCTACGGCTGCGCCGCCTGCCACGAGATCAAGGGCATCGCCCATGCCGACAGCAAGGTCGGGCCCTCGCTGACCGAGATCCGCGATCGCAGCTACGTCGGCGGCGTGCTGCCGCACAGCGCCGGCAACCTGGTGAAATGGATCATGCACCCGCGCGCCTACAGTCCCAACACGGCCATGCCCGAGCTGGGCGTGAGCGAGGGCGAGGCGCGCGACATGGCGGCGTATTTATATAGTCAGTAGGGGGCCGGATTGTTCGAACAAGTCGAGGGACAGGTACGCAACTACGTCGAATGGCTGCGCCTGCTGGTGGAGTCGCTCGGTGCGCTGATCATCGCCACTGGCGTACTGGTCGTCATCGTGGCGCTGATCCGCCACCTGCTGGTGCATCGCAGCAGCAGCTTCATACCGATCCGGCTGGCGTTTGCGCGCTACCTGACCCTGGCGCTGGAGCTGCAGCTGGCGGCCGACATCCTGTCGACCTCGGTGGCGCCGACCTGGGAGCGGATCGGCAAGCTGGCGGCGATCGCGGTGATCCGGACCGCGCTCAACTACTTCCTCAGCAAGGAATTGAAGGACGAGCGGGCCAGCGAGGAGCCGGCGCTCAAGAAGCCGGGCGGTGGCGGCTCGGTTCCCGGCGCGAAGGACTGAGCATGGATACGCCGGACAAGCCTTCGCGCCGCAGCCGCATCGGCCTGCGCCGTGAGCTGCTGCTGGCGCTGGCCCCGACCGCGACCGTGCTGCTGGTGCTGGCCTTGGTCGAAGCCATCAGCAGCCAGCGCCTGCTGTTCGCTTCGCTGGCATCGAGCGCCTTCCTGGTCTACCTGGACCCCGGCCACGCGGCCAACCAGACCCGTACCCTGATCCTGGCCCAGCTCGGCTCGGCCGTGATCGGCATGCTGGCCTTCCTCGCGCTCGGCCCCGGCTATGTCTCGGCCGGGGTGGCGATGGTGGCGGCGATCGTGGCGATGGTGGTGTTCGACGTCGTCCATCCGCCATCGATCGCGACCGCGCTCAGCTTCGGCCTGAAAGCGGGCGACGCCGGCAACCTGGTGCTGTTCTGCCTGGCCCTCGCGATCACGGTCGTGCTGATCGGCCTGCAGAAGCTGAGCATGTGGATGATCGGGCGCTGGGCGAAGTGAGAGGGCGTCGCGCCGACGGCGGCGGATTTGGTACACTTTGCCTTTTTCGCACCGACCGACGACCCGATGTCCGCACCGCCCGAGCTGCGCGCAGGCGCACTGATTTCCCTGCTTGAAACGGACCCGCGCCGCAAATGCGAGGGCGTGGCGGCCCTGGCGCGCGCGCACGCTGCCGGCACGCTGCCCGTGGACCCGGCCGCCGTGCTGGAGCCAGGCGGCACCATCCCGGGCCGCCCGGATAAACCCGAGCTGGTGCCGCCGCGCCTGGTCGGGCGGCGCTCGATGGCCACGCCGGAAGGACGCGCGATGCTGGTCCACGCGCTGGCGCACATCGAATTCAACGCCATCAACCTGGCGCTGGACGCCGTCTGGCGCTTTCCCGGGATGCCGCCCGCGTACTACGCCGACTGGCTGCGCGTGGCGAAGGAAGAGGCCTACCACTTCTCGCTGCTGGATGCGCACCTGGGGACGCTCGGCCATGCCTACGGCGACTTCCCCGGCCACGACAGCCTGTGGGAGATGGTCGAGAAGACCCGCGCGGACATCCTTGCGCGCATGGCCCTGGTGCCGCGCACGCTGGAGGCGCGCGGGCTGGACGCGATCCCGCCGCTGCGCGCCAAGCTGGCCCAGGCCGGCGACCCGGCGGCTGCCGCGATCCTCGACATCATCCTGCGCGACGAGGTCGGCCACGTCGAGATCGGCAACCGCTGGTACCTGGGCCTGTGCCAGGAACGCGGGCTGGAACCGGTCGTCACCTACGAGGCGCTGGCGCTCCACCATAAAGCGCCGGTGCTGAAGGGGCCCTTCAACCTGGAGGCGCGCCGCCGCGCCGGTTTTACGGAGGCCGAACTGGCGCGCTACCGTGGCGACAGCGTTTCCTTCGACGCCTGAGAATGGGAAGATGGACGAGGCAAGCGATTCCACCCCGCGCGCTCCTCTGCGCGGCTTCCTGCTGACCCGGCACTGGCGCGATCTCGACGCCGGCGTCGAGCTGGAGTTCTGGCTGGCAACCGAGGACGGCCCACGCCGCGTGCGCGTGCCGGGCCAGAGCGCGGTCGCCTTCATCCCGGCCGAGCAAAGGGAACCAGCCGAGTTCGTCCTGCGCGGCGAACGTGGCTGCGAGCTACGCGCCCTTTCGCTGACCGACTTCCATCACCGCCCCGTGCTGGGCCTGTACTGCCGCCACTACCGCAAGCTGCTGGCGCTGGAAAAACGCCTGCGCCAGCACGGCGTCGACGTCTACGAGGCCGACGTGCGCCCGCCGGAACGCTACCTGATGGAGCGCTTCATCAGCGCGCCGGTGCTGTTTGCCGGCGTGCCCGCCGAGAACGACACCCGGCTGCTGCTCGACGGCCAGCTGAAACCCGACGGCGACTACCGGCCGCAGATCCGCACCGTCTCGCTCGACATCGAAACCACGATGCAGGGCGAGCTGCGCTCGATCGCGCTGGAGGGCTGCGGCCGGCGCCAGGTGTACATGCTGGGGCCGCCCAACGGCGACCCGGGCGGCCTCGATTTCGATTTCGAATACTGCGATACCAGACTTGCCCTGCTGGACAAGATGGAGGAGTGGTTCCGGGTGCACGATCCGGATGCCGTGATCGGCTGGAGCCTGGTCCAGTTCGACCTGCGCGTGCTGCAGAAGCATGCCGAGCAGCTGCACCGGCCGCTGCGCCTGGGACGGGACGGCAGCGCGATGGAGTGGCGCGAGCGGGCCGGCGGGCAGGAGCATTACTTCGCCGGGATCGCCGGCCGCCTGGTCATCGACGGCATCGAGGCGCTGCGTTCGGCCACCTGGAGCTTTCCTTCCTTCAGCCTGGAATCGGTGGCGCAAAGCCTGCTGGGCGAGGGCAAGGAGATCGACAATCCCTACGACCGCATGGCCTCGATCGACCGCATGTTCGCGCAGGACAAGCCGGCGCTGGCGCGCTACAACCTGAAGGATTGCGAGCTGGTCACGCGCATCTTCGAAAAGACCGGCCTGATGTCCTTCCTGCTGGAGCGCGCCAGCGTGACCGGGCTGGCGGCCGACCGCAGCGGCGGCTCGGTGGCGGCTTTCGAGCATTCCTACATTCCGCTGATGCACCGCCAGGGTTTCGTGGCGCCGAACATCGGCGACGTGCCCGGCGCCGACAGCCCGGGCGGCTTCGTGATGGATTCGCGCTCCGGCCTGTACGATTCGGTGCTCGTGCTCGACTACAAAAGCCTGTACCCGTCCATCATCCGAACCTTCCTGATCGACCCGGTCGGGCTGGTGCAGGGCCTGGCCGAGCCGGAGGACGCCACGGTGCCGGGCTTTCGCGGCGGGCGCTTCTCGCGCACCAGGCACTGCCTGCCCGGCATCGTCACGCGCGTGTGGGCGGGCAGGGAAGCGGCCAAGCGCGAGAAGAACGCGCCGCTGTCGCAGGCGCTGAAGATCATCATGAACGCCTTCTACGGTGTGCTCGGTACCACCGCCTGCCGCTTCTTCGACCCGCGGCTGGCCTCGTCGATCACGATGCGCGGCCACCAGATCATGCACCGCACCCGCGAGCTGATCGAGGAGCGCGGTTACCAGGTGATCTACGGCGACACCGACTCCACCTTCGTGTGGCTCGGGCGCGCGCACGCGGACCAGGACGCGCAGCGGATCGGCCGCGCGCTGGTCGAGCATGTGAACGCCTGGTGGCGCGCCTCCCTGCGCGACGAGCTGGGGCTGGAGAGCGCGCTGGAACTGGAATACGACGTGCACTTCCGCCGCTTCCTGATGCCGACCGTGCGCGGCTCGGAAGAGGGCAGCAAGAAGCGCTACGCCGGCCTGGCGACCGCAAGCGACGGCGGCGACGAGATGATCTACAAGGGACTGGAGACGGTCCGCACCGACTGGACTCCGCTGGCCCAGGAATTCCAGCAGGGACTGTACGAGCGCGTCTTCAAGCGCCAGCCCTACGAGGACTACGTGCGCGACTACGTGGCGCGCACCCTGAGCGGCGAGCTCGATGAGCTGCTGGTGTACCGCAAGCGCCTGCGCCGCGCGCTGGACGAGTACGAGCGCAACGTCCCGCCGCACGTGCGCGCGGCGCGCATCGCCGACGAGTTCCACATCCGGCAGGGCCGTCCGGCCCAGTACCGCAACGGCGGCTGGATCCGCTACATGATGACCCTGAACGGACCGGAACCGATGGAGGCGCTGCAGTCGGCCATCGACTACGAGCATTACCTGAGCAAGCAGCTGGAGCCGGTGGCGGATGCGATCCTGCCGTTTTTGGGGGATAGTTTTGCTCGGCTGACCAGTCCGCAGGGCGCGTTGTTCTAGAGGAGGGGTCAGAGCCCGGTGTTGGTGATTGGGCTCTGACCCCGGTGGTCAGTGGCAGCGGGAGGGTCAGGGCAGCGGGAGGGGTCAGAGTCCGGTTCTTCTTTTCGGGACTCTGACCCCGGTGCTACTGACCCCGGTGCTAATACGCGGCGCGTCATAACACCAGGGTCAGAGTCCAACCATCAACACCGGACTCTGACCCTATGCGTAGCGGCGGTGAAACCGCCCGCCCAGCCGGGTCAGCACCTCATACCCGATGGTGCCACCCTCGCGCGCCACATCGTCCACCGTCTGCTGCGCGCACAACAGATCGACTTCCTGTCCCGGCGCGACGCGCTCCTCGGGAATGCCGGTCACGTCCAGCGTAATGCTGTCCATCGACACCGTCCCCGCGATCGGCACCGCCACGCCGTCGATGAAGGCGTGGCCGCGGCCGGACAGGCTGCGCAGCCAGCCGTCCGCATAGCCGATCCCGATGGTGGCGATGCGGGCAGGGCCGGTGACGGCATGGCGCGCCCCGTAGCCGACGAAGTCGCCGGCCTGCACGCTGCGCGACTGCATGATGCGGGCCCGCAGCCCGACCGCCTGGCGCAGCGGATTGGGCGTGCCCGGCTGCGGATTGATGCCGTACAGCGCGGCGCCCGGGCGCACCAGGTCGTGGCGGAAGCCGTCGCCGAGGAACACGGCGGAGGAATTCGCCAGGCTGCCCGGGATTCCCGGGAAGCGGGTGCGCAAGGCAAGGAAGCGCTCGCGCTGCAGCGCATTCATCGGATGCTCCGGCTCGTCGGCGCAGGCCAGATGGCTCATCACCAGCACCGGCCGCAGTTCGTCCTTCCAGGCCGGGTCGGCCAGCAGCCTGTCGACAGCCGCCGGGGCCAGGCCCATGCGCGACATGCCGGTATCGAACTGCAGCGCGGCCGGCAGGCGGCGCTGCAGCAGCCGGCAGGCGCGGCGCCAGTCCTCGAGCTGGGTCGGGTCGTTCAGCACCGGGATCAAGTCGTACTGGAAAAACTCGGCGGTGGCGCCGGGCGGCGGGCCATGCAGCACGTAGATTGCGCTGTCCTCGGGCACCACCTGGCGCAGGCGCATGCCTTCTTCCAGGTGGGCGGTAAAGAACACGCGGCAGCCCTCGAGCGCCAGCGCGGGCGCCACGATGTCCATGCCGAGGCCATAAGCGTCGGCTTTCATCACGGCGGCGCAGCTAGCCCCGGCCGCCGTCTCCCTCAGCAGGCGATAATTCGCCCGCACCGCATCCAGGTCGATCGTCAGCACCGCTCCGGCACGGGCCGAATCGGCTCCATTCGCGACTGCATTCGCCACGCCATGCATCTCAGGCCTTCGCGAAGTCGGGTCGGGTGCCCGCCGCACGCGCGCCGGCGTAGCGGAAGATCGCCAGGTCGTCGGTAGGGATGGCCGGGACCTTGCCGCTGACCAGGTCGGCGATCACGCTGGCCGAGCCGCAGGACATGGTCCAGCCCAGGGTGCCGTGGCCGGTGTTCAGGAACAGGTTGCGCAGCGGCGTGGCGCCGACGATCGGGGTCGAGTCCGGGGTCATCGGGCGCAGGCCGGTCCAGAACTTGGCCCTGGCGACGTCGCCGCCGCCGGGGAACAGGTCGGTCACGACCATCTCCAGGGTCTCGCGGCGGCGCGGGTTCAGTTCCTTGCTGTAGCCCGCGATCTCGGCCATGCCGCCGACGCGGATGCGGTTCTCGAAGCGGGTGATGGCGATCTTGTAGGTTTCGTCCAGGATGGTCGATACCGGCGCCTGGGCGGCATCGGTGATCGGCACGGTGATCGAATAGCCCTTCAGCGGATACACGGGGACGCGGAAGAACTGCTTCATCAGCAGGCGCGAATAGCTGCCCAGCGCGAGCACGTAGCGGTCGGCCGTGAACGTGCCTTTATCCGTCCGCACGCCGGTGATCTGGTCGCCTTGCGATTCGACTGCACGGATGTCGACGCCGAATTCGAAACGCACGCCGAGTTCGCGGGCCATCTCGGCCAGCTTGGTGGTGAACATCTGGCAGTCGCCGGTTTCGTCGTTCGGCAGGCGCAGGCCGCCGACCAGCTTGTCGCGCACCCGGGCCAGCGCCGGCTCGGCATTGGCCAACTGTGCGCGGCTCAGCACTTCGAACGGCACGCCGGCCTGGCGCAGCACGTCGATGTCCTTGGCGGCGCCGTCGAACTGCGCCTGGGTGCGGAACAGCTGCAGGGTGCCCTGCTGGCGGCCTTCGTAGTCGATGCCGGTTTCTGCGCGCAGTGCGCGGATGCAGTCGCGGCTGTACTCGGCCAGGCGCACCATGCGTTCCTTGTTGACGGCGTAGCGGTCGGCGTCGCAGTTCTTGAACATCTCCCACATCCACTGCAACTGGAACAGCGAGCCGTCCGGGCGGATCGCCAGCGGCGCATGGCGCTGGAACAGCCACTTGAAGGCCTTCAGCGGGATGCCGGGCGCGGCCCAGGGCGAGGCGTAGCCGGGGGAGATCTGGCCGGCGTTGGCGAAGCTGGTCTCCAGCGCCGCCCCCGGCTGGCGGTCGATCACGGTCACCTCGTGGCCGCTCCTCGCCAGATAATACGCAGTCGTGACGCCGACGACACCGCTGCCCAGGACGATTACTCGCATAGTGTTCTCAAAAAATTGATTGGATTGGTTTAGAAAATATTGCTATCTTATATTTGACGTGGCCGTAATTGTTCCTATTTTTAGCTGCCTATTTGGTGAAACTTCATGCGCGTTCAAAAAGATTCGAGCCGGGTACTCGACAAGATCGACCTCCACATCCTTTCCATCCTGCAGCAAGACGCCCGCATCGTGATGAAGGACCTGGCCGAGCGGGTCGGACTGTCGCTGACGCCGTGCATCGAGCGCGTCAAACGGATGGAGCGCGACGGCGTCATCACCGGCTACCATGCGCGCGTGAGCCCGCAGGCGATGGGACTGCAGATCCTGGTGTTCGTCGAGATCACCCTGCTGCAGAAGTCGGAAAAGGCCTTCGAGCGCTTCCGCCGCGCCATGCTCGGCATTCCGGAAGTGATGGAATGCCACCTGGTGTCGGGCGACTTCGACTACCTGATCAAGGCGCGGATTCCGGAAATGTCCGAGTACCGCAGGCTGCTGGGCGAAATCCTGCACCTGGCCGATTCGGCGCAGTCCAAGAGCTATGTGGTGATGGAGGAGGTGAAGGAAACCCTGGCGCTGTCGATTGGTAATTGACGACGCTGTGGTTTTTTGGAACAAAACGACTGAAACTCAGCAAGAGTCTGTCCTGTAATGACACAGGAGCCAAGCTCGTCCCTAAAATCATTTCCCGGGGGAATTACCATCAACAGGACGAGACATGAAATCGGTTCAGCAGGAAGTCGACGAGCGCAGCAACCTTACCGGCACCAACAAATTCGAGCTTTTGCTGTTCCGTCTCGGCGGCGACGAGAACGGCGCACATAGCGAGCTGTTCGGCATCAACGTCTTCAAGATCCGCGAAATCGTCGCCATGCCGGAGATCACCGCGATCGCCGGGGCGCCGCCGCATGTGCTGGGCGTGGTCAACCTGCGTGGCCAGATCATCCAGGTGCTGGACCTGCCGGCCATCGCCGGCGTCAGGCCCGTCACCGGCCTGAACATCATGCTGGTGACCGAATTCGCCCGCACGACCCAGGCCTTCGCGGTCGAGAGCGTGGAAGAAATCGTGCGCCTGGACTGGAGCCAGGTGATGTCGTCCGAGCACAGCGCGGGCAGCGGCATGGTGAGCAGCATCGCCCGTCTCGAAGCGCAGGACGGCCAGCCGGGCCGCCTGGCGCAGGTGCTGGATGTGGAAACCATCCTGCGCGACCTCGGCCCGGCTGCCGATGACGGCGAGCGGGCGGTGCAGCAGGCGGTGGGCGCCAAGATCGGCATCAAGCCGGGCTCCGTGGTGCTGGCGGCCGACGATTCCGTGGTCGCGCGCGTCCTGATCGAGCAGGGCCTGGATGCGATGGGCCTGCCGTTCATCATGACCAAGAGCGGCAAGGAGTGCTGGGAGCAGCTGAACGCCATCGCGGCCGCCGCCGAGGCCGAGGGCAAGAGCGTCGACGACCGCGTGGCGGCGGTGCTGACCGACCTCGAGATGCCGGAGATGGACGGTTTCACGCTGACCCGCATGATCAAGACCAGCCGGCGTTTCTCGATGCTGCCGGTGGTGATCCATTCCTCGCTGTCAGGCACCACCAACGAGGAACATGTCAAGAAGGTCGGTGCCGACGCCTACGTCGCCAAGTATTCGGCCGAGGACCTGGCACGGACCCTGCGCGCTGTTCTGCATCCCTGACTTCCGGTATGATCCGGCAGTCGACTTGTTACCGAACTGCCAAGTGATCACTTCCAAGCCAGAAGCCGCCGATTCCGCGCATCTCGCCGCGCGCGTCCTGAACCTCGTCAGCGGCGGCGTCATCGTCCTCGACGCCGACCAGCGCATCGTGCTCTGGAACAGCTGGCTGACGCCGCGCTGCGGCCGCGCCGCCGGGCGCGTCATGGGCCACTCGCTGTTCGAGGTCTTTCCCACGCTGCGCGGCTCGCGGATCGAGACGGCGGTGCTGGCCGCCCTGGCCGACGATACCGCCACCGCAATCCCGCAGAGCGAGCACCGCAGCCCGTTCCCGCTGCGCGCCGCCGGCAGCTTCGACGGCCCGCTGATCGAGCAGGCGGTGTCGGTGTCGTCGTTTCGCGAGGACGGCGAGCCGTTCTGCCTGGTCGAGATCCGCGACATCAGCGGCGCGAATGAGCGCGAACGCCGCCTGCTCGACCACGCCGAATCGCTGCGCGCCCGTTCCTACGTCGACGGCCTGACCGGCATCGCCAACCGCCGCTACTTCGACGTCGCCCTCGACCGCGAACTGCGGCGCGCCCAGCGGCTCGGCGGCACGCTCTCCCTGCTGCTGACCGACATCGATTCCTTCAAGGCCTACAACGACCATTTCGGCCACCAGGCCGGCGACACCTGCCTGTCGGCGGTGGCGCAGGCGCTGGCGACCAGGCTGAAGCGCCCGGCCGACGTCGCCGCGCGCTACGGCGGCGAGGAGTTCGCCGCGATCCTGCCCGACACCGACGCGCTCCAGGCGCGCCAGCTCGCCGAGAACATCCGCGCCTACGTCGCCTCGCTGAACCTGCCGCATGCGCCGGGCGCGGTGCGGCCCTACGTGACCCTCAGCATCGGCGTGGCCAGCATGGACGAGGGCCGCCTCGGCGAGGCCAAGGCGCTGATCGAAGCCGCCGACAAGGCCCTGTACGCCGCCAAGCGCGGCGGCCGCGATCGGGTCGTGGTCGACGGCGAGGCTTGAAGCGCGCGCCGGGCAATACGATTGTGACGGCGGGGCGGGGCCTTGGGCTCCGCCCTTTTCATTTGTATTGACGCGACGGCGCCGGCGCGCAGTGACGCATGAAATTCATGGCGGTTTGCGGCTCGCGGGCCTAGCCAGCGTGGGGGTTTTCGCGCATATTATTGGGTTTGCATCAGCCGGAGTATTCCATGCTGCTTGGCCTTGTCCGCGTCGCGCTACGGCGTCCCTACACCTTCGTCGTGCTGGCGCTCACCCTGCTCATCATCGGCCCGCTGGCCGCCACGCGCACGCCCACCGATATCTTCCCGGACATCAAAATGCCCGTGATCGCGGTCGCCTGGCAGTACACGGGCCTGCCGCCGGACCAGATGGCGGGGCGCGTCTCGACCCTGTTCCAACGCTCGCTGACCACCACCGTCAACGACATCGAGCACATCGAAGCGAATACCTATCCCGGCATCAGCGTGGTGAAGATCTTCTTCCAGCCGGGCGTCGACATCGCGGTCGCGAACGCGCAGGTGACGGCGATTTCGCAGTCGGCACTGCGCCAGATGCCGGCCGGGATCACGCCGCCGCTGATCCTGAACTACAACGCGGCCACCGTGCCGATCCTCCAGCTGGCGCTGTCGGGCAAGGGCCTGTCCGAGCAGCAGCTGTTCGACCTCGGCATGAACACGATCCGCACGCCGCTGGTGACGGTGCCGGGCGCGGCGATCCCGCTGCCGTACGGCGGCAAGCAGCGCCAGGTGCAGATCGACGTCAAGCCGGATGCCCTGCAGGCACGCGGCCTGTCGGCCCAGGACATCGCCAACGCGCTGGCGGCGCAGAACGTGTTGACCCCGGTGGGCAACCAGAAGATCGACGCCCTCGACTACACGATCCAGCTGAACAGCGCGCCGTCCGCGATCGAGGACCTGGCGCGGCTGCCGGTCAAGGTGGTGAACGGCGCGACCATTTATCTCAGCGACGTCGCCGACGTCCATGACGGCAACGCGCCGCAGACGAATATCGTGCACGTCGACGGCGGCCGCTCGGTGCTGATGTCGATCCTGAAGAACGGCTCGGCCTCCACGCTCGCCATCGTCGACGGCGTGCGCGCCAAGCTTGGCCAGATCAAGGCCGGCCTGCCGGAGGCGCTGAAGGTGGTGCCGATCAACGACCAGTCGGTGTTCGTGCGCGCGGCGATCAAGGGCGTGGCGACCGAGGGCGCGATCGCGGCGCTGCTGACCAGCATCATGATCCTGCTGTTCCTCGGCAGCTGGCGCTCGACCGTGATCATCGCGGTCTCGATCCCGCTGTCAATCCTCGGCTCGATCATCGCGCTGGCGGCGTCAGGGGAGACGCTCAACCTGATGACGCTCGGCGGCCTGGCGCTGGCGGTCGGCATCCTGGTCGACGACGCCACCGTCACCATCGAGAACATCAACTGGCACCTGGAGCAGGGCAAGGCGGTGGAGCCGGCGATCATGGACGGCGCCCAGCAGATCGTGGCCCCGGCCCTGGTATCGCTGCTGTGCATCTGCATCGTGTTCATCCCGATGTTCTTCCTCGAGGGCGTGGCGCGCTTCCTGTTCGTGCCGATGGCGAAGGCCGTGATCTTCGCCCTGGTGTGTTCGTTCATCCTGTCGCGTACCCTGGTGCCGACCATGGCCAACTGGCTGCTCCGCGCGCACGACCCGCGCGCGGAGCACGCGCACAAGCCGACCAATGCCGTTCAACGCTTCCAGCGCGGCTTCGAGGCCCGCTTCGAGGGCCTGCGCCACGCTTACCGCGGCATCCTGCAGCATTCGATCCAGCACCGCCGGCCCTTCCTGGTCGGCTTCATCGCCGTGGTGGCGCTGTCCTTCCTGCTGGTGCCTTTCCTGGGCAGTAACTTCTTCCCGGCGGTAGACTCCGGCCAGGTACTGATCCACGCCCGCGTGCCGGTCGGCACCCGCGTCGAGGAGACCGCGAAGCGCTTCGCCAACATCGAAGAAGCGATCCGCGGCGTGATCCCGGGCCGCGAGATCGTGACCATGGTCGACAACATCGGCATGCCGTCCTCCAGCATCAACACCACCTACGGCAATACCGGCACCATGGGCACCCATGACGGCGACTTCCAAATCGCATTGAAAGAGGACCACGCGCCGACCGCGGACTACGTGAAGAAGCTGCGCGAAGTGCTGCCGCGCGCCTTCCCCGACACCACCTTCTCGTTCCCGCCGGCCGACATCGTCAGCCAGATCCTGAACTTCGGTTCGCCGGCGCCGATCGACGTCCAGGTGCGCGGCCGTGATATCGATGCCAACTTCGGCTACGCGGCCAAGCTCCTCAAGCGCATCCGCGCGATCCCCGGCGTGGCCGACGCCCGCATCCAGCAGTCGAACCGCGCGCCGCTGTTCAAGGTCGACGTCGACCGCACCCAGGCCCAGTTGCTGGGCCTGACGACCCGCGACGTCACCAACAGCATGGTGGTCAACCTGGCCGGTTCGAGCCAGGTCTCGCCGACCTATTGGCTGAACCCGGCCAACGGCGTGACCTATCCGATCGTGATGCAGACCCCGCAGAGCCAGCTCGATTCGCTGGCGGCGCTGGCCAACCTGCCGGTCGGTAATGGAAACAACAGCGGTGCCAACGCCAACGCCGCCACCGTCGGCGGCCTGGCGCGCTTCGAGCGCGGCACCGGCAGCGCGCTCATCAGCCAGTACGACATCGCGCCGATGGTGCAGATCCATGCCACCACCCAGGACCGCGACCTCGGCGCCGTCGCCGCCGACATCCGCAAGGTCCTGGCCGACACCACGGCCGACCTGCCCAAGGGCGCCTCGGTCGAGATGCTGGGCCAGGTGCGCACCATGGAGCGCGCCTTCTCGGGCCTGCTGTTCGGCCTGCTGGGCGCGGTCGGCCTGATCTACCTGCTCATCGTGGTCAACTTCCAGTCCTGGCTCGATCCGGCGGTGATCGTCTCGGCGCTGCCGGCGGCGCTGGCCGGCATCGTGTGGATGCTGTTCGCGACGCACACCACGCTGTCGGTGCCGGCGCTGACCGGCGCCATCATGTGCATGGGCGTGGCCACCGCCAACAGCGTCCTTGTCATCAGCTTCGCGCGCGAGAGGCTGGACATATTGGGCGACGCCGCAGCCGCCGCGCTGGAAGCGGGCTTCGTGCGTTTCCGCCCGGTCCTGATGACCGCCCTGGCGATGGTGATCGGCATGCTGCCGATGGCCCTCGGCCTGGGCGAGGGCGGCGAACAGAATGCCCCGCTGGGCCGCGCCGTGATCGGCGGCCTGCTGTTCTCGACCATCGCCACCCTGGTCTTCGTCCCCGTCGTTTTCAGCCTGGTCCACGGCCGCCGCGAACGGCGCGCCGTGGACGCCGGCTTGCCCCCATCTGGAGTTCCCGCCCATGCCAACTAAATCCACTTCTTCCCGCCCGCTGGTCGCAGGCGTGCTCGCCGCCGCCGTTGCCGCCGCCGTGGTGATCGGCGGCCTGGCCACCCGCCACTCGCAGGCCGAGCAGCTCAAGGAGGCCGCCGCCGAGCATGCGGTGCCGATCGTGAATCTGGTGGCGCTGAAGGATGTCGCCGGAGCCCCGATGGAGCTGCCGGCCCGCATCGAGGCCTGGTCGCGCGCACCGATCTATGCCCGGGTGTCCGGCTACCTGGCGCGCTGGAACGTCGACATCGGCGCTCCCGTCAAGGCCGGGCAGGTGCTGGCCACCATCGAAACCCCGGACCTCGACCAGGACCTGCGCCAGGCCCAGGCCCAGCTGGCGGTCGCGCGCAGCAACCTCGCGCTGGCCGAAAGCACCGCCAGGCGCTGGCAGTCGCTGGTGGCGCAGAACGCGGTCTCGAAGCAGGAAGCCGACGAGAAGCAGGGCGACTTCATTTCCAAGAAGTCGAACGTGCAGGCCCTGCAGGCCAGCGTCGAGCGCCAGCAGGCGCTGAAGCGCTACACCCGGCTGGTCGCGCCCTTCGACGGCGTGGTCACGGCCCGCAACACCGACGTCGGCGCGCTGGTCAACGCCGGCGCCTCGGGCACCAGCGGCAGCGAGCTGTTCGTGGTGTCCGACCTGCGCCGCCTGCGTGTGTACGTCCAGGTGCCGCAGCGCCAGGTGGCGCAGATCCATCCGGGCAGCAGCGCGAACGTGAGCGTGCCGGAACGTCCGGGCAGCAGCTACCAGGCGAAGGTGCAGTCGCTGGCCCAGGCGATCAACGCCGGCTCCGGCACCATGCTGGTGCAGCTGGCGGTCGACAATCCCAAGGGCGAGCTGCTGCCGGGCGCGTTCGCTACCGCGCAGTTCGATCAGGCCGCGCCGGCCGACGACGCCGTGGCGGTGCCGCCGGGCGCGCTGATCATGGGCCGCAACGGCGCCCAGGTCGCGGTGCTGGACGCCGGCAACCGCGTGCACATGAAGAAGGTGACGATCGCCCGCGATTTCGGCAACGTGATCCAGCTGGGCGAGGGGGTGACGCGGGCGGACCGCATTGTCGACAGTCCGCCGGACGGCATCGGCGAGGGCGACCTGGTGCGGGTGGCGCAGGCTGCGCCAGTGGCGCCGGTGCGCAAGGCGGGCTGAATCGTCGTTGAGCGAATTTCGTATTTGGTTTCTCGAGATGCTTCGTTGTCGAGTCAATCATGCGGGCCTAAGCTGGATGCACCTGAACTCATCCGGAAACGCCCATGTCTGCCGTCCTCCAAGCACTCCCTGCGTCCCGCCAGCATCTCGCCATCAAGCCCTTCGACGCCCCGCTCGGGGCCGAGGTGCTGGGCCTCGACCTGTCGCAACCCGTATCGGAGCAGGACTTCGCGCTCCTGCACCGCGCCCACCTCGACCACCACGTGCTGGTGTTCCGCGACCAGCACATCGCGCCGCGCGAGCAGGTTGACTTCAGCCGCCGTTTCGGAAGGCTGCAGATCCACGTGCTGCGCCAGTTCCAGCTGCCTTCCGATCCGGAAGTACTGGTCATCTCGAACATCCGCGAGAACGGCCAACCGATCGGCCTGGGCGATGCCGGCCACTTCTGGCACTCCGACCTGTCGTACAAGGAGACCCCAAGCCTGGGCTCGATGCTGCACGCCCAGGAGTTGCCGGAAGAGGGCGGCGACACCCTGTTCGCCAACCAGCACACGGCCTGGGAGCAACTGCCGGACTACCTGTGGCGCGCGGTCGAGCATGCGCAGGCCGAGCACAGCTACCTGGCCCGCTACGCGGACCTGCAGAAGCGTAATCCCTGGCGGCCGGACCTGACCCAGGCCCAGATCGACGAGGTCAGGCCGGTCGTGCATCCGGTGGTGCGCACCCATCCCGAGACCGGCCGCAAGGCGCTCTTCGTCAGCGAGCATTTCACGACGCGCATCGTCGGCCTGCCGGAGAGCGAATCGCGCGCGCTGCTGAAAGAGCTGTTCGAGCACAGCACCCGTCCGGAATACATCTACCGCCACCGCTGGCAGCCGGGGGACATGGTGTTCTGGGATAACCGCTCGCTGCTGCACCTGGCGGCCGGCTGCCCCATTGACCAGCGCCGCAAGCTGTACCGCACCACGATCGAAGGCGATGTGCCTTTCTAATAACGATCAACGAAAGTTCACCATGCGTATCCCGTTCCGCACATTTGCCGCCGGCCTGACCCTGTCCGCCCTGGCACTCTACTCATCCACTGCCGCCCGTGCCGAGGGCCAGCTCCGCATCGCCCAGCAGTTCGGCGTCGTCTACCTGCTACTCAACGTCGCCCAAGACCAGAAGCTGATCGAGAAGCACGGCCGCAAGCTGGGCGTGCCGATCCATGTCGACTATATCCAGCTGTCGGGAGGGAATACCGTCAACGATGCGCTGCTGTCCGGCTCCATCGATGTTGCCGGTGCCGGCGTCGGCCCGCTGTTGACGATCTAGGACCGTACCGCCGGACGCCAGAACGTGAAGGGCATCGCTTCGCTCGGCAACTTCCCGTACTACCTGGTCAGCACCAACCCGAAGGTCCGGACCATCGCCGACTTCAGCGACAAGGACCGCATCGCGCTACCCGCGGTGACGGTGTCGGTGCAGGCCCGCATCCTGCAGATGGCAGCGGCGAAGCAGTGGGGCACAGCCCAGTACAGCCGCCTCGACCACCTGACGCAGTCGGTACCGCACCCGGACGCCACCGCGGCGGTGATCGCCGGGCAGACGGAACTGAACAGTCACTTCGGCAACCCACCGTTCCAGGACCAGGAACTGGTGGGCAATCCGAAGGCGCACATCGTGCTCAATTCCTACGACGTGCTGGGTGGGCCGAGTTCGTCGACGGTGCTGTACGCCACCGAGAAGTGGGTCCAGGACAACCCGAAGACCTACCGCGCCTTTATCGATGCGCTGAACGAGGCCGCGCAGCTGGTCGCCGCCAATCCGGAACTCGGAGCCGACGCCTACCTGCGCGTGACCAGGGCGAACACCGACCGCGCTTTTCTGTTGAAGGTGATCCGGAATCCGCAGATCCAGTTCAAGATCGCGCCGCAGAACACCTTGGGCCTAGCCCAGTTCCTGCACCAGACCGGCGCGATCCGGAAGCAGGCGGCCAGCTGGAAGGATTACTTCTTCGAGCATCCGGTGCTGGGCGCGGGCAGCTGAGGAGGATGGAACCATGAACGTCTTGCCTTTCCAGGGCGCCCAGGGCGCCCACCATGAGCCGCCGCGCCAGCCGGCGCCGCTACTGCGGGCCGAGGATGTCGGCATCGACTACGCCACCGCCACGGGGAGCGTGCGCGCCGCCCACGGCGTCAGCTTCGATGTCTACCAGGGCGACCGCTTCGTCCTGCTGGGGCCTTCGGGCTGCGGCAAGTCGACCCTGCTGAAGGCCGTCGGCGGCTTCGTGCGGCCCGCGGTCGGTGGCCTGCTGCTGCGCGGCCGGCGCATCGTCGGCCCGGGCCCCGACCGCATCGTCGTGTTCCAGGAGTTCGACCAGCTGCCGCCATGGAAGACCGTGAAGCAGAACGTGATGTTCCCGATGCAGGCCGGCGGCGTGAAGTGCAAGGAAGCCGGGGAGCGTGCCGATCACTGGCTGGACAGGGTCGGCCTGGCGGGCTTTGCCGACGCCTGGCCGCATACGCTGTCCGGAGGGATGAAGGCACGGGTGGCAATCGCCCGCGCGCTGGCCATGCAGCCCGACATCCTGCTGATGGACGAGCCCTTCGCCGCCCTCGACGCGCTGACGCGCCGGCGCATGCAGGAAGAGCTGCAGGCGCTGTGGGAGGAGGCGCGCTTCACCATGCTGTTCGTCACCCACTCGATCGAGGAAGCGTTGGTGGTGGGCAACCGCATCCTGCTGCTGTCGCCGCATCCGGGCCGGGTGCGCGCCGAGGTTGACAGCCACCGCTTCGGCCTGGCCAGCAGCGGCAGCCCGGACTTTCAGGCCACCGCCCAGCGCATCCACCGCCTGCTGTTCGGCGAGGAGGCGCAGGCCGCGGCCGACGTGGAGCATGCAGCGGCGATGGCGGTGCGCTCATGAGCGCGCCTTACGATCCGGTCGCTCGTCCCGAGTACGAGCTGCCGCTGCTGCCGGTGTCGGCGACTGCGGCGCCGCCGTTCACCCGGCGTGAAGGCCTGCGCGGCGCCATCCTGCGGGCCGGCTGGCTGCGCAAGTCCCTGTTGCTGGCCTCGCTGGCGATGTCCAGCCGTCTCGGGCGCGACCTGCTCGAGGTCCTGACTGCCATGTTCAATCCGCTGCCGGCGATCGCGCTGCTGCCGCTGGCCCTGCTGTGGTTCGGTCTCGGGAAGGGCAGCCTGGTGTTCGTGCTGGTGCATTCCGTGATGTGGCCGGTGGCGCTGAATGCCTATGCGGGCTTTCGTGCGGTGCCGGAGACGCTGCGCATGGCCGGCCGCAACTACGGCTTGAACGGACTGCGGATGGTGACGCAGATCCTGGTGCCGGCCGCGCTGCCGGCGATCCTGTCCGGCCTGAAGATCGGCTGGGCCTTCGCCTGGCGCACCCTGATCGCGGCGGAACTGGTGTTCGGCACCACCTCGGGCAAGGGCGGCCTGGGCTGGTACATCTTCCAGAGCCGGAACGAGCTGTTCACCGACAAAGTGTTCGCCGGATTGGCGACGGTGATCGTGATCGGGCTGCTGTTCGAGCACATCGTGTTCGACGCCGCCGAGCGCGTGACGGTGCGGCGCTGGGGCATGCAGCGCTAGCGGCGGTGCCGTCCGAGCGGCCGGGCCGCTTGTGTCGATGGTATGATGGCGCCATGATGTTTCTGAATGTTCCCTACGCCGAAAAAGACCAGGCCCGCGAGCTGGGTGCACGCTGGAATCCGGCCCGCAAGCGCTGGTACGTGCCTGACGGGGTCGCGCCCGAACCCTTCGCGCGCTGGATGCCGAAGGACGGCGAGCCGGCCTCCGCCGGCTCGGGCCGCCAGGACGCCCGTGCCGCCAAGCTGATGACCGGCACCCGCTACCTCGACGTCGACCACGACTGCAATCCCTTCGAAGCCTGCGGGCGCTGTGCGCCGGTGCTGGCCGAAAGCGGCTGGAGCGCCGCGCGCGAGGACGTGCTGAAGGCCCTGCGCTAGCCGCGCGCGGCAGGCGCTTCCGCCAGCGCGGCCAGCAGGGCATCGAGGTCGACCGGCTTGACGAAATGGCGGTCGAAGCCGGCCGCCCTGGACAGCACCTTGTCATGCGCCTGGCCGTAGCCGGTCAGGGCAAGGTACAGGGCCGCGCGTTGCTGCGGCTTTTCTTCCGCCATCGCGCGCAGGCGCCGCGCCAGCACATAACCGTCGATGTCGGGCAGGCCGATGTCGAGGATGAAGACCTCGGGCCAGTCCCGTCCGGCCAGCGCCAGCGCGCTCTGCGGCCCGTGGGCCACGCCGACGCGGTGGCCAAGGGTGCGCAGGATCTCGGCCAGCGACTGCGCGGCATCGGCGTTGTCGTCGACGATCAGGACGTCCAGGCTGCGCGCGGCGCCGGCTGCCGCGGCAATGCCGGCGGTGGCCGGCACCCCGGCCGCCGCCTGCGTGAGGGGCAGCACCACGCGGAAGGTGCTGCCCAGTCCCGGGCCCTCGCTTTCGGCCTCGACGCTGCCGCCGTGCAGGCCGACCAGGCTCTTCACCAACGCCAGTCCCAGCCCGAGGCCGCCCTGGGCGCGGTCCGGGGTGCGCTCGGCCTGGGTGAACAGGTCGAACACCTGGGGCAGCAGGTCCGGCCCGATGCCGATGCCGTTGTCGCGCACCGCGATCGATGCGAAGCCCGCATCGACGTCGAGCGTGAGCGTGATCGCGCCACCCTGCGGGGTGTACTTGGCCGCGTTGTTGAGCAGGTTGGCGACCACCTGCACCAGGCGGATGCGGTCGCCGTCGACCCAGGCCGGGGCAGCGTCCAGGGCCAGGTCGAGGTAGTGCCGGCGCGCCTCGACCAACGGGCGGGCCTGCTCCAGCGCGCTGGCCACGACGGCTTTCAGGTCGACTTGTTCGCGCTGCAGTTCGACCAGGCCGCGGGTCACGCGCGAGACGTCCAGCAAATCGTCGACCAGGCCGGTCAGGTGGCGCACCTGGCGCACGATGATGTCGCTCGACTGGCGTACCCGCTTCTCGTCGGCGGCGACATGGACCAGCAGCTGGGCCGCGCTGTTGATCGGCGCCAGCGGATTGCGCAGCTCGTGCGCCAGCATCGCCAGGAACTCGTCCTTGCGCCGCGCCGCGGCCTTCAGCTCCTCCTCGCCGCGCTTCTTGTCGTGGATGTCGGTCAGGCTGCCCATCCAGCGCACGATGGCGCCATGTTCGCCGGTGACGGGCAGGGCGCGGTTCAGCACCCACCGGTATTGGCCGGAGTGATGGATCAGCCGGTGCTCCACCTCGAACGGTGCGCCACCGGCCTGGCTGCGCTCCCAGGCGGCCAGCAGCGCGGGCAGGTCTTCCGGATGGATGAAGGCATGCCAGCCGCGGCCCGCGGACTGCTCGATCGTCAGGCCGGTGAACTCGGTCCAGCGCGAATTCAGGTAGTCGTTCTCGCCCCCGGCGGGGGCCGACCACACCATCTGCGGGATCACGTTGGCGATCGAGCGGAACCTGCTTTCGCTGTCCTTCAGCGCGCGCTCGGCGGCCACCTGGGCGGTGATGTCGAGGTCGGCGGCCACCGCCCCGACGATCTCGTTGCGCTCGTTGCGGATGGCGGCGGTGCGGATCAGGATCGTGCGCCGCGTGCCCGGCGCACCGAAGGGTTCGATCTCGGCACGGCCGCCGCCGACGTCCTCGCCGCGCAGCACGCGCGCAATCGGCCATTCGTCGGCGCCGATCGGCTGGCCGGCGCGCGGGTCGCCGGCCGGCCACCAGCCTTTCCAGTCGCCGAAGCCTTCGGCCGCGGCCGGGGCAGGGTGGCTGCCCCAGATGTCGCGGTTGGCCGAATTCGCGACCAGCAGCTTGCCGGCGGCGTCGACGTAGACGATGCCGACCGGCGCGGCGTCCAGCAGCACGTCGAGGCGGCGCCGGTTGTCCAGCTCGCGCAGCAGGGCGCGCGAGGCGATCCGTTCGCTGTCGTCGCGCGCCAGCTCGGCCTTCTTGCGCTCGGTGATGTCGATGGCGACGCCGGCGAAGCGGCGCCGGCCCGTGCTGAGGTCCTGGAACAGCTTGCCGCGCGCGTTCACCCAGACCTCGGCGCGCGCCAGCTGCGGGATGCGGTATTCGATGTCGTACGGGGTATCGGTGACGATCGCGTGTTCGATCGCGGCGACCACGCGCGGGCGGTCGTCTGGATGGATCATGCTGGTGAAGCGTTCGAGCTCGGTGCCGGCGCGGGCCAGCGCGGCGTCGACCTGGAACAGGCGCGCGAACTGCTCGTCGACGAAGGTGGCGCCGGTATCGAGCTCGTAGGTCCAGGTGCCGATGTTGCCGGACGCCGTCAGGCACAGGGCGTAGCGTTCCTCGGCTTCCTTGTGGCGGGCCAGGGCGAGTACCTTGTCGGTGACTTCGACCACGGTGCACATCAGGCCGCGCACCGCGCCGGCCTCGTCGCGCACGGGGCTGTACGAAAACGTGAACCAGGCCAGCTCCGGATAGCCCTTGCGTTCCACCGTGACCTGGAAGTTCTCGAAGAACAGGGCCTCGCCGTCCAGCACGCGGCGCGCCAGCGGCGCCATGGTCTCCCAGATTTCCGGCCAGACGCTGGACAAGGGCGCGCCGAGCGCGGTGCCGGTCCGGTTGCCGAGCATCGGCGCATAGGCGTCGTTATGGAAGACGAACAGCTCCTCGCCCCAGGCCAGAAAGGTCGGAAAGGCGGAGCCGAGCACCATGCCGAGCGACATGCGCAGCAAGGTCGGCCAGCCGTCGACGGGACCGAGCGGGTGCGCGCTCCAGTCCTGCGCCAGGGCGTGCGCGCCGGCGTCGCCGCCGTTGGCCAGGAAAGCGTCGCGGTGATTCATCGTGGAAACGGTCCGGTAGCGATTAAACTTGTCATTCTACCCAACATTCGCGGGCGGCGCCGCGATGGTCACCGTGGCGCCGCTACAACCGGTGGCGACAGAATCGCCTCCATGTGATTTTTCGAGAGCTTCTTTGCCGGCACTGGTAGTAGTATGACGAGCGTCAATCTACCGGAGTCGAATGCCATGCTGACCGTCGAAACCCTGGAGCGCTCCGAAGTGGCGGCCGATGAATGGCTGCGCCTGGGCGTGCGCATCGTCGTTACCGGACGCGACGGCGCCAACAGCCAGGCCGTGCTGCAGCAGGTGCTGGCCCTGTTCTGGCCGACCGCCGAGCTGTTTGACTTCTACACCACGCCGTATCCGCGACTGCCGGACGCCACCGTGCTGCGCGTCGCCTTCGACCTGCCGGCGAGCTACGCGGCGGGCGTGAGCGGGATCGTGCAAGCCATCGGCGGCTCCGGCTGGATCGTCGACATCTACGAGGACGGCGAGCAGGCCGCCTGCTGGAAGCCGGAAGACGGCGCCGTGCGCCCGCTGTGCCAGCACTTCCATTCGGCGGAGATCAACCTGATTCCGTCTTCGCACCTGGCGGACTTCCGCAAGAGCGCCGGCCCGTGCCTGCGCCAGTAAACAAACGATCCCGACGCCTATCGCACCCTGCTCGAATCGACCACGGCGATTCCTCGGAAGATCGGGGGCGACCATGAGCTGGCAGACCATCCTCGAGATCGCGACCGCCGGACGCGGCACGCGCGACATCACCGCCGCCGTGGCCGACGCGGTCGCGGCGTCCGGGCTGCGCTGCGGCCTGGCGCACGTCTTCGTCCAGCACACCAACTGTTCGCTGACGATCACGGAAAACGCCGATCCCGACGTGCGGCGCGATCTCGAGACGATCATGGCGCGCCTGGCGCCCGACGGCGATCCGGCTTACCGCCACGATGCCGAGGGGCCGGACGACATGGCCGCCCACGCGCGCAGCATGCTCAGCGCCACCGGCCTGAGCGTGCCGGTCGGCGGCGGCCGGCTGCTGCTCGGCACCTGGCAGGGCATCTATCTGTGGGAGCACCGCACGGCGCCGCACCGGCGCCGCGTGGTGGTGACCGTGCTGGGTGCCTGAGCCGGGCTTTCCAAGCCAAGCCGAGGCTGATTATGCATCTCTCCGGAAATTGTTCTATAGTTAAGGCAATATATTCGGGAGCAATGCAATGGGCTGGACTTCAGTGTCCTCGGGCGGCGGCGGCCACGCCAACGAGGATCATGTGGCGGTATTCGAGCAAGGGCACGTCGCCGACATCGTGGTGCTGGACGGCGCCACGTCGGTGGCGAGCCGGAATTACATCGACCACCAGGCCGGCGACGTGGCCTGGTTCGTGCGCCGTTTCAGCGCCGCCTTCGGCGACGCCCTGACCGGCCGCTGCCCCCAGGAACAGGCGGTGCGCACTGCGCTCGAAGCGGTGCGCACCGATTTTCACTGGCACACCGCAGGGCTGGCGGTGCCGGTGTATGCCTGGCCGATCGCGGCCATGACCTGGATCCGCATCCTGCCCGGACACGGTGCGTCCGAGCTGATCGTCTACTGCCTGGGCGACTGCAAGACCCTGCTGCTGCGGCCGGACGGCAGCGTGCAGGACCTCGATCCCTGGGTGAATCCGCAGGAAGCGGTGCTGCAGAAGGCCATCGCCGCATTGGCCGGCGAAGGCGTCGGCGATCCGGCCGAGCGCCGCGAGCGCCTGCTGCCCATGCTGAGGCGCCGCCGCGAAGAGCAGAACACGGCGCCGATGCCGCAGTCCCTGTGCCTGATGCCCGCCGGTTCGTTCGCCGCGCGCCGCTATTCGGTACGGGCCGAATCCGGCGCGGTGCTGCTGGTGATGACGGACGGCTTTTACCGGCTGGTCCATCCCTACGGCCTGCACAGCGATGCCAGCCTGGCCCGGGGCTGCGCGCGCGACGGCCTGGACGCCATGCTGGCCGGGCTGCGCGCCCACGAACACGCGGCCGGCGCCGGCACCGACCTGGCCGTCAAGCAGGCCGACGACGCCTCGGCCGTCGTGTGGCGCTTCGATTGAGGAACAGCGCGGCCGGCCGGAAGGGCACCGGCTAGCCCGCGCGCGGCGCGCGCTGGCGCAGGGCCGCGAGCAGCTGGCCGGCGTCGACCGGCTTGACGAAGTGGTGGTCGAAGCCGGCCTGGCGGGTCAGCTCGCGGTCGCCCTGCTGGCCGTAGCCGGTGAGGGCCACATACAGGGCGCCGCGGCATGCCGGGTGCGCGCGCAGGCGGCGCGCCAGCTCGTAGCCGTCCACGCCCGGCATGCCGATGTCGAGGATGAAGGCGTCCGGTGCCGCCGCCGGCGCCGCCGCCAGCGCGCTGCGCGGGTCGCTGAAGCTCTCGACCTTGTGGCCGGCCGCGGCCAGCAGGGCGGCCAGCATGGTGACGGCGTCGACGTTGTCGTCGACCAGCATCAGCGACAGCGGCGCCCCGGCCGATGCCGCGCCGCCGCCATCGGCCCCGGCGCTGACGGCGCCTTCGGAGGTGGCCAGCGGCAGCTCGACGGTGAAGCTGCTGCCCTGGCCGGCCCCCTCGCTGTGCGCATGGATCATCCCGCCATGCGCGAGCGCGATGGTGCGTGCCAGCGCCAGGCCCAGGCCGAGGCCGCCCTGGGCGCGGTCCGGCGTACGCGCGCCCTGGGTGAACAGGTCGAACACGTGCGGCAGCAGGGAAGCTTCGATGCCGCTGCCGTTGTCGCTCACCCGCACCCGTGCGCCGGTGCCCGCCGTCTCCAGCGCCACCGCGATGCGCCCGCCGGCGGCGGTGTACTTGGCGGCGTTGGCCAGCAGGTTGGCGAACACCTGGATCAGACGTGCGCGGTCGCCGCGCACGGTGAGGTGGGCGGCGTCCGGCCCCAGGTCGAGCGAGAGGGCATGGCGGCGTGCCTCGAGCAGCGGGCCAAGCTGCTCGACGGCGCTCATGATCACGCTGCGCAGGTCGACGTCTGCCTTCTCGTACTGCACCATCCCGCGCGTGACCCGCGAGACGTCCAGCAGGTCGTTCACCAGCGAAGTCATGTGATTGACCTGGCGCCCGATCACCTCGGCGAAACCGCGCACCTTGTCCGGGTCGGCGGGAGCGATGCGCAGCACCTGGGCGGCGGCGCTGATCGGTGCCAGCGGATTGCGCAGTTCGTGGGCCAGCATCGCCAGGAACTCGTCCTTGCGCTGGTTGGCGTCCTGCAGTGCATCCTCGGCCAACTTCTTTTCGTGGATGTCGGTGTCGGTGCCCAGCCACTTGACGATGGCGCCGCCGGCGTCGCGCAGCGGCAGGGCGCGCGCCAGGATCCAGCGGAATTCGCCGCTGTGGTGGCGCAGGCGGTAGGTCATCTCGTAGGGTTCGCCGCGCGCCACGCTGCGCTGCCAGATTTCGCGCCCGGCCTGGCGGTCTTCCGGATGCAGCACCGCCTCGGCCCAGCTCGTGCCCTCGACCGCGCCCGGCGCCAGGCCGACGAACTCGTCAAACTGGTCGTTGTGGTAGTCGATGCTGCCGTCCGGCAGGGCGGTCCAGACCATCTGCGGCATCGCGTTGGTGATCGTGCGGAAGCGCTGCTCGCTGGCCAGCAGCTCGTCCTCGGACTGCTTGCGCTCGGTGACGTCGCGGGTGGTGCCGGCGACCGCCTCGACTTCGCCGTCCGGTCCCAGCACCGGCACCAGAATGTATTCGTACATGCGGCGTCCGAAGGTGCCGTCGAAGGGGACCTCGCCACGGACCGGGCGCCTGGTCGCCTTGACCTGCTCGATCTCGCGGCCGTGCATCTCGGCGTGCCAGCCGGGGTAGCCCAGCTCCAGGCAGTTCTTGCCGATCGCCTCGTCCCAGGTCTTGCCCCACATCTGCAGCAACACCGCGTTGGCGTAGGCGAAGCGGTGTTCCAGGTCGAACACATAGACCAGGTCGGGGGTGGCCGACAGGACTGCCTCGTAGAGCCGGCGCCGGCGCTCGGATTCGGCGGCGACCATGGCCAGGTGCTCCCGGGCCAGGGCGTCGCGCTGCTCGCTGTCGCGTTCGCGCAGGTGGCGCTGCACGACCAGGGCGGCGAGGTCGGCGAAATAGGCGATGTCGTCCGCCAGGCCGGGGCCGGGGAGTCCGGGCGCGCGGCGGTAGAAGGCCAGCGTGCCGATCACGACGCCGCCCGGCGCGTGCAGCGGGTACGACCAGCAGGCGTTGACGCCATGCGTCCGCGCCAGCGGCAGCCATGGCGCCATCCGCGGTTCGGCCGCCAGGTCGCCGACGACCACCGCCTGGCGCAGGTGGGCGGCGCGCCCGCAAGCGGCTGCGTCGGCGCCGATCGGCAGGCGGGCGAGGGCAGCAGCCAGGCCCTGGTCCATGCCGATCGACGCGGCCAGTTCCAGTTCGTTCTCGCGGGGGACGGCCACGTAGATGGCCGCCATCGTGGCCTGGCCGGTCAGGCGGCAGGCAGCCTGCAGCAGGCTGGCCGTCAGGGTCTCGAAAGGCGCGTCGCGCACGGCGAGGGCGAGCACATCCTTCATGCTTTCGAGATTCAGCCGTTCTTGCATCCCATCCTCTCATGATTATCGGAAACGCATGATAGCGCAGGAGCAGGGCGCGAAAGTCGGTATTGCAGAGGCCGATAGGAAAGGCTTGTTGCGAGGGGGCGACAGAGGCGCTTGCGCTATAACAACGCTTGTGGTTTTTCTGGAAGCATCCGTGGCGCGCCTTTTTTGGCAATCGTATTATGATTCAATATAGATAACGCACTAGAAAGGGATGTCATGAGCACCGATAAAGGTTTCCGCCTCTCACGTTTTTCGCAGCACAAGCAACGCGCCCGCCGTGTCCGCATCGGGGTCGTGCTCGTGCTGTGCGCCCTGCCGGTGGCGATGGCCCTGGCCAAGTCCGGCCTGCCGCTCTGAGACGGCTTCACCGGAGACAGGCATGCGCGCACGGCAGCCAGGTGACCGCACCCGGGACAAGGCCAGCCTGGCAAGGGATGTGCGCCGGGTCCTGCTGGGGGCCGGCGCGATCCTGCTGGTGCCGCTGGTAGCGATGCGCTTCACCCGTGAAGTGAACTGGGGGCCGCTCGACTTCGCCGTCGCCGGCCTACTGCTGGCGGGCATCGGTAGCCTGTACGTCCTGCTGGCCCGCAAGCTGCGCACCGCGCCGCAGCGCAGGGCGATCGGCGGCGGGCTGCTGCTGACCCTGGTGCTGGTCTGGGCCGAACTCGCCGTCGGCCTGTTCGGCAGCCCGATCGCAGGCAGCTGAGTCTCCCGCAACACCTCCCTGCGCCAGCGGCTTCAGCCCGAAGCCGAGCGCCGCCCCGCCGCAACCCTGTCGCCTATCCGTCGACGCTCGGCAAGCTCACGCCGCTGAGCGGTGGATTGCCTGAGCACGCGGCTTGCTAGGCTTGCAGCAAAAATTGACGGATTTGCGCGACAGAAGTAGATGCGGAAGGGTGGTTTCCTTGACGCAATAGAGCCAGTCCGGCACAGTTTCGCCTGCGCGCGACCGCCGCGCCTCGTCGCTCCTTGCCGCTTTCACATTCATGCCCATCGATTTCCAGCTTCCGTCCGATCCGCCCTCACAGGTCCAGTCCGCCAGCGCAACATCCTTCGACGACCAGTACGCCAAGGCCCGCGCCTTGGCCAGCGGCGGCCAGCCGGAACTGGCGCTGGCCGCGTACTCGGCGCTGCTGACCTGCTCGCCGGGCAATGCCGACGTGCTGCTGAGCCGCGGCATCGTCCATGCGCGCCTCGGACGCTGGCGCGAGGCCGAGGCCGACCTGGGCGCGGCGGTGAAGGCCTCGCCCGACTACGCCGACGCCTGGGAAGCCTTGGGCAATACCTACCGCTGGAGCGGACAAGCGGCCAGGGCGCTGGATGCCTATGAGCGCCTGGCGGCGCTGCGCCCGAACGACCCGCACGCGCTGCTCGCGCGGGCACGCGCGCACCGCGCCCTCGGCCATGCGGCCCAGGCGCGCGCCGACCTGGAGCGGGCACCTGCCCTCGGCGGCGACGCCGGCGAGATCGATGGCCTGCTGGCCGAGCTGCAGCCGCGCCCGCCGGTCCCGTCCGCCGGCAACCCGGATGCGGTCAATCCGGCCGGCGCCAGCTGGGCCGCCAGCCTGTCTTCGGGCTGGACCGAGGTCGGCAACGGCCCCCGGTGGAACGACCAGACCGCCAGCGTGCGCCATTACCTGCCGGCCGGCTCGCTCGCCTTCGAGGCCCTGCGCGCGCAGCGCTTCGGCCGCCACGACGCCGCCTGGGCGCTAGACGCCTACACCGGCCTGTGGCGCGGCGCCTATGCCAACCTGCGCTACCAGCACGCCGCCGGCAGCCGCCTGTTTCCCGCCAACGCCGGTCGCGTCGAGGTCTGGCAGGCGCTCGGCCAGGGCTGGGAAGCCTCGCTCAGCGACGACGTGCTGGGCTTTGGCGCGCGCGTCAACATCTACGGCGCCAGCCTCGCCAGATACATCGGCAACTACTATGTCCAGCTGCGCCACCAGGCCATCGTGTCGGCGGGCTCGCACAGCACCGGCGAACGCTTGCTGGCGCGCTGGTACTACGCCGGCGACGCCGATAACTACCTGGAGCTGAGTGCCAACAGCGGCCGCAGCGACGATCCGCTCAGCCTGGTGGGTGGACGCGCCCGCTCGGGCGGCGGCGGTGTCGCCTGGGTGCGCTACTTTACCCCGCAGTGGGGCGGCAAGATCGGCGCGAGCTTCTCCCGTTCCGCCGCCGGCGGCGGGGATGAGCGCGGTCTGTCGTTCGCGCTGGTCCGCCGCTGGTAGCCGTGCTCATGGTGCGTTCGACGGACCGCGCACCACCAGCACCGGGATAGCGCACAGGCTGAGCACCTTCCAGGTCTCGCTGCCGAGCAGGCGCGCGCGCAGGTTCGCGCCGAGGCCCGCGTGCCCGTGCGAGGCCATCACGATCAGGTCGCAATGGCGGTCGCGCGCCGTCTCGACGATCGCGGCGGCCGGGCTCTCGTGGTGGATCATCAGGGTTTCGCAAGGGACGCCGGCTTCGCTGGCGCGGCGCGCGATCCAGGACAGGGCATCGGTGCCGGCCTGTTCGCGTTCGGCCAGCCAGGCGGCGCGTACCGCATCCTCCTCGGCCAGCGGCCCCAGGCGGTCGGGTGGCCCGGCATGAAAGCCGACGATGGAACCGCCGCCCAGCGTCGCCAGTTCGAGGGCGGTGGCGAGGGCGGCACTGCACAATTCGGTGCCGTCGGTGGGAACGAGGATGCGCTTGTACATGGCGGCTCAGCGATGGACCAGCACCGGGATCGTGCTGTGCACCAGCACTTTCTGGGTTTCGCTGCCCAGCAGCACGCCCTTGAGGCCGCGGCGTCCGTGCGAGGCCATCACGATCAGGTCGCAGCCCAGGCGCTGGGCGGCGGCGATGATGGCGGCGTAGGGGTCGTCGTCGACGGCATGCTCAGTGCGGCAGGGCACGCCGGCCTCTTGCGCGGCGTTCTCGACGTCGGCAAGGATGCGCCGGGCGCGCGCCTCGCTGACGGCGGCGAACTGCTCCGGTGTCTCTTCCAGCATCTCGCTGTCGGTGCTCAATACGTGGAAGGCGGGCGTGGCGGTCAGGCCCACGACCTCGGCGCCCACCTCGCGGGCAAACTCGACGCCGGCCAATATCGCGCGCTGCGAGGGGGCGGCGCCGTCGGTCGGTATCAGAATGCGTTTGTACATGGTTGACTCCCCATGAATAGGCCCAACCTATTCAGTATAGTCGATCATGCACATTGCATAGTTTGAGATGAATCAAAGCTGAACTCACCCGCGACGGCGATGCGGCCGCCGGCCTCGACGGTGTAGCGCCCGGCTTCCAGGTCCGCCGCGAGCGCCACGTCGCTGCCGAGGTGAATCGGCGCGCGGAAGCGCCCGCCCAGCCGGGTAAGCGGGCGCCCGCCGGCCCGTTCCAGCTCGGCGCAGGCGCGGCCCATGGTGTGCATGCCGTGGATGATCGGCGCCTTCAGGCCCATCAGGCGCGCCGACCAGGGCCACAGGTGGATCGGATTCCAGTCGCCGGACAGCGCCGCATAGTCGCGGCCGCTGGCGGACCCCAGCCGCCAGCCGGCGACCGCTGCCGGTGCCGGCGCGGCAGACGGAGGGTGGCGGGCGCCGCCGCGCCGTCCGCGCACCACCAGGTAGGTGCTGGCGCAGGCGAACACCAGGGCGCCGTCCTGGGTCGCGCGGGTGTCCAGCAGCGCGTGCACGGCTCCGTTCCCGGCCGGCGGCCCGACCCGCACCTCGGTCAGCAGCGCGAGCGGACGGTCGGCGCCGGGCGGGATGCCGGCGCGCAGCGCATTCTCGACGTGGATCGCGCCCACCAGCCGGAACGGGAAGGATGCGCCCAACATGGTCGCCAGGTGGGCGCGCTGGGCCAGCAGGTAGCAGTAGGTCAGCGGCAGGTGGCTGCCCGTGAAACCGAGGGCGGCCCGGTAGCGCGCCAGCTGCGCGCTGTCGATGCGGCCGAGCCGGTAGCGGGTCGTCGCGCAGCCAGTGGCGGCAGCGGGGGGCGCCGGCCGCTTGAACAGGGCACGCAGCAGGGTCGCGCCGGACATCGGCGGCAGCGGCGGGAAAGACGGGTCAGGATGCATGACGAGGATTGTGCCCGAAACGCCGGGTGAAAGGCCAATGTTGCCCTGCAAACCTTGTCTGTTAACGCCGTTCGCTGTACCCTTATGGTTTGGTTATATAGAATCACTTATTTAGATGAGGATGGAATGAAGAAGTACGCGTTTGCCCTCGCGGCACTGTCGGCCGCCGGCCTGGCGCCGGCCCAGGAAGTCGTCCGGATCGGCCACGTGGCCGCCATGACCGGACCGGTGGCCCACTTCGGCAAGGACAGCGAAAACGGTGTCCGCATGGCGATCGAGGCACTGAACGCGCGCGGCGCCACGATCGGCGGGCGCAAGGTCAAATGGGAGCTCGCAGCCGAAGACGACGGCGGCGATCCGAAGCAGGCCACCGCCGCGGCCCAGAAGCTGGCCGATGCCAGGGTCAACGGGGTGATCGGCCACGAGACTTCCGGCACCACGATCCCGGCCTCGAAGATCTACTACGATGCCGGCATCCCGCAGATCACGGCCTCGTCCACCAACCCCAAGTACACGCTGCAGGGTTTCAATACCGCCTTCCGGGTGGTCGCCAACGACATCCAGCTCGGCCGCGCGCTGGGCCGCTACGCCGTCAAGAGCATGGCGGCCAAGCGGGTCGCCGTGATCGACGACCGCACCGCCTACGGCCAGGGCCTGGTCACGGAGTTCGTCAACGGCCTGCGCCAGCAGGGCGTGAACGTGGTGGCCAAGGAGTTCACCAACGACAAGGCGACCGACTTCTCCGCGATCCTGACCCGCATCCGTGCCAGCAATCCGGACCTGGTCTTCTTCGGCGGGATGAACGCGGTGGCCGGCCCGATGCTGCGCCAGATGAAGCAGCTCGGCCTGAACGTCAAGATGATGGGCGGCGACGGCATCTGCTCGGACGAGATGCACAAGCTGTCCGGCGGCACCATGGCCGATGGCCAGGTCGTGTGCGCGGAAGCGGGCGGCGTCGAGGCGGCGGGCAAGGCCGGCATGGACAACTTCCGCGCCGCCTACCGCAAGCGCTTCGGCATCGACGTCCAGATCATCGCGCCGTATTCGTACGACGCGACCCTGATCCTGGCCGAGGCGATGAACAAGGCCGGTTCGTCGGCGCCGGCGAAATACCTGCCCGAGCTGGCGAAGATCCACTACAAGGGCGTGACCGGCAACATCGCTTTCGACCCGCACGGCGACATCCGCGACGGCACCATCACCCTGTATACCTTCAAGGGCGGCCACCGCACCCAGATCGCCGTCACGAAGTAATCCCGACTTGGCCCGGTGTGTCCGGGCGGCAAGCGGGAACGGTCCTCCTTTCGGAGCTGTTATGCTGAAAAGACAGCAGATAGAGGAGGAAGCAATCACGATGGCGAAGCAGGATCCCCGGCCCGATGCGCCCTTCCACGTCGTGCTGAACGCCGGCTCGGGCCATACCGACACCGAGCTGCGCTGCGCCACCATCCGCGAGGTCCTGGAAGCCGCGGGCCGGACCTGCGTGCTGGAGATCGTGCACGACGGCGCACGATTGCCCGAGACCGCGGCCCGGACGGCGGCGCGCGCCGCGCGCGAGGGCGCGATCCTGGTGGCGGCCGGCGGCGACGGCACCCTGAACGCGGTCGCGCACGAGGCGGTACGGCACGGCTGCGTGTTCGGCGTACTGCCCCAGGGCACTTTCAATTATTTCGGCCGTACCCACGGCATCCCCGAAGACCTGCGCCAGGCCGTGCACGCGCTGCTGCGCGCCCGCGTGCGGCACGTGCAGATCGGGATGGTCAACCAGCGCAGCTTCCTGGTGAACGCCAGCGTCGGCCTGTACCCGCGCCTGCTCGAGGAGCGCGAGCACGACAAGCGGCAGTTCGGGCGCAGCCGCGTGGTGGCCCTGCTGTCGGCGCTGAAGACGGCGCTGGGGCGGCACCGCAACCTGCGTATTGCGCTCGAGCTGGACGGCGAGTCCCGGCGCCTGCGCACCCCGACCCTGTTCGTCGGCAACAACCGCCTGCAGATGCGGCAGGTCGGCATGCAGCCGCTCGACCACGCGGTCGAGGAAGGGCGGCTGGCGGCGATCGCGCCGCGTCCGGTCGGGCGCTGGCGCATGCTCGGCCTGCTGCTGCGCGGCGCGCTCGGGCGCCTGGGCCAGGCCGAGGACGTGGTGGCCTTTGCCTTCCGCAGCATGACGGTGCGCGCGCCGCTGCTGTCCGGACGGCGCCGGGTCAAGGTCGCGGTCGACGGCGAGATCTGCAAGCTGGCGCTGCCGCTGCGCTTCGAGGCGCTGGACGGCAGGCTGGCGCTGCTGGTGGCCGATCCGCCGCAACGGGCGGCCGGAGCGGGCGAAGCAGCGGGCCAGGACTGCGCGCTCTGATCACGCGCCGAGCAGCGCGCGCAGTCCTTCCAGCGGCAACGGACGGCCCAGCAGGTAGCCCTGCGCTTCGTCGCAGGAGGCAGCGCGCAGGAAGTCCAGCACCTCGGTGGTTTCCACGCCTTCCGCCACCACCGACAGCTGCAGCGCGTGCGCCATGTCGACGAAGGCCTTGACGAAATCGAAGGCACTGATGCGGCCGTCGTCCTGCAGGACGAAGGAGCGGTCCAGCTTGAGCACGTCGATCGGCAGGCGCCGCAGGTAGGCCAGGCCGGAATAGCCGGTGCCGAAGTCGTCCACCGCGAGCTTCACCCCGATCGCTTGCAGCTCGCCCAGCATCGCGGCGGTGCGTTCCAGGTCTTCGATCAGCGCGCTTTCGGTCAGCTCCAGTTCGAGCGCGGACGGCGCCAGCCCGGCGTCGTCCAGCGCCTGGCGCACCTCGGCCACGAAGCCCGGCTGCGCCAGCTGGCGCGCCGAGACATTGACCGAGACCCGGATCGGACGCCCGAATTCGTCGACCAGGCGGCGCGTCTGGCGGCAGGCCTCGCGCAGCACCCAGCGCCCGATCGGAACGATGAGTCCGGTCTCCTCGGCGATGCCGATGAATTGCTGCGGCGGCACCATGCCCTGCTGCGGATGGCGCCAGCGGATCAGCGCTTCCATGCCGACCACCGCCATGTTGCGCAGGTCGACCCGCGGCTGGTAGTGCAGTTCGAATTCCGCGCGCGCCAGCGCCGGCCGCAGCGACAGTTCGAGCCCCATGCGGGCGCGCGCCGCCACCGTCATCTCGGCCTCGAAGAAGCGGTAGCGGTTGCGGCCTTCCGCCTTGGCGCGGTACATCGCCGTGTCCGCGGTCTGGAACAGCAGTTCGCGCGTGGCCGCATCGCGCGGGTACATGCTGATGCCGATCGAGGCGCCGACCACCACGTCCTGGGCCCCGACCGTCACCGGCAGGGTCAGGACTTCGAGCAGCTTGGCGGCGATCGCGGCCGCCGCTTCGGCGCCGCACACTGCGCCGCCCTTGCATTCGGCCGCCACCACGAATTCGTCGCCGCCCAGGCGCGCCACGACGTCGCCAGGTCGCAGCACCCTGCGCAGGCGCGCCGCCACTTCGCACAGCAGGACGTCGCCATGCTCGTGGCCGAAGGAGTCGTTGACCTCCTTGAAGCGGTCGAGGTCGAGGAACATCACCGCGATCGAAGCGCCCGGCGCGCAGGCTTCGAGCATGCGCTGCAGGCGTTCGTGCAGCAGGGCGCGGTTCGGCAGCCCGGTCAGGGTGTCGTGGGTCGCGAGTTCCTGCAGGCGGTGCTCGGCCTGCTTGCGGTCGGTGATGTCGGTCAGCAGGCCGGTGAAGGACGCGAAGCTGCCGTCGGCGTCGCAGTGCGCGCTGCCGTTCAGCAGCACGTGCAGCAGGCGGCCGTCGGCATGCTGCAGCACCGCCTCGGCCCCGTGCAGGGAGGCGTGCCCGGAATGCTCCGCTTCCAGCCTGTCCCAGGGAAACACCCTGAACAGCTGCGCCAGGCGCGTGCCGACCAGGGTCTGGCGGGCGTAGCCGGAGAGGGCGCACAGGGCGGGGTTGACGTCGAGAATGCGCTCGTCGGCGCTGGCCAGCAGGTAGCCGGCCGGCGTCATCTCGATCACTTCGCGGAAGCGCTGCTCGCTCTCGCGCAGCTGGCGCTCGGCTTCCTCGCGCTCGGTCAGGTCGCGTATGATCGCCTGGAAGAATTCCTGGCCGCCGTCCTCGAAGCGCGAGACATGCACCTCGGCCGGGAAAGTGCTGCCGTCCTTGCGGCGCTTGAGGATGCGCAGCAGGTGGGTCTGCCCCTGGCGCAGCGTCTCCAGCAGCTGCGGTCCATACACGTAGTTGCTGTCGATGTCGTGCACGGGCAGGCCCACCAGCTCGTCCTCCGTGTAGCCGAAGTGGGCGCAGGCGCGGCCGTTGGCGGCGACGATGTTCAGCTCGTGGTCGGCGATCAGGATGCTGTCGCCGGCCTGCTGGAACAGGTTGCGGAAGCGCTGTTCGCTCTTGCGCACCGCTTCCTCGGCCAGGCGCTTCTCGGTGATGTCGTGGAAGTAGACCGACAGGCCGTCCGGGGTCGGATAAGCACGTGCCTCGAACCAGGCGCCGGACGGTTCCCAGTAGGCTTCGATACTGGTCGGCTGGCCGCCGTCCATCGCCTTGCGGTATTGCTCCAGCACGGCCGTGCCGGCGAGGTCCGGCGCCACTTCCAGCAGCGGCCGCCCGATGCTGGAACTCAGCTCGACGTTCACGAAACTGGCGGCCTTGCCGTTGGCGTAGATGATGCGCCAGTCGCGGTCGACGGCAAAGAAGGCGTCGCCGATGCTTTCCAGCATGCCATTCATGCGCTCGCGCGAGCGCTGCAGTTCTTCCTGGGCGGCGCGGAATTCGGTGACGTCGCGCGCGCTGGCGTAGCCCAGCTCCTCGGCGGCCGACCAGCGTACCGACAGCGCCAGGCAGACCGTACGGCCGTCGCGCCGGTGCCAGCGCAGTTCGCGGTCGCGGCAGGGGATACCGGCGCAGGCCGCATCCCACAGGCCGTCCAGCGCGGCGCGGTCGGCCTCGAGCACCAGTTCGCGGCAGGGACGGCCCAGCAGTTCGGCAGGCCCGTAGCCGAGAACCTCGACGGCGGCGGCGTTCACGCGCAGGATCCGGCCGGCGCGGTCGAGCACGGCCATCAGGTCGAAGGCGTTGTCGAAGTGGGCGCGGTGGGCCTCTGCGAGGGAAATCGGCGCGTTCATGTCGTGGTGTCGTTCAGGGTGACCGGACGCGGGCTGCGCGTGCCTGGGATTGCGAGGGGTATGCAGGGCGGGTAAGACTTGATGCCCAAGTATATCATTCCACACGGCAACATTCTCCTTGTGCGGAATCTTTGCGGCGAATACGCAACGCCGGTGCGCGCACAAAAGGAGAGCACGGCGGGCAGGGCGCCCGCCGCATGGGTGGATGATGCTTACAGTTGATCGTCGGCGCCGGAGTCGTCCTCGCTCAGCCGATTCTGTCCCTGCTGGCGCTGGCCCCGCTGCTGGCCGCTCTGCCCGCCCTGGCTGCCCTGCTGGCCGCTCTGGCGGTTGCCGCTTTGCTGTCTGCCTCCCTGTTGCTGGTTGCTCATGTTACCCATGTTGCCGGATTGCTGATTCAGATTTCCTCCTTGCTGGCCGGCCTGGCCGCGCTGCGAATTGCCCTGGGCGGGTGTTCCGCCCGGCTGGCCGGTGTTGCCCGATTGCAGGTTGCCCGAGTCGGAGAGGTCGGGTGCGCCGACGCCGCCATCGCGGCCACCGTCGTTGAGGTTGCCCGTGGTGCCGGTCTTGCCGGCGCTACTGGTGCCGACGCCGCTCAATTCGTCATAGTTGCGGCCCTTCATGCCTTTACCCTTGTATTCCTGGTTACTTGGCATAATCGCTCCTTGTCTGTGCCGAAAACCCCATGGTAAGCCGCTCACCGGAGCGGACAATCGGAAAACAGGCGAGAGCGACGTAGGATATCTCGGACAGGCCTATCCAGGAACCTGGGCCGGCGCCTCCGCCAGCGGAAAGCGCAAAGTGAAGGTGCTGCCCATGTCAGGCCCGGCGCTGTAGGCGGCCGCGCTGCCGCCGTGCAGTGCCGTGAGTTCACGCACCAGCGCCAGGCCCAGCCCGAGGCCGCCTTGGGCGCGGTCGATCCCGGTCGGACCCTGCACCAGCGCGTCGAAGATCGTCGGCAGGGTGTCGGCATCGATGCCGACCCCGGTGTCGCTCACCTCGATCACGGCGTCGCCGCCGTCGGCATGGGCGCGCACCGCGATCGTGCCGCCCTGCGGCGTGTACTTGATCGCGTTGTGCAGCAGGTTGTCGAAGATCTGTTCGAGGCGTGTCGGGTCGGCGTCGATCCACAGGCTGGCGGCATCGACCTGCCAGGCGTGGGCGCCGGCGTCGGCCAGCGTGCGCGTCTCGCAGCAGCGGTGCAGCAGGGCGCCGGCGTCGAGGCGGCCGCGCCGCAGGTCGACCTTGCCGGACAGGATGCGGCGCACGTCGAGCAGGTCGTCGACGATGCGGGTGAGGTGGCACACCTGGCGCCGGCCGATCGCGCGCGCGTGCTGCGCCAGTTCCGGCTTCACGTCCGGCAGGTCGAGCGCCTGGATCGCGCCGGCGATCGCCGCCAGCGGATTGCGCAGCTCGTGGCCCAGCATGGCAAGGAAGCTGTCCTTGGCCTTGCTCTGGGCTTCGGCCTGGCGCCGCGCCTCGTGTTCGCTGCGCAGCAGGGCTTCGCGTTCGTCCTGCAGGCGCTGGCGGGCGCCGCGCTCGCGCGCCAGGTCGGCGCTGGTGTGGCGCAGGCCGTCCAGCAGCATGTCGACTTCAGCGACCCGGGTCGGCGCGCACGGCGGCGCGGCGCCGCTGGCCAGTGCCTGGGCCGCCGTGCGCGCCTGGTCCAAGGACATCGACAGGCGCTTGGCGAGGAACACGGCAATCGCGGTCGCCAGTCCCATCATCCCCAGCAGGGACAGGGCCGCGTACACGGTCGCGGTGCGCGCCCGGGCTTCGATCTCGGGCGCCGGCACGCCGATCGCCAGGGTCCAGCCGGACAGCGGGGCGCGTGTATAGACGCTGTAGACGTCGATCCCGTCGAGGGTCGTGTGGCGCACGATGCCGTTCGGCTGGCGCCGCGAGGCGCGGTACAGCTCGGGGCGCACCGGCTTGCCGACCAGCTCCTCGGCGTTGCGGTTGCGCGCGATCGCGATGCCGTTGGCGTCGAAGATCGTGATCACCCAGCCGGGCCCGATGGCGGGATCGCGGAACACCCGCGCGAAGTAGCTGGCGTCAAAGATCTGGCTGACCACATAGGGTTCGCCGAACCTGCGCGGGACAGGCACGTCCACCGAAATCGTGGGGCGGTGCGCCAGGGTGCCGAAAAAATACCCGGACACGCGGGTGTTCTGGGTGTCGTAGACCTCGCCGACCCACTTTGCCGAAAACACCGGAAGCGGCGCCCCCCACGGCACCAGGGTGTTGAGCATCGGCTTGCCGCTGCGGTGCATCAGCAGGGTCCAGGACCAGGGCGTGGCGGCGTTCATTGCGCTGGCCTCGCGGTGCAGCTGGGCGAAGTCGCCGCGGCGCAGCGCTTCGGAGTTGACGATGCCGCGCAGCGAGGCCTCGGCCACCGCGATTTCGCGGTCGATCAACAGTGCGGTGGCGCGCCCCGTCTCCTGCACGCTGCGGATGCGCGATTCCCGTTCCGAGTCCAGCAGCCGCGACAGGCCCGCGGACGCGACCAGCGCCGCCGGCACCAGGATCGCGGCCGCCATCAGGATCAGGTAGGTACGCGCTTTCATGCTGAGGAAATAGTTGCTGACGGGCGGCATTGTACTTCTATACACAAACCACCGCTCGGCTTTCTGGCGCGCGTCCCGCCGTGTCGCTTTCGGATAGCATGGCGCCCACATCCATCATTCACGGGAGGGCACGCCATGGCGAAAGTACTGGTTCTGTATTACTCCACCTACGGTCACATCGAGCGGATGGCGGAGGCGGTCGCGGAAGGCGCGCGCGCGGCCGGCGCCACGGTCGAGCTCAAGCGGGTGCCGGAGACGGTGCCCGAGCACATCGCCGGCCCGGCCCACTTCAAGCTCGACCAGCAGGCGCCGGTCGCCACGGTCGACGAGTTGCCCGGCTACGACGCGATCATCATCGGCACGCCGACCCGCTACGGACGCATGGCCTCGCAGATGGCGGCCTTCCTCGACCAGACCGGCGGACTGTGGGCGCGCGGCGCCCTGCATGGCAAGGTCGGCGCCGCGTTTACCTCGACCGCGACCCAGCACGGCGGCCAGGAGACCACCCAGTTCTCGATCATTACCAACCTGCTGCACCTCGGCATGGTGGTGGTCGGCCTGCCGAACAGCTTCGCCGGCCAGATGACGCTCGACGAGATCACCGGCGGCAGCCCCTACGGCGCCAGCACCATCGCCGGCGGCCAGGGCCAGCGCCAGCCCAGCGAACTGGAGCTCGAAGGGGCGCGCTTCCAGGGCGACCTGGTGGCGAAGACGGCGGGCAAGCTGTTCGGCTGAGCAGTTATCGGGTATCATGGCGGCACCCATTGGGGAGTAGCCTGCTTCCGTCCTCCGGAAGTTCCCGTATCAACATACTCGTCGCCGCTGATATACACAGCGATACACAGCGACGTGGTACGGGCAGCCGCATCGGTTGGCAAGACCTTTGGCATACCGCACGCTTTTGACCGGGCCGTGCGGCATGCCTTCGTCATTGCCCGGCCAGCGAGAAACCATGAATGTAGCCGCCACGCTAGCCATCGCGCTTGCGATGTCCACCGACGCCTTCGCCGTCGCCATCGGCAAGGGCGCAGCCCTGCACCGCCCCCAACTCAAGGAAGCCCTGCGCACCGGCCTGATCTTCGGCGTGATCGAGGGCCTGACCCCGCTCGTCGGCTGGGCCCTGGGGAGGGTCGCGGCGCCCTATGTGGAAGCCTGGGACCACTGGATCGCCTTCACCCTGCTGGGCGTGCTCGGCCTGCGCATGATCCACGCCAGCCTGACTGCGGACGAGGAGGAACAGGAAAAGCCGAGCAGCCATTCGTTCTGGCTGCTGGCGATCACCGGCTTCGCCACCAGCATCGACGCGATGGTGGTGGGCGCCAGCCTGGCCTTCATCGACGCCAACATCTTCACCACCGCCGGCGCGATCGGGCTGGCGACCTTCATCATGGTGACGCTGGGCGTGATGCTGGGCCGCGGCCTGGGCCACCTGGTCGGCAAGCGCGCCGAACTGGTCGGCGGGCTGGTGCTGATCGCGATCGGCGGCCTGATTCTGTACGAGCACCTGAGCGCGGGTTGAGGCGCCGTCCGGCTCGAAGCGAGCGGCTACGTGGTGTCCGCCAGGGATTTTTGACTGGCAATCACAAATCGCTGGGCTGCGGCGTCGGCAGGTAGTGCTCGCGCGCCTCGCGCGTCAGCTCGGCGATGCGGCGCAGGCAGTCCAGGGTCGGCGCCCCGGCCGCCGCATCCGCGCCCTTGGCGTAGAGGCGGGCGAGCTGGGTCGCCACCGCGGCCGCGCCGGGGATCTGGTCGCGGAACAGCTTGATCAGGCCGACCACGGTCTCGTGCACCGGCGCGTGCAGGGTGCGCGCGATATGCTTGCCGCCGGGGTCGAGCGCCAGCGATTGGGCGATCGTGTGTTCGAATTGGGTTTCCGCTCGCTGGATGAGCATGCGGATCTGTCCGGGTGTGAACTGGTGTCGCATGGTCGCCTCGTCCTTGTTATCGGTCCGCCCAGGCAGGCTCGCCCTGGTGCTCCGGCCGCAGGCGGGCGTGCAGCCTGCCCGGCCTGACCCGCAACGGTGCGCGCGGCGTGGTCGAGCGCACCGGCGTCAGTTCTCCTTCGTAGGGGGCGGTGGCGGGGTCGATCTCGACCGGTTCGCCGTCGCGCCCCGCGCCGGCCAGGTAGTGGGCAATCGCGATCTTCACGATCGCGCGGTTGCTGAGCTCGGCCGTGAGCCGGACCTTCCGGTTGTAGTACAGAAATGTGACGGTGTCGCCGTCCGGAGCTACGATGTCCACCTTCTTCGGCAAAGAGAATCCGTAGCGTCCGCTTGCCCACAGCTTGACCGCGCAGGCACCGGTATCGTGTGATGAAAAAGTAAAGTTCATGCAGGAATCGTAATCCCGCATATGGCCGCGCACGTAACGAAATTGTTCCAAACTATTACGGCGGGAATACTTCTTTCCTGCGATCAGCTAATTGCCGTCAGCGTACGGTCTTCAGCATCGAGGGATAGCCGACTTCCTCGGTCGCCTTCTTCAAGTCGGCGACGCTGGCCTGGGCGTCGTCATAGACGATCACCGCTTCGCGCTTTTCGTAGCTGACCTGCACCTTCGTCACGCCCGGCACCTTGGCCAGGGCGGCCTTGATGGTGATCGGGCAGGTGGCGCAATCCATGGTCGGCACGTTCAGCTTGACGGTCTGCGGCGTGGCCAGCGCGAGGGGCGCGGCGCAGGCAAGGGTGATCAGGGACAGGGCTTTCAGCGTTTTCATGGTCGTGGTCTCAATAGAACAGGGGAGCGATCAGCGGGAAGCCCAGCAGCAGGCCGATGAACACGGCGCAGCCGAGGAACAGCTTGCGCATCGCCGGCCGGGTGGTGGCGCAGTCGCGGTCGTCGACCGCGCAGCTTGCCGCCGGGCGGAACAGCAGCCAGCCGGCCCAGCCCAGCGCGCCCACGGTCAGCGCGATGGCGTAGGGCGTCAGCGGCTTGAGCGCCGTCAGGTGCACCATCCAGGCGCCGGTGATCCCGACCAGCACCAGCGCCAGCGGCAGCACGCAGCAGGTCGAGGCCAGGATCGACGCCAGTACGGCAAAGGCGAGCAGGCCGCCAGCCTTGCGCTCGGGTGCTTGGCTCATCGTCGGTTCCGGCTCAGATGGCGCGCGCCGTGATGGTGTACGCGAAGCTGTCCGGCGCCAGCGTGTCGTAGGGCTCGCCGCGGTTTTCCGCCTGCGGGTACATCAGGAAGCCGACCTTGCCCGCCTGCGAGCCGGGCAGGCGCACGTCGTGGGCGAAGTTATAGCCCATCCAGTTGCCTTCCCAGCCGCCGAACAGGGCCTGCTTGACCGGCGCCACCAGCGGGTGGTCGGGGTCCTTGATCCAGTTCGGGGTCTCCTGGCGCATCACCTTGGCGACGTCGGCCGGATCCATCGCGACCCAGCCGTGCTGCTTCAGGTAGACCTCGGCGCGGCAGTGCTGAGCGCCCTGCAGGGATGCCGGCTTGCCGCCCAGCTCCTTGTAGCCGAAGGCGCTCGGGGCGATGCGGATGCCGTAGACATCGCGCGCCGGCACGCCGGCGGCACGGCACAGGCCGACGAACAGGCCGTTCAGGTCGGCGCACTTGCCGCCGAAGTTGCCGGTCTCCAGCATGGTCTTGATGTCGCCGGTACCGCAGCCTTTCACCTTCGGTTCGCGGAAGGTGTTCAGCACGATCCAGTCGTAGATGCGCTGGACCTTGTCTTCGTCGGTGCGCGCACCCGAGGTCACCTGCAGCGCGGTCTTCCTGACGATGCCGTCGAGCGGCATCAGGTCGGTCGGCTGCAGCCACAGGCGCAGGTCCTCGCCGGATTCGGCGCCCGGCGTGCGGGTCTTCCAGTTCTCGGCGCGGTCGCGCGTCTGCACGCGCGAAACCACTTCCAGCAGCGGCGGGGCGCTGCCGTCGAATTCGGCCATCAGGAAGCGCGCGCCGTAGTGCGGGTCGGCGCCGGCGCGCATCGACTTGGCGTTGCCCGACCAGTTGTTCGACAGCGTGCGCTGCCAGTCGGTGTCGACCGCCGGCAGCGGCACCCAGATCGTCGACGGACCGGACGCGCGCTGCAGGTTCACGCGGGTCACCACTTCATAGCTCTTCCACTCGCCCGGGCGCGGGTCGAAGTGGCGCTCCTGTTCCTGTGCCTGGGGCTGCGCCAGCAGGGTGCGCGGCAGGGAGCCGGCCAGCAGCGCGCCGGTGGCGGCCTTGAGGAGGGCGCGGCGGCTCGAAGGTTTGGTGTCGTCCATGATCGGTCTTCCTATTCGGATGTCGTTGATTATTCGTTATTCGTGCTGTTCGGCCAGCAGCGCGTCGATCGCGGACTGCAGGCGGGTGTCGCCGGCGCCGATCTCGCCCACGCTGCGCCAGCGTGCGCGGCCCTGGCGGTCGACCAGGATGGTGGTCGGCATCACGCCGGCGGTCCAGGCCTTGAACATGTCGCCGGAACGGTCGCGCAGCACGGGGTAGGCGAACGGATGGGCGGTCGAGAAGCGCTCGACGCTGTCGAGCGGCTCCTTGTAGTTCACGCCGACCACCGCCACCTTCGCCGGGTCGCGCCGGGCCAGCGCATTCAGGACCGGCAGCTCGTCCACGCAGGGGGCGCACCAGCTGGCCCAGAAATTCACCACCACCACCTTGCCGCGCAGCCGGGCCAGGTCCCAGTCCTTGCCGTCCACGCCGGCGAGGCGCAGGACCGGCGTCGCCAGCTTCGCGGGCCAGGGCTTCAGGTCGGCATCCGCGGCGCATGCCGCGGGGCTGCCGGCCACTGCGGCCAGCAGGCAGGCGATAACCGGGAGGAAAGGGCGTGAAATCCTGGTCTGCATCGTCGTCGGCACGGCTGGGGTAAAGGGCGTCATGATACCAGAGTAGCCGGAACGTCGTTCCGGGCATTGCCCGAAACGACTCCCCGCACAGGCCGGGACCGGTACGACGCCGATTGGCGGTTTCCAAACGTGCAACAAGCCTCCGAACGCTGCGCTATTCTCTTCGGCAAAAATCCCGGAGACGCCCATGCACCCGTTCCGATCCCTGGCGGCGCAGTTGTTCGCCGCGCTGCTGTCGCTGCCCCTGCTGGCCACGGCCGATCCCGCACCCGGTTCCGCCACCCGGGCCTACCACAATCCGCTCAGTGTGCGCCTGGCCAGCGGCGAAGCGGCGCAGAACTGCGCCGACCCGGCGGTGCTGCGCGATCCGCGTGCCGACAAGCCTACCTGGTACCTGTACTGCACCAGCGACCCGGTCAGCAAGCGCGAACGCGACCCGCAGGGCAAGGACGGCGGCTGGCACTTCCGGATGATCCCGATCTACCGCTCGACCGACCTGGTGCACTGGGACTTCGTGGCCGACGCCTTCTCCGACCGCCCGGCCGGGCTGGCCGCGCCGACTTCCGGCCTGTGGGCGCCGGAACCCGAATACCTGAACGGCCGCTACTACCTGTATTTCACGGTCACCGACGTGGTCGACGCCCACAGCCCGGAACCCGGCTGCGCCAACGACAGCGCGATCGGCGTCGCCACCGCCGACGCGCCGGCCGGCCCCTGGCGTGCCAGCACGACGCCGGTGGTGATGCCGCGCCGCGCCGGTCCCGGCTGCAGTTTCCACTGGACCTTCGACCCGAAAGTGATCGAGGACGAGGGCCGCAAATACCTGTACTACGGCAGCTACGGCGGCGGCATCTCGGTCCAGCGCCTGAGCGCCGACGGCCTGCACGCCATCGGTGCGGCCGTGCTGGTGGGCGCGACCGGCCGCTACGAAGGCGCGGAAGTCAAGCGCCACGACGGCTGGTGGTACCTGTTTGCCTCCGCCACCGACTGCTGCAACGGACCGCTGACCGGCTACGCGGTCTACGTCGGCCGCGCGCGCAGCCCGGAAGGCCCCTTCCTCGACCGGCTCGGCAACGACATGGCGAAGGGCCGCGCCGGCGGCACGCCGCTGCTCGGCCAGAACGGCAACCGCTGGGTCGGGGTCGGCCACAACACCGTGTTCCTTGATGCCGCCGGGCAGTGGTGGACCATCTACCACGGCATCGACGTCAACCAAGCCTTCTTCAGCGCCAAGGACAAGCTGACCCGGCGCGTGGCCCTGCTCGACCGCATCGACTGGGTCGACGGCTGGCCGGTGGCCGGCGGCGGACTGGCGCCGAGCGACCGGGCGATGGCGGCGCCGATCGTCGTCGAGGGCGCGCAGCCCGACGCCCATCCGCTTGCGGAGCAGGCGGCCGTGCCGCGCGTGCGCCCGCTGTGGAGCGACGATTTCCGCGGCGCTACGCTGAACCCGCGCTGGAGCTGGTTGCGCCCGCGCGCGCGGGACGCCTGGTCGCTGGCCGGCCGCGGGCTGGTGATGGCCACCCAGGACGCCGACCTCTACATCGACCGCAACACGGCCAGCGTGCTGCAGGCGTCGCTGCCGGCGGGCGACTACCGCATCGAGGCCGAGCTGAGACTGGACGCGCCGGAAGACTGCTGCGCCAGCGCGGTGCAGGCCGGCTTCGTGGTGATGCGCGACGACGACAACTACGTCAAGCTGGTCGAGATGGCGCGCGAGGGCCTGCGCCAGGTCGAGTTCGCGAAGGAAGTCGCGCCGGTCGAGCAGTACCACCCGCGCTACGGCAATACCGTGGTCGGCACGCCCGGCGCCGCCACCTGGCTGCGCCTCGATGTCCACCGGGAGGGGGGGCAGGAACGTTATAGGGCATATTCGAGCCAGGACGGACGCACCTGGGTCGGCGGCGGCACCTGGGTGCACCGCCTCGGCGCCAAGGCCCGGCTGGGGCTCGTCGCGATGGGCGGCGCGGGACAGCGCGCCACCTTCATCCGGGTCGCCGTCGGCAGCCTGTCGCCATAAAAACACAGGGCGTGAAAGCGTTTGTAACGGTGCGCGAAAGCGCTTGCTTTCGCGGACGGCGGGTCATTAAATAAGCTCAGAAGAACACAAGGAGCACATCGTGGAATACCCCCGCCCCCAACTGCGGCGCGCCACCTGGCGCAGCCTGGACGGCCCATGGCAGGCCATGCTCGACGATACGGCGGCGTGCGCCGATCCGGTCGAGGTGAGCTGGGACCGCACCATCGTCGTCCCGTATCCGCCCGAAGCGCGCGCCAGCGGCGTGAACGACCGCGGCTACCGCCGGCGCATCTGGTACAAGCGCCAGATCCAGCTCGATCCGTCGATGGCGCCGTCGCGCGAAGAGCGCCTGATGCTGCACTTCGGCGCCGTCAACTACCGGGCCCGGGTCTGGGTCAACGGCCGCTTCGCGGTCGAGCACCACGGCGGCCACAGCCCGTTCTCGATCGACGTCAGCCGCCACCTCGACGGTTCGCTGCTCGAGGTGGTGGTGCAGGCCGAGGACGATCCGCAGGACATGCACAAGGCGCGCGGCAAGATGGACTGGGAGCCGGAGCCGCACAAGATCTGGTACCCGCGCAGCAGCGGGATCTGGCGCACGGTGTGGATCGAGAAGGTGCCGCGCGCCCACGTCAGCCAGCTGCGCTGGACCGCCGACGTCGCCTCGTGGCAGATCCGGCTCGACGCCGACGTCGCCCACGTGCCCGAGGGCGGGATGGCGAACGTCACGCTGCGGCTGGGCGACAAGCTGCTGGTGGCCGACCGCTGCCTGCTGACCGGCCCGCGCCTGTCGCGCATCTTCCAGTTGCCCGACCCCGGCATCGACGACGCCCGCGCCCTGTGGATGTGGAGTCCCGAAAGCCCGCAGCTGATCGACGCCGAAGTCGAGATCCGCAGCGCCGACGGCAACCTGATCGACAGCGTGCAGAGCTACACGGCGCTGCGCACGGTCGGCGTCGAGGGCGACCGCTTCGTGCTGAACAGCCGGCCCTACTACCTGCGGATGGTGCTCGACCAGGGCTACTGGCCGGACAGCCTGATGGTGGCGTCCAGCGACCAGCTGCGCCATGACGTCCTCCTGATCAAGCGGCTCGGCTTCAACGGCGTGCGCAAGCACCAGAAATCCGAAGACCCGCGCTGGCTCTACTGGTGCGACGTGCTGGGCCTGTGCGTGTGGGGCGAGATGCCCTCGGCCTACGGCTTCTCCAGCGCCACCGTGCACGGTGTGATGGAAGAGTGGAAGGAGCTGGTCGAGCGCGACGTCTCGCACCCGTGCATCGTGGCCTGGGTGCCGACCAACGAGTCCTGGGGCGTGCCGGAACTGATGAACGACCGCCGCCAGGTCGACTTCGTGCGCGCCCTGTACCACATGACGCGCGCGCTGGACGGTACCCGCCCGGTGGTCGGCAACGACGGCTGGGAGATGCCGTGCGGCGACCTGGTCTGCGTGCACGACTACGAGCAGGACCCGAAGATCCTGCTGGAGCGCTACGGCAGCCGCGACGCCGTCGCCTACACCCTGCAGCACGTGCAGCCCGACCGGCGCCGCCTGCTCATCGACGGTTTCAACGGCATCGGAAAGCCGCTGTTCCTGTCCGAGTTCGGCGGCATCGCGCTGATGAAGGGGGCCGAGGAGAAGGGCTGGGGCTATTCGGTGGCGAAGGACGGCAAGGAACTGCTGGCACGCTACGAGCAGCTGATGGCGGCGCTGCACGCCTGCCGTCCGCTGTCCGGTTTCTGCTATACCCAGCTGACCGATACCTTCCTCGAAAAGAACGGCCTGCTCACCGAAGACCGGGTGCCGAAGGCGCCGGTCGAAGCGCTGGCCAAGGCCACGCGCGGGCCGAACGCGTACTTGCACGACTGGTACCAGGACCCGCTCGGCCACGGCAAGCGCTGGCAGGCGAGGCGCGGGCCGGATTTCCCGATAGAATGGACGCGCGTCGGAGAAATTGCGGAAGTGATAGCCTATCCGGGCGAGCGGCCGGCCGATCCGCCGGTGACTCCGCCGGCGACTCCTCCGGCCGGGGCGGGCGGGTTCGAACGCCGGGGCCGTGGCGGCGCGGGAGCGCGCCCGCGGCGCAAGGCGGCCTAAGCCGGGATAGGCACCGGGACAAGCACTACCGGGCGGCGCGCTAAGAACAATTAAACGAAATGGGGACGACGACGTGGCAAGACGAGGACTGAACCTCGCTACCGCCGTCGCGCTGCTGGTGACGCTGGCCTCCGGGCCGGCGCCGG
>NZ_JBKFGF010000037.1:0-29296 GCF_051233485.1 Massilia sp. LXY-6
CCCGGGCCCAGGTTGAAGTCAGGATGTGGACGCTGCTTAGCGGCGGCGACGGCGCGCGCATGCGGGCCCTGGTCGACGACTTCAATGCCAGCCAGCGCGAGGTACGCGTGGTGAGCACGACCCTGAAATGGGGCGAGCCGTTTTATACCAAGCTGATTACCTCCTCGGTGGTCGGCGCCGGACCGGACCTGGCGACCGTGCACCTGTCGCGCCTGGTCAACCTGGCCGGCGGCGGCGTGCTGCGCCCGATCTCGGACGCCGAGCTCGCAGCGGTCGGCCTGAAGGGCAGCGACTACCTGCCGCGCCAGTGGGAAAAGTCGACCTGGCAGGGCAAGACCTGGGCGGTCCCGCTCGACATGCACCCGCTGGTCCTGTACTACAACAAGACCCTGCTCAAGCCTACCGGCCTGCTGGACCCTGGCGGCAAGCTGAAACCGATCGAGGGCGTCGATGCGCTCACCGATGCCTTCCGCATCGCCACCGAGCGTACCGGGCGCCGCGGCCTGACCATGGAAAGCAGCCAGAGCTCGTTCGCGATCTGGCGCCTGTGGCTGTCGATGCTGGCCCAGCAGAACGTCGCCATCGTCCGCAACGGCCAGTACAGCTACGGCCCGGCCGGCGAGGCCACGCTGGCGCGCATCAGCGACTGGTTCCGCAAGGGCTACGCCCAGGCCGGCCTCGACTACCCGGCCTCGACCAGCCAGTTCATGGGCGGCGGCGCCGCCTTCATGCTGAACGGCGTGTGGGAAGTGCCGGAACTGGTGCGCGCCTCGAAGGCGGGGACGCTCGGCTTCGAGTACGGCATCGTGCCGCTGCCGAAGATGTATGCGAACGCCAGCGCCTGGGCCGATTCGCATGCCTTCGCGCTTCCGGCCAACGCCGGCAACCCGGCATCGCCGCAAAAGGTGAACGCGGTACTGCGCTTCGTCGCCTACGTCAGCCGCCACTCGATGGGCTGGGCCGAGGGCGGCCACATCCCGGCCTACCGCGCGGTGGCCGAGTCGCCCGAAGCGCTGGCGCTCCAGCCGAATGCCCAGTATGCCGCGGCGGCCCGCAACGTGGTCTACGATCCGGACGGCTGGTACATGGGCGCGGCCGGCCCGCTGGAGGCGATCGCCTCGAAGTTCCTGCCGGCGGCGCTGTACGGCTACATGACCCCGGCCGAGGCCGTCAAGCGCTTCGAGCAGGAGGGCGCGCGCCTGATCCGCAAGCCGCCGCCGCGCTATTGAGCCCAGGAGAGCGATGAAACCCAATGACCTCATATTGCGCAGCGCACGGCGCACGGGCTTGCCGGCGACGATGCTGCTGGCCCCCTTCGTGATCGCGTTCCTGCTGTTTTTCCTGGTTCCGGCCGGCGTCACTTTCTGGATGAGCCTCACGGAGAGCAGCCTGACCCGTACCAATGCCTTCGTCGGACTGGCCAATTACCACACCCTGCTGAACGACCCATCGTTCTGGGACTCGGTCCTGAACACCTTTTATTTCGCGCTGCTGACCGTGGTGCCGCTGACCGCGCTGGGGCTGGTCATGGCGCTGCTGGTCGACCGTTTCGTCAAGGCCCAGGCCTGGTTGCAGGGAGTATTCTTCCTGCCGTTCGTGCTGCCGATCTCGGTGATGACCCTGATTGCCGACTGGATGCTGCAGCCTTCCTCCGGCGTGATCAATCACATCCTCGGCATCCACCGGCCCTGGCTGGCGGACCCGTACTGGGCGCTGCCGGCCGTCGCCATTGGCACGGTGTGGTGGACGGTCGGCTTCAACATGCTGCTGTTCCTGGCCGGCCTGCGCAACATCCCGGCCGACCTGTACGAGGCCGCGGCGCTGGACGGGGCGCGTGGCTTCACGCTGTTCCGCAGCATTACCTGGCCGGCGCTGCGTCCGGTCGCCACCACGGCCCTGATCCTGCAGGTCATCGCTTCGCTGAAGGTGTTCGGCCAGACCTATATCCTGACGTCCGGCGGACCGTTCAACACGACCCGCGTGACGCTGCACTATATGTACGAAACCGCGTTCACGCAGAGCGACGCCGGCTATGCGGCGGCGATCGCGATGGCCTTCGTGACCATCGTGATCCTGCTGTCGATGCTGCAGGCCGGGGTGGTGCGCTGGATGGCAAGGAGGGAAGCATGAAGGGACGTTCGAACCTGGGCTGGACCGTGGTCGGCCTGGTCGCCGCCGTGCTGCTGGCCGCGCTGTGGGCGGCGCCGCTGCTGTGGGCGCTCTCGACGGCGCTGCGTCCGGAGCTCGAGACCGTATCCAGCGACTTCCATTGGCTGCCGCAACACTGGACCCTGGACGCCTTCGCCCGGACGCTGGGCGCCGGCAATGTCGTGCGCTGGCTGTTCAACAGCTTCCTGGTGGCGCTGCTGGTGACCGTCGTGACGATGGCGATCAGCCTGATGGCGGCCTATGCCTTTTCGCAGCTGCGCTTTCGCGGCCGTACCATCCTGTTCGGCGTGGCCATGCTGGCCTTCCTGCTGCCCTTCGAGGCGCTGCTGGTGCCGCTGTTCCGTACCATGAACCAGCTCGGCCTGATCAATACCTATGCCGGCATCGTGCTGCCACAGGTGGTCTCGCCGGTGGTGATCTACGTGTTCAAGCAGTTCTTCGACGAGATCCCGGCCGACTTCCGCGAAGCCGCGACGATGGACGGCGCCGGCCCGCTGCGGGTATTGTGGAGCGTGTACCTGCCGATCTCGGGAAACATCGTGTGGGCGATGGCGATCGTGACCTTCATCGCCGCCTGGAACAACTTCCTGTGGCCCTTCATCATCGTCACCTCGAACGACATGATGACGATCCCGCTGGGGCTGACCCAGACCTACGACGCCTTCGGGGTGCGCTACGCCCAGCTGATGGCGGCGGCGCTGTTGGGGGCGCTGCCGGTGGCGCTGGCCTACATCGCCTTCCAGCGCCGGGTCACCCAGGGCTTCCTGGCGGCCAGCGGGCTCAAGGGATAAAAACCAATAATAAGAGGAGTGAGTATGGCATCGGTAAGGCTGCGCGGCATCAGGAAGGACTACGGCGACAATCCCGTCATCAAGGGCATCGACCTGGACATCGAGGACGGCCAGTTCGTGGTCTTCGTCGGCCCGTCCGGCTGCGGCAAGTCGACCCTGCTGCGCATCATCGCCGGGCTGGAGGAGGTGAACGCGGGCGCGCTGGAAATCGGCGGCGTGCCCAGCCTCGGCGTCGACCCGGCGCGGCGCGGAATCGCCATGGTGTTCCAGAGCTATGCGCTGTATCCGCACATGACGGTGGCGGAGAACATGGGCTTCGCGCTCAAGCTGGGCAAGGTGCCGAAGGGCGAGATCGCCGAGCGGGTGGGGCGCGCCGCCGAGATCCTGCAGATTTCCCACCTGCTGGAGCGCAAGCCCAAGGCCCTGTCCGGCGGCCAGCGCCAGCGCGTGGCGATCGGCCGCGCCATCGTGCGCAAGCCCGAGGTCTTCCTGTTCGACGAGCCGCTGTCGAACCTCGACGCGGCCCTGCGCGCCCAGACCCGGGTCGAGCTGGCGCGCCTGCACCGGGAACTGGCCACCACCATGATCTACGTGACCCACGACCAGGTCGAGGCCATGACCCTCGGGCAGAAGATCGTGGTGTTCAACGGCGGGCGCATCGAGCAGGCCGGTACGCCCTTCGAACTGTACGAGCGGCCCGCCAACCTGTTCGTGGCGGGCTTCCTGGGTTCGCCGCGCATGAACTTCCTGGAAGCCAGCCTGGTGGGAGAGGAGGGCGCGATCGCCACCGTGCGCCTGGCCGGCGGCGCGCACGTGGATGTCGCGGCCGATGCCGGCGCGGCCGCGGTCGGGGCCAAGCTCACGCTGGGCGTGCGGCCGGAGCACCTGCGCCTGCTGCCCGACGAAGACGCAGACGAGGACGAGGGCAAGGGTGGCATCCCCGGCACGGTGAGCCTGGTCGAATACCTCGGCGACGTGATCCTGGCCTACGTGCAGGTCGAGGGCGCGCCGGAGATGGTCGCGGTCAAGTGCAACGGCGGCATCGGCGGGCATTCGCTGCCGGCCGTGGGTGCGCGCGTGCTGCTGGCCTTCGATCCGCTGCATGCCTACCTGTTCGGCGCCGACGGCGCGGCCATGCCGGCGCGCGAACGCAGCGCCCGCACGCCGGCGGCGGCGTACTGAGGCCGCCGGCGATGGACGCACCATGAACAGGCCGGCGCGCGGGCGGCGCCCGACCATGACCGACATCGCCAAGCTGGCCGGCGTCTCGCAGTCGACCGTCTCGCTGGTGATCAACCACCTCAGCGGGGCCAAGGTGTCGCGCGCCACGCGCGAGGCCGTGCTGCGCATCGCCCGCGAACTCGGCTATCCGCTGGAGCGCCACCACGGGCGCGTCGACAACCGTCCGGGCCAGGCCCGCAACCTGATCGTCTACCTGACCGACGAGCTGAGCACCAGCCCGCACGCGATGCAGACCATGGACGGCGCCAAGGAGGCTGCCTGGGACCTCGACTGCCTGGTGGCGGTGTTCGCCACCCGCGGCGATCCGGAGCAGGAACAGGCCGTGCTGGGCCGCATGCTCGACCACCCGGCGCTGCTGGGGGTGATCTACTCGACCATCTTCACGCGCGCGGTGACGCTGCCGGCGGCGCTGGCGGAGGTGCCGACGGTCCTCCTGAATTGCCACGAACAAGGCCACGGCGGCCCGCGCGGCCGGCCGGCGGTGGTGCCGGCCGAGCAGCAGGGTGGTTACAGCGCCACCATGCACCTGGTCGCCAGCGGGCACCGGCGCATCGGTTTCATCAACGGCGAAGGCTGGATCGAGGCGGCCCGCGACCGCCTGAAGGGTTACCGCCATGCGCTGGCGGACGCCAGCGTCGCCTTCGACCCGGCTTTGGTGCGTGAGGGCGACTGGCAGGTCGAGAGCGGCTATGCGCATGCGCTGTCCTTGCTGGGCGGGCCGGACCGCCCCACGGCATTGTTCTGCGCCAGCGACCTGATGGCGCTGGGGGCGCTGGACGCGGCCCGCGAACTCAAGCTGGCGGTACCGCGCCAGCTGTCCGTGGTCGGCTACGACGACCAGGACCTGGCACGCTACACCCATCCGCCACTGAGCACGGTGTTGTTGCCTAACCACGAAATGGGGCGCTGGGCCGCCGAAACCCTGATCGCGCAGGCCCGCGGCGGCAGCGTCTCCAACACCGTTTTTCAGAGTGAATGCCCGCTGGTGAGCCGCGAATCGGTGGCCTCGCCGGGCCTCTAGAAAGGGTCCCAAGCGCGCGCCGTCGTGTTCGCTTTTGCGTTAGCTTCCTGTTAAGAATTATTACTAATATTTTCAGGAGACTTGCATGACCACATTCCAGCTTCGGCCCGTGTGCGCGGCCGTTCTCGTCCTGATCGCCCATGCGGCAGCGTACGCCCAGAGCGGCACCGGCACGCCGCCCTCCGAGCCAGGGCAGGCGCCCGCCCAGGACGCGGTCAGCCCGGCCGCGCCGACCCAGCCGGCGCAGGTGGTGCAGGTGCAGGTGACCGGCCTGCGCAGCAGCATCCGCAGTGCCGAAGCGATCAAGCGCAACGCCGACCAGGTGGTCGACTCCATCAACGCCGAAGACATCGGCAAGTTCCCGGACCGCGCCACCGGCGACGCCCTGCAGCGCATCGCCGGGGTGCAGGTCGGCCGTGACCGCGGCGAGACCAACTCCGTGATCATCCGCGGCCTGCCGGACGTGGTCACCACCCTGGACGGCAACGAGATCGTCACCGGCAACGGCCGCCGCCTCCAGTACCAGGACCTGCCGGTGCAGTCGATCGGCGGCCTCGACGTGTATAAATCCGCCACCGCCAACCAGCTCGAGGGCGGCATCGCCGGCGCCGTCAACGTGCGCCTGCGCGCGCCGTTCGACCTCAAGGGCTTCAACGCCACCGGCTACATCGAAGACCGGCGCCAGCAGGTGAACGGCTCCAGCGCCACCGATACCAAGAACAACCCGGCCGGCGGCTTCTCGGTCAGCAACCGCTGGAACACCAGCTACGGCGAGATCGGCGCGCTGTTCGACGTCCAGTTCCAGCGCGAGCACTGGGGCTACCCGGTGCAGTGGGTCGACCGTCCGGACCGCATCTTCTCGGTCAGCCCGGACGGCACCGCCGTGCGCCTGAACGACGACCAGCCGATCGCTCCGCTGAAGGCCGGCGACCGCCTGGGCGAGCTGCCCAACGTGGGCGGCATCTACAACGCCGGCGACCGCGACCGCGGCAGCATCCACGGCGCCCTGCAGTGGAAGATCAGCCCGCAGCTGGAGGCCAGCGCCCAGTACCTCGGCACCGGCTACCGCGCCCGCAACGCGGTCGACTACATCCTCGGCATCGTCACCTGGACCCCGCGCCTGAGCAATGTGGTGCTGGCGCCGCAGGGCGACTATTGCAACACGCCGAACGGCGCGATCTGCCCGATCCAGTCGGCCTTTGCCGGCGCCGCCCGCTTCGGCGGCCCCTACGACTGGGATCCGTATACCGCGACCTCGACCTGGGGCGTGAAGGAGCACACGGCCACCCACTTCCTGAACCTCGGCGTGCAGTACAAGGACGGCCCGTGGAAAGTGGCCTCGAGCTTCGCCTGGACCAAGTCGACCTTCGTGAACGACACCGTGATCGTCGACCAGCAGATTCCCGGCGCCAGCATCGACGTGTATACCTACGGCCGCGACGGCCATGGCGGCTACAACCGGGTGACGACGCCGGCCAGCGCCAACGCGCTGCGCGACCCCAGCCAGTTCGTGCTGCGCGGGATGGTGCAGAACTGGGGCATCTCGACCGGCGAACAGACCCAGTGGCGGCTCGACAGCAATTACCGCCTCGGCGACGGCTTCCTGCGCAGCATCGACGCCGGCGTGCGCCTGTCGGAGCGGCGCGCCGGCTTCAAGGGCGCCGAAGGCCACAGCGACATCAGCGGCGCCACGCGCGCCACCCCGATCGGCGCCTTCGGCCCATCCTTCGAAGCGCTGGTGCCCGGCGTGGACCGCCTCGGCGGCCCCTGGGTGACGCCGTCGCGCGACTTCCTGATCGACCAGGCCGACACCGTGCGCGCCTTCTACGGCGCGGCGCCGGGCCGGGTGGCCGAAGACCCGACCCGCGCCTTCGACCAGCGCGAGACCAACAGCACGCTGTACCTGCAGGGGCGCTGGCAGACGACGCTGAGCGGCATCGACGTCGGCGGCACCGTGGGCGGGCGCTACTCGCACATCAGCCGCCAGCTGAAGGGCAACAGCCGCATCGGCGACGTGATCAGCCCGATCGACCAGTCCTCGAACGAAAACAACTTCCTGCCGAGCGCCTCGGCGGTGATCGGCTGGCGCGACAACCTGCAGTCCCACCTCTCTTTCGGCAAGACCCTCAGCTATCCGGAATTCGCCTCGCTGAATCCGGCGCTTTCCTTGATACCGCCGACCGTCAATGCGCCGGGCACCGGCTCGGCCGGCAACCCGAACCTGCGCCCGACCAAGTCGAAGAACATCGATGCGACCCTGGAGTACTATTTCCCGAAGAACGGCTATGCGCAGATCGCGCTGTTCCATCGCGATATCGACGGCTATTTGCAGAACATGGAATCGGACGAGACCATCGGCGGCCAGAACTACCGGGTGACGCGTCCGCAGAACTCGGGGTCGGGCAAGCTGAAGGGCGCCGAACTCGGCATCCAGAAGTTCTTCGACTTCCTGCCTGGCATCTGGAGCAACTTCGGCGCCCAGGCCAACTACACCTGGATCACCGGCGACAACCAGACCCTGGTGTCACAGAACCCCAACGTCTTCCAGACCACCCCCTTGCTCAACGTCGCGAAGAAGAACTACAACTTCGCGCTGCTGTATGAAGGCAACGGCCTGACCGGGCGCCTGACCGCCACCCACCGCGGCGACTACGTCGAACAGATCGCCGAACCGCGCTTCGGCCAGAACCGTTACGTCAAGGCCGCAACTTACGTCGACTTGAGCTTGTCGTATGCTATCAACAGGAACGTGTCGCTGCAGTTCGACGCGATTAACATCACCAGGGAAAAGTACGAGAGCTACCTGAACGACCCGATCCGCCCGCGCGACATCCGCTACAATCCGACCACCTACGGACTGGGTCTGCGCTTCTCGATGTGAGTTCGATGTGACCATGAACACGACTTACCGGAATCCGGTGTATCCGGACAGCTTCGCCGATCCCTTCGTGCTGCGGCACGAGGGGGTCTACTATGCCTACGGTACCGCGCCCGGCGGCGCCGACGGGCGGCAGATCCCGGTGCTGCGCTCGCTCGACCTGGTGAACTGGAAGGCGCTCGGCCATGCCCTGGTGCCGGCCGCCGGCATAGAGCCCGACAGGGGCTACCACTTCTGGGCGCCGGAAGTGGCCAGCCACGGCGGCCGTTTCTATATGTACTACTCGTCCGGCAATGCGCCCGAGGGAACCGACCAGAAACTGCGGGTGGCGGTGGCCGATCATCCAGCCGGCCCCTTCATCGATGCCGGCAAGCTGCTGGTGCCGGACCAGCCGTTCTCGATCGACGCCCATCCCTTCCGCGACGCCGACGGCCAGTGGTGGCTGTTCTACTGCGTCGACTTCCTCGAACTGTCGCACGACGAGCGGATCGGCACCGGCATCGTGGTGGACCGCCTGCTCGACATGACGACCCTGGCCGGGGAGCCGCGCGTCGTGGTGCGCCCGCACCACGACTGGCACGTGTTCCGCAAGGACCGGACCATGTACGGCAAGGTGGTCGACTGGCATACGGTCGAGGGCGCGGCGGTGCTGATGCGCGACGGCCTGTATTACTGCTTCTACAGCGGCGGGGCGTGGGAAAAGGAGAACTACGGGGTCAGCTACGTGGTGGCGAAACACCCCGAGGGTCCCTACCGGCGCCCCGAAGGTGGGCACGAGGCACTGCTGATGCGCACCCCCGCCTCCGGCGAGCTGGTGGGGCCGGGGCACAACTCCTTCACGGTGTCGCCGGACGGCAGCGAAACCTGGATCGTGTACCACGCCTGGGATCCGCAGCGCACGGCGCGGCGCATGTGCATCGACCGGATCGACTGGGTGGACGGCAAGCCGGTGACGAACGGGCCGAGTTCGGCCGAGCAGCCGGCGCCGCGCTGAGCGGCGCCGGTTGCCGCCTACTGAGATCGGGCAGCAGAAGGCAATGTGGCCCTTCAGGTCGCCGATGTTCGGCACCTCGACCAGGAAGTCGTTCGTTCCCAATGTCGGTGACATACTTCGCCGGGGAAGGGATCCACGGTGGAGGCCGTCGTCACGAAGTCCGGGACACACAGCATGTCGCTGTCGCTGGCCTTGAAGCGGTCGTTGCCGTTCTGCGCGCGAACTGCGACTGACTGGTCGTAGACCTACAACGATCACGACCCGCCCAACATGGTCTTCGGTGGTATCACGCCAAAACAGAAACAGGCACTTGCCGCTTACCTCTAGATTTAGCGTGCTATGAAATGGGATAGCGGGGCGAGATTTGCCAATACTCTGCAAAAATAATCAATCGAGACCTTACTTCAATTCGGTTGCGCGGCGACTGTCAGTGGCCAGGCGGATGCAGGCGCTTTCTGGCCGAGATTGAAGCCGCAACGCTGTGGCCGACGCTGGGTGCCACGCTGCGGATTGCCCGAAAGGCAGCGCGAACAAAGCTGCATAATTATGGGGCGATCTTGAAAGCCGTCACGAGACAAAAGTCCTATTTTTCTAGTACATTTGTCCAGGCGGCGTCTTGCGCAACATCAATCCCAGTCGTGCCGCGTCTCTCCGTCCTGCGCCCGCCTGTCGCGCGCGATCATCTCTTCCAGTTCCTCGCGCGCCCGTTTGGCCATCGACACGTACTGCTCGCGGTCCTTGTAATATGGGTAGACCGCATGCACGTTGGCAATGTTGAGCTTCCTGAACTTGAGGGCGGCCTGGCGGATGCGGTAGGCGTTGTGCCCGAGGCCGGCGGTGAGCACGGTGCGGCCCAGTTGCAGGGCCGATTCGAAGGTTTCGCGCTCGATCATGCTCACGCCGCGGTCCATCAGCTGGTAGTAATGCGTGACGTTGCGCGCGCGGGCGAAGATCTGCAGGCCGGGATAGTCGCGCCGCACGGTGTCGACCAGGTCCAGGCTGTCCTCGATGTCGTCGATCGCCACCACTAGGGCGCGCGCCCGGGCGGCGCCGGCGGCGCGCAGCAGGTCGGCGCGGGTCGCGTCGCCGTAGAACACCTTGAAGCCGAAGCGGCGCAGCACCTCGATCTGGTCCGGGTCGTGGTCGAGCACCGTCAGCTTGATGCCGTTCGCGTTCAGGAAACGGCCGACGATCTGGCCGAAGCGGCCGAAGCCGGCGATGATCACGTGGTCCTCGTTCGGTTCGATGGCGTCGGCGTCCGGCTTGGCGGCGGCGCCTTCGCGGCGTGCCGACAGGCGGTCGTACAGCATCAGCACCAGCGGCGTGACCACCATCGACAGCGCCACCACGACCACCAGCAGCGACGCCGTATCCTCGGCGAACACGCGCGCGGTGGCGGCCGCGCCGAACACCACGAAAGCGAACTCGCCGCCCTGCGACAGCAGCAGGGCGAACTGCAGGTGCTGGCCGCGCGCGATGCCGAACAGGCGCGACAGTCCGTACAGCACGGCGATCTTGATCGCCAGGAAGGCCGTCACCAGGCCCAGGATCAGCAGCGGACGCGCCAGGAAGACGGCAAAGTCGACCGACATGCCGACCGCGATGAAGAACAGCCCGAGCAGCAGGCCCTTGAACGGTTCGAGATCGGTTTCGAGCGCATGGCGGTACTCGGAATCGGCCAGCAGCACGCCGGCCATGAAGGCGCCCAGTGCCATCGACATGCCGATCCATTGCATCAGCAGCGCGATCGCGATCACCAGCAGCAGGGCGAAGGCGGTGAAGATCTCGCGCGTGTCCGTCCTGGCGATGACCTGCAGGAGCGGGCGCACCAGGTAACGGCCGCCGAAGATCAGGCCGGCCAGCACGCCGACCACCTTTAACGTGGCCAGCCAGAAGTTGCCGCTCGAACCGGCATCGTCGGGGATGCCGAGCAGCGGCACGATGGCGATCATCGGGATCGCGGCGATGTCCTGGAACAGCAGGATCGCGAAGCCGGCCTGGCCCGCCGGGGTCGGCATCAGGTTGCGTTCTTCCAGCGAGGCGAGGGCGATCGCGGTCGAGGACAGCGACAGCCCGAGACCGGCGATCAGCGCCAGCTTCCAGCCGATCCCGGCCAGCAGCGCGGCGCCGAACAGGAACACAGTGACGGCAGCGACCTGCGCGCCGCCCCAGCCGAAGATCGGCCGGCGCAGCGCCCACAGCCGGTCGGGTTCCAGTTCCAGGCCGATCAGGAACAGCAGCAGTACCACGCCGAACTCGGCGAAGTGCAGCGCGTCCTCGACGTTGCCGATCAGTTTCAGGCCGTAGGGACCGATCAGGATGCCGGCCGCCAGGTAGCCGAGCACCGTGCCCATCCCGAGGCGCTTGGACAGCGGCACGGCAAGCACGGCGGCGGCCAGGTAGACCAGCGCATTGGTGAGCAGGCTGTGTTCCATGGTCTAGCTCCCTGCGCCTGGCAGCGCCGCGGCGTAGGCCTGCAGCCGGCGCCTGAATTCGGCCACGTGGGCCGCGACCGCGACCTCGCCGGCCTGGGCCGCGCCATGCATCAGCAGCGGTTCGATCCAGTCCATCCCGCACAGGGCGGCGGTTTGTTCGAAGGGCGCCAGGAAATCGGCGAACGGCCGCCCGTGCAGGCCGCCCGGCTGGTAGGCCTCGAGGCCGCTGCCGGTAGTTGCGACCAGCCAGTAGCCCTTGCCGCGCAGGGCCGAATCGGGCTTGCCGTAGGCCCAGCCGGGCACCATCACCACGTCCATCCATTCCTTCAGCAGCGATGGCATGCCGTACCAGCGGATCGGGTGCAGGAACACCAGCAGGCTGGCGTCGCCAACCAGGGCGCGCTCGCGCTCGGCGTCGATGTCGAAGTCCGGATAGGTGTCGTACAGATCCTGCACCACGACCCCGGGCGTGGCGCGCGCGGCATCCGCAAGCCGGCGGTTGACCGGCGAGCGGTGCGGGGCAGGGTGGGCATACAGGACGAGGATGTGTTGTTCGCTCATGAGCTTGATTATTCCACAATGCCTGGCCCGACATGTCCTACAAGCCAGACGGGCGCGTGCCTATTGGATGCCACGGGGGTGCGGGACTATGATGGATGCCAACCTTAGCGGAAAAGGAGTTCGGCATGTCGATGCAAAGCGAAGGCAAGGATGCCAAAGGCCGCAACTACGACCAGGTCACGAAGGACGGCAGCAGCTCGGCCGGCAGCTTGGGGACGGGCGGTACCGGCGACATCGGCCGCATGTCCGGCGACGTCGATACGGGTACGCCCGGCAACGCCCGCGATGGCGGCGCCGGCAACAGCCAGTCGGATGCGCGTACGGATGACCTGTTGACGTCCGGCACCGAAGAGGAGCGGTGCCAGGGTTACCGCCCCAGCGAACCGGGCGCGGTCGAGACCGGCCTGGAAGGGATCGGGAACAAGATCGGCGGCAACCCCGGAAACCGCCAGTCGAACCCGGACGGCCAGGAGTAAGCCAGTGGAGGGGAGATTTCCATGAGCACAAAGAACGAAGCGAAGGAAGCGAAGGGCGGCGCCGATATCGGCGGCGCCGGCAACCAGCACAACGATTGGGGCCACAGCGACGTTGGGGCCGGCAACAGGCAGTCGGAATCGCGCTTGGACGATGTGGTCGGTTCGGACACAGGACATGTCGGCGAGGAGGCCGGCGAGCTACAGACCGGGCTGGGCGGCATCGGCAGCCTGAGCACCGGGAATGCGGGTAGCCGGCAGTCGGAAGGCGACAAGGGAAAGTCCAAGCAGTAATACAAAGGTCGCTCCCGCCTGCGCGGGGGCGACGTACGCGCGTCAGATATGCAGCGCATGCCCCAGGGCCCGCAGCGCGGCCTCCTGCACCGCTTCGCCCAGGGTCGGGTGCGCATGGATCGTCCCGCCCACGTCTTCCAGCTGGGCGCCCATCTCGATCGATTGCACGAAGGCCGTGCTGAGCTCGGACACCGCGCCACCGACGGCCTGCCAGCCGACGATCAGGTGATTGTCCTTGCGCGCGACCACGCGGACGAAACCGTCCGTGGCCTCGATGGTCATGGCGCGGCCGTTGGCGGCGTAGGGGAAGCTGGCGCTGATGCAGTCCAGCCCCTGCCTGGCCGCCTCCTGCGGGGTCAGGCCGACCACCACCACTTCCGGATCGGTGAAGCAGACCGCGGGAATCGCCGCCGGCATGAAGTGGCGGCGCTTGCCGGCGATGATCTCGGCGACCATCTCGCCCTGCGCCATCGCGCGGTGGGCCAGCATCGGTTCGCCGGTCAGGTCGCCGATCGCCCAGACCTTGCGCATCGAGGTCCGGCACTGGTTGTCGATGCGGACCGCGCGGCCGCTCATGTCCAGCATCAGGCTCTCCAGGCCGAAGCCCGAGGTGCGCGGACGGCGGCCGACGGCCACCAGCACGCGGTCGGCGGCGATCGCCACTTCTTCGCCGCCGCCGTTCTTCATGCGCACGGCCTTGCCGTCCTCGCTCAGGCCGAGCACGCTCGACTCCAGGTGCAGCTCCACCCCAAGCGCCTTCAGGCGCGCCGCGACCGGACGCGAGAGTTCGTCGTCGTAGGCCGGCAGCACGCGGCCGGCGGCCTCCACCACGGTCACGCGCGCGCCCAGCTTGCGGTAGGCCGTGCCCAGCTCCAGGCCGATGTAGCCGGCGCCGACCACCACCAGGTGTTCGGGCAGGGCTTCGGGCGACAGCGCCTCGGTGGCGGACACCACCTTGCCGCCGAAGGGCAGAAAGGGCAGTTCGACCGCCTCGGAGCCGGTCGCCAGCAGCAGGTGCTCGCAGCGGATGCGGGTGGTCTGGCCGCCGGCATCGTTGGCGGCGCCGGTCCTGCCGGCCTCGGCACCGGTTACCTCGACCGTCTTGCCGTCGAGGATCCTGGCCCAGCCGCGCACCACCTGCACGCCGTTCTTCTTGAGGAGTGCACCGACGCCGCCGGTGAGGCGCTTGACGATGCCTTCCTTCCAGGCCACGGTGCGGCTCACGTCGATGCTCGGCGCGGCCGTGCGGATGCCGAGCGGAGACTCGCCTGCGTAGTGGCAGGCCTTGTGGAATTCCTCGGCCGCGTGGATCAGCGCCTTGGACGGAATGCAGCCCACGTTCAGGCAGGTGCCGCCCAGCTGCTCGCCTTCGACCAGCACGGTCTTGATGCCGAGCTGGCCGGCGCGGATGGCGGCCACGTAGCCGCCCGGCCCGCCGCCGATGATGAGTAAGGTCGTTTCCATCGTTTTATTCCACAAACAGCGTTGCAGGGGATTCCAGGTAGCCGCGGACGGTCTGGATGAACTCGGCCGCCACCATGCCGTCGATCACACGGTGGTCGAACGACGAGGACAGGTTCATCAGCTTGCGCGGCACCAGGCCGCCGTTCTTCACGACCGGGCGCTCCAGGATCCGGTTCACGCCGACGATCGCCACTTCCGGATGGTTGATCACCGGGGTGGACACGATCCCGCCCAGCGGGCCCAGGCTGGTGATGGTGATGGTCGAGCCGGACAGCTCGTCGCGCGCCGCCTTGCCGGTGCGGGCGGCTTCCGCCAGGCGCACGATCTCGCGCGCGCTGGACCACGGGTCGCGCGCCTCGGCGTTGCGGATCACCGGCACCATCAGGCCGGCATCGGTCTGGGTGGCGATGCCGAGGTGGACCGGCTGGTAGCGGGTGACGATGCCGGCCTGGTCGTCGAAACGGGCATTGACCTCGGGGAAGCGGCGGATCGCCAGCACCACGGCGCGCATCAATAGCGGCAGCAGGGTGAGCTTGCCGCGCTCCGCGCCGTAGCGGGCGTTCAGCTGGCCGCGCAGGGCTTCGAGTTCGGTGACGTCGACTTCCTCGACATAGGTGAAGTGCGGAATCTGGCGCTTCGACAGCTGCATCTTCTCGGCGATCTTGCGGCGCAGGCCGATCAGCGGGACCGCTTCCTCGCCCTGCAGCTCGGCGTAGCGCCGGTCGGCGGCGCCTGCGTGCGGGGCATGGCCCTGCTTGCGGCCGGCCACATAGGCGTCGAGGTCGGCGTGGGTGATGTGCCCGGCCGGGCCGCTGCCGGCCACGTACTGCAGTTCGATGCCCATGTCCCAGGCGCGCTTGCGCACGGCGGGCGCGGCCAGGGGTTTTTCGTTTGCATCACGGAAAGCGGCGCGCGGGCTCGCGCCGCTGCCGGAACGCGCCGGCGCCGGCGAGCGCCCGGCCGGTGCGGCCTGCGGCACACGCGCCGCCGGCGCAGCGACGCTGGCGGCACCGGCCGCGACGCGCTGCGGTTCGGGCACGAAACCGTGCGGCAGGTCCGCCGCCTCGTCCGCGGCCGGTGCCGCGGTCGCTGCCGCAGACGCGGCGGCCGGTTTCGCGGCCTCGCCCTTGAGGTTGCCCGACCCCTCGACTTCCAGGCGGATCAGCTCCGCGCCCACGGCCAGCGATTCGCCGACCTTGCCGCCCAGGGCCATGACCGTGCCATGCACCGGCGACGGGATTTCGACCGTGGCCTTGTCGGTCATGACATCGGCCACCACCTGGTCTTCCTTGATGGTGTCGCCGGGCTGCACGCGCCAGGCTACCACTTCGCATTCCGCAATGCCTTCGCCCAGGTCGGGCATCTTGATGACGTGAATACCCACCTTTAAGCCTCCATCGCTTGTTTGAATGCCGCGCCGACGCGGTCCGGACCCGGGAAATACGCCCATTCCTGCGCATGCGGGTAGGGCGTGTCCCAGCCGGTCACGCGCTCGATCGGCGCCTCCAGGTGGTAGAAGCAGTGTTCCTGCACCAGCGCGGCCAGTTCGGCACCGAAGCCGCTGGTCCTGGTCGCTTCATGGACCACGACGCAGCGTCCGGTCTTCTTGACCGACTCGACGATGGTGTCGAGGTCGAGCGGCCACAGGGTGCGCAGGTCGATGATCTCGGCGTCGATGCCGGTTTCGCTGGCGGCGGCCTCGGACACCCACACCATGGTGCCGTAGGTCAGCACGGTCAGGTCCGAACCCGGGCGGAAGATCGCCGCCTTGTCCAGCGGGACCGTGTAGTAGCCCTCGGGGACCTTGCCGAGCGGGTGCTTGGACCAGGACACGACCGGACGGTCGTGGTGGCCGTCGAAAGGGCCGTTGTACAGGCGCTTGGGTTCCAGGAAGATCACCGGGTCGTCATTCTCGATCGAGGCGATCAGCAGGCCTTTCGCATCGTAGGGATTGGACGGCATCACGGTGCGCACGCCGCACACGTGGGTGAAGAAGGCTTCCGGGCTCTGGCTGTGGGTCTGGCCGCCGTAGATGCCGCCCCCACAGGGCATGCGGATCGTCAGCGGGGCGGTGAAGTCGCCGGCCGAGCGGTAGCGCAGGCGCGCCGCCTCGGAGACGATCTGGTCGGTCGCCGGATAGAAATAGTCGGCGAACTGGATTTCGACCACCGGGCGCAGGCCGTAGGCGGCCATGCCGACCGCGGTGCCGACGATGCCGCCCTCGGAAATCGGGGCGTCGAAGGCGCGGTGCTTGCCGTACTTGGCCTGCAGGCCGTCGGTGACGCGGAACACGCCGCCGAAATAACCGACGTCCTGGCCGTAGACGACCACGTTGTCGTCGCGTTCCATCATCACGTCCATGGCCGAGCGCAGGGCCTGGATCATGGTCATCGGCGTGCTTGCCATGCCCTCGGCGGCAAGCTCGGCCGTCTCCGGGGCGCCGGACCGTTCCTTGTCGATATCTCGCATCACGTCACACCCCCAGTTGTTGGCGTTGGCGGCGCAGGTGTTCGGGCATCTCCTTGTAGACGTCCTCGAACATCGATGCGGCGCTCGGCACGCGGCCATCGATCAGCGTGCCGTATTGTTCGGCTTCCTTCTGCGCGGCCAGGACTTCGGCTTCCAGCTCGGCCTGCAGGCTCTCGTGTTCGGCGTCGGACCACCAGCCCTGCTTGACCAGGTGGCGCCGCAGGCGGCCGATCGGGTCGCCGAGCGGGAAATAGGTCCATTCGTCGGCGGGGCGGTAGCGCGACGGATCGTCGGAGGTCGAGTGCGGACCGGCGCGGTAGGTGACCCATTCGATCAGGGTCGGACCCAGGTTGCTGCGCGCGCGCTCGGCGGCCCAGCAGGAAGCCGCGTACACGGCCAGGAAGTCGTTGCCGTCCACCCGCAACGAGGCGATGCCGGCGCCGACGCCGCGCGCGGCGAAGGTCACGCTCTCGCCGCCGGCAATGGCCTGGAAGGTCGAGATCGCCCACTGGTTGTTGACCACGTTGAAGATCACGGGGGCGCGGTAGACGTGGGCGAAGGTCAGCCCGGTGTGGAAGTCGCTCTCGGCGGTGGCGCCGTCGCCGATCCAGCCGGAGGCGATTTTCGTGTCGCCCTTGATGGCCGACGCCATGGCCCAGCCGACCGCCTGCGGGATCTGGGTCGCCAGGTTGCCGGAGATCGTGAAGAAGCCGTCCTTCTTCGACGAATACATCACCGGCAGCTGGCGGCCCTTGAGCGGGTCGCGCTCGTTCGACAGCAGCTGGCAGATCATCTCGACCAGCGGATACTGGCGCGCCATCAGCAGGCTCTGCTGGCGGTAGGTCGGGAAGCACATGTCGCCGTCCTTCAGGGCCAGCGCGTGCGCGGTGCCGATCGCTTCCTCGCCGAGCGAGGTCATGTAGAACGACATCTTCTTCTGGCGCTGGCCGATCACCATGCGGGCGTCGAAGATGCGGGTCTTCATCATGGTGCGCAGGCCGGACAGCAGGGTGTCCTTGTCCAACTCGGGCGCCCAGGGGCCGACGGCGTCGTCCTGGTCGTCGAGGACCCGGATCAGGCTGGACGCCAGTTCCAGGGTGTCCTGGTAGCGCACGTCGACGGGCGGCCGCGGGACGGTGCCCGCAGGGTTCACGCCAAGATACGAAAAATCAGTCTTGCAACCCGGACGGCCGGTAGGCTCCGGGACATGCAGCGACAGAGGTTGGCTCTGGCTCATAGTTCACTATCCCCTCGGTAAAGGTGTGCAGCAGAAAACATATTAATTGCGGCAAGACCGCGCACGCATGTTCTTCGAGAATATTTTTCTGCTGCTGTGCAACATGAATCCGTCCCATCCGGGGCGCGTTTTCCCGCAGGATCAGGACTAGACACTAGCATGCGGCGCAGCGAACGCATGCCGATTGATGCAAGTGTGCGCTGCGCTGCTCGGTTGTGCTCAGTGGCGCACCGGGAGCCCGGCGCGCGCCTTCGGCAGCCAGCCCAGCACGTTCGCATGCAGGCTCTGGATGTACAGGCGGTCGGCCGTCTCCAGCACGCCTGTCGCATCGGGATAGGCGCCGCTCGGATCCTGCAGGTCGGCCACGATCCGGCCATCCTCGGTGAAGGCGAGTACGTGGCCGTAAGCCGGCGGGACCGGCCACAGGAAGCGCGGCAGGCGCAGCGCCAGCTTGCGCATGAAGGGGTAGGCGGCCATCGTGTCGGCCGACGCCGTGCGCGGCTTCGCCAGGCCGAGCCAAATGCGGCCATCCATGCCGCGCATCAGGTTGTCCGGGAAGCCCGGCAGGTTGGCGAGCAGCACGCGGGCGTGCGCGACGGGGCCGTGCGCCAGGTCGAGCCCGCGCGCCCCGGCATCGATCTGCCACACCCGGTAGCCGCCGCTCTCGGCCACGAACAGCGAGCGCCCGTCCTGCGACAGCACGATGCCGTTGGCAAATGACAGGCCGCCGGCCACGACTTCGACCTTGCCGCCCGGCCCGAGCACCAGCACGCGGCCGGTGGGCCGGTGTTCGATGTAGTCGAGCACGCTGGCCTCGAAGGGATCGCCGTAGTCGGCCGGGGCGAAGCGCCGCGAGGCGTCGGTAAAATACACCTTGCCGTCGCGCGCCACCGCGACCGCGTCCGGAAAGCGGATCGGCTCGCCATCCGGCATGCGGTCGGCCAGCACGGTCACGTGGTGCGGCGGCGCGGCCGCGATCGCCAACAGCCCGCGCAGGGCATCGGCGGCGATCATGCGCCCGCTGTCGTCGAATGCGAAGCCCAATACCCGGCCGCCGGTCTGGGCCCAGATCTCCTGGCCGCTGCCGTCGGGCCGCATGCGCAGGATGGTGCCGCCGACCACCCCGAGGTAGAGGTCGCCGTCCGGCCCCAGGGCCACGTGCTCGGGGCCGGACGCGCCGTCCAGCCCGATCGTCTGCAGCGCCGCCAGCCTGGTGTTGGCGGCATAGGCGCCGGTGTAGCCAGGATTCGGCGGCGCCCGCCAGGCGACCGGGTCGGCCGGCACCGGCGCCAGCGTCAGCCAGGCCACCGGGACCAGCAGCAAGAGCGCGGCAATGCCGAGCAGGGGACGTCGCATGGGGAGTCTCCACGTATTGTTATTGTCGGTATTGCATCAGTTTATACGAAAAATTGTCAAAATGCACACAATCGACAAATCGTGTTTCGTAAAAATTGCAGAAGCTTTACAATCGCGGTCCTCATAAAACTGTAGGCATATTGACAAGATGGCGATGCGTGATGCGGCCCCGGCCAGGAACTTCGGCAACCACGGCGGAATCCTCGGCAAGATGATCGACGATGTCGACTGGAGCGCCACCAGCGCCGGGCCGGTCGCCCGCTGGCCGGCCGCGATGCGCACCACGGTCGAACTGATCCTGCGTTCTCCGGTGCCGATCGCCACCCTGTGGGGACGCGACGGCATCCTGGTCTACAACGAGGCCTACGCGGCGCTGTCGGGCGCGCGCCATCCGGCCATCCTCGGCAGCCGCGTCGCCGAAGCCTGGCCCGAAGCGGCCGCCTTCAACGCCAAGGTGCTCGAAGTCGTGCTGGCCGGCGGCACGCTGTCCTACCGCGACCAGGCGCTGACCCTGGAGCGCGGCGGGGTGCCGGCGCAGTGCTGGTTCGACCTCGATTATTCGCCTGTCACCGGCGAGGATGGCGACATCCTCGGCGTGATGGCGCTGGTGATCGAAACCACGGCCAAGGTCAGGGCGGAGGCCGGCCTGAGCGTGGAGCACAGCCGCCTGCGCGCGATCTTCCAGCAGGCGCCCGGCTTCGTGGCCCAGTTCGTCGGCCCGGATCACGTGTTCGCCCTCGTCAACGCCACTTGCCGCACGCTGATCGGCGAGCGCCCGGTGCTCGGCCGGCCGCTGCGCCTTGCGCTGCCGGAAACCGTGCCGCAAGGCTTCGTCGACATGCTCGACCAGGTGTACCGCAGCGGCGAGCCGCACAGCGCCCGCGCCGCACCCCTGTGGCTGGCCGGGGAAGGCCACCAGCGCCGCCTGTTTTACCTCGATTTCGTCTACCAGCCGCTGCGCGGCGAGGATGGCAGCGTCAACGGCGTGTTCGTGCAAGGACAGGACGTCACCGAGCGCGTGCTGGCCGGGAAGGCGCTGCGCGAGAGCGAGGCCCGCTTCCACAGCTTCGCCCAGGCGATCCCGCATCAGGTCTGGAGTGCCACCGCGGACGGCCGGAACGATTGGTTCAACGACCACACCTATGCCTATGCCGGCCTGGGCCTGGAACAGCTGGGCGGCATCGGCTGGACCGGGCTCGTGCACCCGGACGACATCGCCCAGGTGACGACGCGCTGGGCCATCGCGGTCGCCTCCGGCTCGACCTACGAAGCGGAGATGCGCCTGCGCGCGCACGACGGCAGCTACCGCTGGCACTGGTCGCGTGCGGTGGCGCAGCGCGGAGCCGACGGCGCGGTGACCGGCTGGGTCGGCACGAATACCGACATCGAGGATCGCAAGCAGGGCGAACAGCGGCTCGAGCACCTGAACGCCAGCCTGGAACAACAGGTCACCCGGCGCACCGCCGAGCGCGACCGCATGTGGCGCCTGTCGAAGGACATCATGCTGGTAGCCGGCTTCGACGGCCGGGTCGAGGCGGTCAGCCCGGCCTTCGGTTCGCTGCTGGGCTGGGCCGAAGCGGATATCGTCGGCCGCAACTTCCTCGACCTCGTCCACCCGGACGACCAGGCCGCCACCGTGGCCCAGATGGCCGCGCTGGGCGAAGGCGGCTACGTGTACAAGTTCGAGAACCGCTACCGGCGCAAGGACGGCAGCTGGTGCCTGCTGTCGTGGTCGGCCGCGCCGGATGCCGCCTTCATCTACGCGATCGGGCGCGACATCACGGCCGACCGCGAGCAGGCCGAGCAGATCCGCCGCACCGAGCTGGCGCTGCAGCAGTCGCAAAAGATGGAAACCGTCGGCAAGCTGACCGGCGGCGTGGCCCACGACTTCAACAATCTGCTGCAGATCATTTCCGGCAACCTGCAGCTGCTCGAAATGCACGGCGAGCCCGGCGAGGCCCAGCGCTGGATCGGCAATGCGCGCGCGGCGGTCGAACGCGGCGCCAAGCTGGCCAGCTACCTGCTGGCCTTCGGGCGCCGCCAGCCGCTCGAACCGCGGGTCATCAAGATCAGCCGCGTCGTGTTGGGCATGGAAGACATGCTGCGCCGCTCGCTGGGCGAGGAAATCGAGGTCGAGCTGGTGATCTCGGGCGGGCTGTGGAACACCGCCGTCGACGTCGCCCAGGTCGAGAACGCGGTGCTGAACCTGGCGATCAATGCGCGCGACGCGATGAGCGCCGGGGGGATGGCTTCGGGCCGGCTCACCATCGAAGCCAACAACGCCGTGCTGGACGACCTGTACTGCCGCAACCACGCCGACGTCGCGCCCGGCCAGTACGTCATGATCGGCGTGACCGACACCGGCACCGGCATGACGCCGGAGGTCTTGCGCCAGGCCTTCGAGCCCTTCTTCTCGACCAAGGAAGAGGGCAAGGGCACCGGCCTGGGCCTGTCGATGGTGTACGGCTTCGTCAAGCAGTCCGGCGGCCACGTCAAGATCTACAGCGAACCGGGGCAGGGCACGACGGTGAAGATCTACCTGCCGCGCAGCCTGGCGGCCGAGGATGCGAAGGCACCGGTGGCCGAGCCGCAGCCGGCGGTGGGCGGCACCGAGACCATCCTGGTGGCCGAGGACGACGAGGCGGTGCGCACCACCGTGGTCGAGATGCTGACCGACCTCGGTTACCGCGTGCTGAAGGCGGCCGACGCCGCCAGCGCGCTGGCGGTGGTGGAGTCCGGCGTGCCGATCGACGTGCTGTTCACCGACGTCGTCATGCCCGGCCTGCTGCGCAGCCCGGAACTGGCGCGCATGGCGCGCGAGCGCCTGCCCAATCTGGCGGTGCTGTTCACCTCGGGCTACACGGAAAACGCGATCGTGCACGGCGGCCGCCTCGACCCCGGCGTCGAACTGCTCGGCAAGCCCTATACCCGCGAAAGCCTGGCGCGCCGCATCCGGCAGGTGCTGGCCAAGCAGCGCAGCCGCGCGCAAGCCGAACCCGTGGCGGCGCATCCGCGCGCCGACGGCGGCGCCGGCCGCGAGCGCCTGCGCATCGTGCTGGTGGAGGACGAGGAGGAGATCCGCGACAGCACCGAGGCGCTCCTGAACCACCTCGGCCACGAGGTGCGCTCGGCCGCCACCGCCGAGGAGGCGCTGGCGCTGATTTCGAACGAATCCGAGGTCCTGATCACCGACGTCCAGCTGTCCGGCATGTCGGGCGACATGCTGGCCGCCGAAGCGCGCGTGCTGGCGCCGGGCATCCGCATCGTGTTCGCAACCGGCAAGGGCGAGGTCAACAACTGGCCCGACGCGGTGGTGCTGCGCAAGCCCTACGATCTGACGGCGCTGGCGGCGGTGCTGGCGGGTGTGGTAGCGGTGAGCTGACGACGCTCAGCGCGTGGCCGCCGCGTCCGCCGGAAGTCCTTGCAGCGCCGCCTCGATGAACTCCGCCGTCGCCTCGGCCTGCGTCACGGGCAGCATATGCCCGCCTTCGATCAACCGGAGGCGCGCCCCCGGCACCTTGTCGACCAGCGCCTGGCCGTTCAGCTTCCAGTCGAGGATGCGGTCGTCCTTCCCGTACAGCACGTGCACCGGCAGGCGCAGCTCCGGGTAGCGCGCCTGCACCTGCGGCAAGTGGTCCGGAAGCGCCTGCAGGTCGGCGGACGCCGACAGGAAAGCCGACGGCCGCAGCGAAAGCAGCCCGCCGCCCTTCATCGCGAAATCCTTCGGTACCGGCTCGGGCCCGAACACGATGTCCAGCGTCGGGCGGCTGTTCTTGATCGAGCTTGGCACCGCCAGGGTCCAGGCGACCAGCTTGCGCGCCAGAGGCGATACGATGGTCAGGCCCTTGAATACCGGCGGCACGTCCTCGCGCATGTGGGTCAGCGGCGCCAGCAGGGCCAGGCCGGCAACCGCCTTCGGATGCTCCAGAGCCAGCGTCAGCGCGACCGCGCCGCCCAGCGAGTGGCCGACCACGAAGGCCGGTCCGATGTCCAGGGTACGGATCAGGGCCGCGAGCGACGCGGCCTGGGTCGACAGGTCGGCCGGCGTGCCGGGTGCGCGGGTCGAGTAGCCCGAGCCCGGGCGGTCCACCACCACCACGCGGTGGCGCTCCGCCAGCCGTCCGGCCACCCCATAGGTGTAGTGCGAGAGCTGGCCGGCCAGGCCGTGGATCATCAGGATCGCTGGCGCGTCTGGGCGCTGTTCGCCAAACTCGCGCACGTGCAGGCGCGTGCCCGCCAGGTCGACGAACCGGCCTTTCGGCGGCAGGATGATCTCCACCTTGCGCGCGGTGTACCAGGTGAACAGGACCAGGATCGCGGTCCACAGCAGCAGCACGCCGATCACGCTGGCGGCGAGGGTCAGGAAGGGTGTCATCGCGTCATCGCTTTCTTGAGGAGGTTCCAGTAGCCGACCGGCGCCAGGCGTTCGAGGAAGGCGGCGGCCTTGGCGTCGCTGCCGACCAGGATCCGGGCCCGGCGTTTCTCGATGCCGCGCACGATGATGTCGCCGGCCTGTTCGGCCGGCATGCGCAGCAGTTTTTCCATGGTCTTGCGGCGGCGCTCGACCTCGTCCTGCGGCGCCCCGGCCGGGATGCGGGCGCTCTTCGCGATCGAGGTGGCGACCCCGCCCGGATGCACCACCGAGACCCCGACCGTGCTGCCTTCGAGTTCGTGGCGCAGCACGTTCGAGAAGCCGCGCACCGCGAACTTGCTGGCCGCGTAGGCGGCCTGGCCGGGCGGGGTGATGATGCCGTAGATGCTGGAGACGTTGACGATGCGGGCGTCGTCCGAATGGTGCAGCAGCGGCAGGAAGGCGCGCGTCATCCGCACCACGCCGTGGAAGTTAATCTCCAGCAGCCAGTCGAAATCCGCTTCGCTGACCTGGTCGAAGCTGCCTCCCAGCGCCACGCCGGCGTTGTTCATCACCAGGTCGACCCGCTGGTGCGCGCTTTTCACTTCGTGCGGGAAGGCCGCCACGGCGGCGCGGTCGGCCACGTCCAGGCGGTGCGCGCTGGCGCGCACGCCCAGCGCCTGGGCCGCCGCGGCGCTGTCGCGGACCGCGGCCTCGTCGATGTCGGCCAGCGCCAGGTGGCAGCCGCGGCGGGCCATGGCGAGTGCGGTGGCGCGGCCGATGCCGCTTCCTGCGCCGGTGATGACGGCGACGCGGTTGGTGAGGATCATGGCAAGGCTCCTTCCTGTTCGGTTTTTACTGCGGAAAAATGCATGACGCCGTCGGCGATGCGGCCGTAGCGGATGGTGAGCATGTCCTGTAGGTAGTTCTGGTAGACCTGCCACGGGCGGCGCGAGCCCTGCTGCGGCAGTTCGCTCTTGGCCCGCTGCACGTAGCCCGAGGTGAAGTCGAGGAAGGGTTCCGGTTCGACCCCGGCCTGGCGGCGCGGAACCGCGATCGCCACGCCCTTGCGGTCCATGTAGCGCAGCAGCCGGCAGACGTAGGCGGCGGTGAGGTCGGCCTTCAGCGTCCAGGAGGCGTTGGTGTAGCCGAAGGTCATCACGCAGTTCGGCAGGTCGCTCAGCATCATGCCCTTGTACGACATCGCCTCGCCGGCCCGGAAGGGCTTGCCGTCGACCGTGACGGCGACGCCGCCCAGCACCTTGAGCTTCAGGCCGGTGGCCAGCACCACCACGTCCGCCGCCAGTTCGCGGCCGGACTTCAGCAGGATGCCGGTCTCGGTGAAACGCTCGATGTGGTCGGTGACCACCGAGGCCCGCTTCTGGCGGATCGCCTTGAACAGGTCGCCGTCCGGCACCACGCAGACGCGCTGGTCCCAGGGCTTGTAGTCGGGCGTGAAGTGGGTGCCGACGTCGAAATCCTTGCCCAGCTGGTGCTGCGCCATCGCGACGATCTTCTGCTTGACCAGCTCCGGCTTGCTGCGCGCCACGCGGTACAGCAGCATGCTCTCGGCAATCACGCGCCAGCGCGTGGCCCAGTAGGCGGCCGGTTCCGGCAGCCAGCGCCGGAAGCGCCGCGCGAACCCATACTCGGACGGACGGGTGACGACGTAGGTCGGCGAACGCTGCAGCATGGTGACGTGGGCGGCCTGTTCCGCCATCGCCGGCACCAGGGTCACGGCGGTCGCGCCGCTGCCGACCACCACCACCTGCTTGCCCCGGTAATCGAGGTCCTGCGGCCAGAACTGCGGCTGCACGATGCGGCCCTGGTAGCGGTCTTCGCCCTCGAAGGCGGGGCGGTAGGCTTCCTCGTAGCTGTAGTAGCCGCTGCACATGGTCAGGAAGCGGGTGCGGATCGTGACCGCGGCGCCGTCATGCTCGGCCTGCACGGTCCAGCACGCGTCCTGGCTCGACCACGCGGCCGCGACCACCTTGTGGCGGAAGCGGATGTGGCGCTCGATGCCGTTGTTGCGCGCGGTGTCGCGGATGTAGTTGCGGATCGAGGGGCCGTCGGCGATCGCCTTGCCGGCGGTCCAGGGCTGGAAGGCGTAGCCGAGCGTGTACATGTCGGAGTCGGAGCGCACGCCGGGGTAGCGGAACAGGTCCCAGGTGCCGCCGATGGCGTCGCGCGCTTCCAGGATGGCGTAGCGCTTGCCGGGACAGCGGCGCTGCAGGTACCAGGCCGCGCCGATGCCGGACAGGCCGGCGCCGACGACCAGCACGTCCAGCACGTCCGGCGTGTCGTTGGAGGGTGAGGGCATGGATGTCTCGTTGTTTTGTTCTTGATACTGACACTGTACATTGTCACTTTATGCCTGACAACGTTATGTGCCAAAATAGAGGGATGTCTCGAGAAACTCCACCAGCGCGGCCCTACCGGGGCGTATCGCAAGACGAGCGCCGCGCCCAGCGCCGCAGCCAGCTGATCGCCGCCGCCATCGAAGTGTATGGGGAGCGCGGCTACCGCCAGGCCACCGTCAAGGCGGTCTGCGAAGCGGCCGGCCTCACCGAGCGCTACTTCTACGAATCCTTCGCCAACAGCGAGGACCTGCTGATCGCTTCCTACAATGCGGTCACCTTCTCGGTCTTTTCGGAGCTCCGCCAGGCCGCCGCCGCGACCGGCGCCACCCGCGCGGAACGGGCACGCGCCATGCTGCGCGCCTACTTCGCGGCCCTGCAGCGCGATCCGCGCTCAGCGCGCGTGTTCCTGGTCGAGATCCGGGGCGTCAGCCGCGCCGTCGACAAGGCCTTCGACGCCTCGCTGCGCGCCATCGGCGAGGAAGTCGCGCGCATCGCCGGGCCGGAGGGGGGCGAGCCGGACCTGCTGCTGCAGGCGGGCGTGGTGGGCGGCGTGATCCACATCGCCCTGCGCTGGATCGAGGACGGCTATGTCCCGGACATCGACAGCGTCATCGACAGCGCGATGCGGCTGGTGATGGTGGAGCGCAAGCCCGCGCACTGAGCATGCAGCGCGAATCGCGCGCGCCAGCTCATCCTTTCGTGGCAGAATATTGCATATGCGATAAGGATGATGATGGAAGCCAATATGACGCTGTGCGAAGGACCGGGCGAGGTGCGCATGCTGCTGCAGGCCTTCGACTACCATGCCGCCGGCATCGCCCCGCCCGGGGAGTGGAGCCCGGCCCTGCGCGCCGCCATGAAGCTGATGCTCGACTCGGCGATTCCGGTGCGGCTGGCGATCGGGCCGCGCTTCCACCTGTTCTACAACGACAGCTATATCCAGTTCCTCGGCGACCGCCATCCGGCCGCGCTGGGCCGGCCGTATTTCGAGGTCTGGCCCGAGGTCCGGTCCGCCACCGAGCCGCTGCTGCGGAAGGCGGCCGCCGGCGAGCCCGTGTTCCTGGAAGAGCTCCCGCTGACCCTGAACCGCGACGGCGTGCCGACCCCGGCCTGGTTCAGCTATACCTTCGCGCCGGTGCGCGACGACGCCCAGAACGTGGTGGCGATCTATGGTTCCTGCATCTCGCTGACCAAGCAGAAGCTGCTGGAAGAACGCCTGTCCGACCACAACCGCAAGCTGAAGGACATGTTCCGCAGGGCGCCCGGCTTCATGGCCATGTTGCGCGGACCGGAACACGTCTTTGAATTCGTCAACGATGCCAACCTGGCGCTGATGGGCCACCGCGAATTCGTCGGCCTGCCGGCACGGCTGGCGGCGCCCGAGCTGCTCGAGCAGGGCCATATCGAGCTGCTCGACCAGGTCTACGCGAGCGGCGAGCCGGCCCACGGGCGCGCGGTGCCGGTACGTTTCGACCGTCCGGGCGGGCCCCAGGTGCGCTACCTGAATTTCGTCTACCAGCCGATCGTCGAGCCGGACGGCAGGGTCAGCGGCATCTTCGTCGAGGGCAGCGACGTCACCGAGGAACACCTGTCGCAGCAGCGCACCCGCTTCCAGGTCGAGCTGGGGGACGAGATCCGCCGCGCCGGCGACGCCTTCGCGATCCAGGCCCTGGCCAGCAAGGCGCTGGGCCGGTTCCTGGGCGCGGCCCGGGTCTGCTTCGGCGACTATACGGGCGGCGACACCGAGATCCTGTTCCACTCGAACTACGTGGCCGAGGGCGTGCCGGAGCTGATCGGCCGCCATCCCGCCGCGCTGCATGGCTGGGCGGCGCCGGCGCGCTTCACGGCCGACGGGCGCGCGGTGGCGGGCGGCATGGCCGGCGCACAGCTGCCGCTGGCCAGTGTCGGCGTGCCGCACATGCGCGGGGCCACCCTGTGCTCGGTCCTGTTCGTGCAACGCGCGGACCCGCTGAGCGCGGACGAGACCCTGCTGCTGGAGGATGCGGCGGCGCGCATCTGGATTGCGGTCGACAAGGCCAAGGCCGAGGCGGCGCTGCGCCAGGCCGACCGGCGCAAGGACGAATTCCTGGCCATGCTGGCCCACGAGCTGCGCAATCCGCTGGCCCCGATCAGTGCCGCTGCGGCCCTGATCAACAGCGTGCCGCTGTCGGGCGTCCAGCTGAAACGCACGGGCGAGGTGATCGCGCGCCAGGTGCGGCACATGGGCGCGCTGGTCGACGACCTGCTGGACGTCTCGCGCGTGACCAAGGGACTGGTCAAGCTCGAGCCGGAACAACTGGAGATGCAGGACATCGTCGGCGCCGCGGTGGAGCAGGCGCGCCCGCTGGTGCAGGAGCGCAGGCACACGATCTCGGTGCGGGTCGCGCCCGATGCGCTGCGCGTGCGCGGCGACCAGAAACGCCTGATCCAGGTGCTTGCGAACCTGCTGAACAACGCCGCCAAGTACACGCCAGAAGGCGGGGAGATCCGGGTGTCCCTTGGCGCGCACGACGACCGGGTCGCGATCGAGGTGGCGGACAACGGCATCGGCGTCGCGCCGGCGATGCGCGAGCGGATCTTCGAGCTGTTCGCCCAGGCCGAACGCACCAGCGACCGCGCCCAGGGCGGCCTCGGCGTCGGCCTGTCACTGGTCAAGAGTATCGTCGAACTGCACGGCGGCACGGTGCGCTGCGACAGCGAAGGCCTGGGCCGCGGCGCGAGCTTCGTGGTGGAGCTGCCGCGCGTGGCGGGCCAGCCGGCGGACGCCGGCGCGGGGCACGGCGCCGCGGCGCAGGCGCACGGTCCGCTGCGCATCCTGGTGGTCGACGACAACGCCGACGCCGCCGAGATGCTGGCGATGTACGTCGGCTCGCTGGGTCACAAGGTGCGGGTCGAGAACAGCTCTGCGCGTGCGCTGCTGTCGGCGCGCAACGTGCCGCCCGACGTCGGCCTGTTCGACATCGGCCTGCCGGGCATGGACGGCTACGAACTGGCGCGCAGGATGCGCGCCCAGCCCGAGACGGCCGGGATGACCCTGGTTGCGGTGACCGGCTACGGCGACCGCGCCGACGTCGCCGCGGCGCTGGCGGCGGGTTTCGACCACCACCTGGTCAAGCCGGTCGATCCGCGCCGGCTGGCCGAGGTCCTGGCCGAGGTGGCGCAGGAAGGCGCCGCCACGCCGGGCCGCGCGGCCTGAGATTC
>NZ_JBKFGF010000038.1:0-29027 GCF_051233485.1 Massilia sp. LXY-6
CGCGGCGCTGGCGGCGGGTTTCGACCACCACCTGGTCAAGCCGGTCGATCCGCGCCGGCTGGCCGAGGTCCTGGCCGAGGTGGCGCAGGAAGGCGCCGCCACGCCGGGCCGCGCGGCCTGAGATTCAGGCGGCGCGATCGTCAGCTTCATGGGCATGCTATGGCCAGTCCAGCTCGACCCAGGTCGGCGCGTGGTCGCTCGGCTTCTCGCGTCCGCGCACTTCGCGGTCGACGCCGGCGGCCTTCAGTTTCGGCGCCAGGGCGGGGCTCAGCAGCAGGTGGTCGATGCGCAGCCCGGCGTTGCGGCCGTAGGCGTCGCGGAAGTAGTCCCAGAAGGTGTAGATCACCTGGTCCGGATGGGTCGCGCGCAGCGCATCGGTCCAGCCCTGGTCGAGCAGCTTGTGGTAGGCGGCGCGGGTTTCGGGGCGGAACAGGGCGTCGTCGAGCCAGCGCTCGGGCTTGTAGACGTCGAGTTCGGTCGGCATGACGTTGTAGTCGCCGCACAGGACCACCGGCGCGCCGCTGTCGATCAGCTCCTGGGCGCGCGCGTGCAGGCGCTCGAACCAGCGCAGCTTGTACTCGAACTTCGGCCCCGGCGCCGGGTTGCCGTTGGGGAGATACAGGCAGGCGACCAGGATCCCGTTCACGGCCGCCTCGATGTAGCGGCTCTGTTCGTCTGCCGGGTCGCCCGGCAGGCCGCGCCCGACTTCCTGCGGTTCCACGCCACGCGCCAGGATGGCGACCCCGTTCCAGCTCTTCTGGCCGTGCCAGATCGGATGATAGCCGGCGGCGCGGATCTCCATTTCCGGGAATTTTTCCTGCGGCGCTTTCAGCTCCTGCAGGCAGGCGACGTCCGGCTGGGTCTCTTCCAGCCACTGCAGCAGGGCGGGCAGGCGGCTGTTGATGCCGTTGACGTTGAATGTTGCGATCCTCATCTTTCGTTTCATGCAAGGCGTCCTGGGATTATGGGCTGGGACGATCATACCTGATCAGCTTTTCGACTCGCCGGCGGCAAACGCGCGCCCGATGTACACCAGGCCAGGAACTCAGGGCCGGCCGGTCACGCGCTGCACCATCGCGTAGAGCACGGACATCTGTGCGCCGCTTTTGAGCGCATAGTTCGGATCGTATTGATTCGAGTAGCCCCACCAGTCGAAGCATGCATTCGGATTGGTCGGTCCGGGCGCGGATGACGCCACCGTGTCGGGATACACGACCACCAGATTGTTCGTGTCGGCCCACTCGTTGATGCCAGCCTCGGCGACCCAGCGGTTCCCGATCAGCGAGGCTTCTTGGAGGCAGCCATGGAGCGCGAGGACGAATCCGCAGGGTTTCCCTGCCTGGCACGCTTTCGGAACGAAGACCGTTCCCGTCGGGCTCATCGAGACACTGGACGATGCCCCGAATTCAGTTTGATCGAATGCCGACAAGCTGCCTGACAGCTTTCCGTTATTCCGGGGGTTCAAGCGTCCGAGGAACATGGTCAGCCAGGTTTTCACCGAATCGTAGGCCGCGCCGTTCACCGAGCACTTCACCATGTAGGGGCTCCCGAGCGTACCGCAGGGGAGCTCGCCGCCGGGAGATTCCCAGCCGTGGGCGGCAGGGAAGGTATTGTCGAAGCGGACGTTCGCACCATAATGCCGGTATTCCGCATCGAGATCGGCCATCTCGCGCGGATTGACGACGACATCCTGTGTGCCGGACCAGAGGTATACCGGCTGGCCCTGGAGATTCGAGGCCGGGTCGATGGTGCCGAGAGACGATTGGGCGTCGAGGTAGGCTTCGGAAGCCGCAAGCGTGCTGTTGTAGGACGCTTGGTTGGTCGGGAGCGTCTCGCCGCCACAATTTGCCAGGGCGCCGGCGGCGCCGTCGGGCCCTGCACACCAGTACACCCCGCCCGCGTAGATGGCCGCCCCTTTGAACGTCGAAGAGTGGGCGACGTGCATCTGTACCGCCGCGAAGCCCCCCGACGAAATGCCGGCGACGAAGATTTTCGCCGGGTCGATCTGGTAGCGTTGAAGCTTCGCGATCGTCGACGCGGCCTGCGTGATGGCGCTTCCCGAGGTCGCCAATGTGGTCACCGGCGACGAGCTGCCCATCGTCGTGGCATCGCCACCGCATCCGGCCACGGCGAGCGCCAGCATCGCTTGCAGTGCCAACCGTCGATTAAAACGCATTACCGTCATTGTCGTCTCCTTGACCCGGCAGAACAGCTGCGAAGACTGCGTTGCCGAGTCTCGTTTATTCACGCGTTTGCGATTTCGCAGCCTTTGCTGAAGTATATCGAGCGGCGATGTCGGGGGCCGCCCGTTAGGTCCCTGGAGGAATGGAAGGCGGCTTCATGCCCGTCGGAGCGGCCTGGCAGTGTCAGGGGAGTAGTCAAACTACATCAACTTTCCAGGTACTTGCTCCGGCAAGCCATTGCTTGTGCCGCGATTGCCGTAAACTTACTACCTCTGGCGTGGAAATTCTGGCATGCTTCTGCCTGCGGCCAGACAGGCTCGCTCACGATCACGACAACGACAACGAGACCATGAAGTTCATCATTTTCGCGGCATCCGCCTTTCTTTCCGCCAGCCCGTTCGCGCACGCCCAGAACCTTGACCGCCACTTTCTCGGCTTCAAGAACGTGGCCGGCAAAGGCTTCGAGATCGCCACCAGCGACGGCCGCTACCTGATCAAGCCCTACGCGCCGAACATCGTCGAGACCAGCTTCATCCCGAGCGCGGACGAGGGCAAGCCGGTGGCCGCTTCGCACGCCGTGGTCCTGGCTCCGGGCCAGGTGCCGCTGCAGGTCAAGGAAGACAGCGAGCGCATCGTGCTCGTCACCGAAGGCATCACCGTGACGGTGGAAAAGTCGCCGTTCCGGATCGGCTACAGCTACAAGGGCCGGCCGCTGGTGGCCGAAAAGCGCGGCTACGCGCATGCCGACAAGCTGGAATCCATCGAATTCGCGGTCGACGGCGGCGAAGCGCTGTACGGCGCCGGTTCGCGCGCGGTCGGCATGAACCGCCGCGGCTACCGCTTCCCGCTGTATAACAAGGCTTCCTACGGCTTCGCCAATCACGCCGAGCAGATGGGCTACGGGATTCCGATGGCCTTGTCGTCGAAGCGCTACGCGATCCACTTCGACAATCCGCAGGCCGGCTACCTCGACCTCGACAGCCGCAAGGACGGCACCCTGCGCTTCGAGACGATCGGCGGTCCGAAGACCTACCAGGTGGTGGCGGGCGACGACTGGGCCCAGATCATGGACGGCTACACCCGCCTGACCGGGCGCCAGCCCTTGCCGCCGCGCTGGGCCTTCGGCAATTTCGCCAGCCGCTTCGGCTACCACGACGAAGCCGAGACGCGCGCGGTCGTGAATAAATTCATCGCCGACGGCATTCCGCTGGATGCCGTGGTGCTCGACCTGTACTGGTTCGGCAAGACCGTCAAGGGCACGATGGGCAACCTGGCCTGGGACCGCGACAGCTTCCCGCACGCCGAACAGATGATGGCGGACTTCAAGCAGAAGGGCGTGCAGACGGTCCTGATTACCGAGCCCTTCATCCTGACGACGTCGAAGCGCTGGAACGAGGCGGTGCAGAAGGACGTGCTGGCGCTAGGTGCGGACGGTAAGCCGCTGGCCTACGATTTCTACTTCGGGAACACCGGCCTGGTCGACGTCTTCAGGCCGCAGGCGAAGGACTGGTTCTGGAGCATCTACAAGGGCCTGAAGGCGGGCGGCGTGGCCGGCTGGTGGGGCGACCTGGGCGAGCCGGAAGTCCATCCGGCCGAGGCGCAGCATGCGGCGGGCAGTGCCGACCAGGTCCACAACATCTACGGCCACGAGTGGGCGCGCATGATCCACGACGGCTATGCGCGCGATTATCCGGACGAGCGTCCCTTCATCCTTATGCGTTCGGGCTATTCGGGCTCGCAGCGCTTCGGCATGATCCCGTGGTCCGGCGACGTCAGCCGCGGCTGGGGCGGGCTGCAGTCGCAGATGGAAATCTCGCTGCAGATGGGGATGCAGGGCCAGGCCTGGATGCACTCCGACCTCGGCGGCTTCGCCGGCCCGGTACTGGACGACGAGTTGTACGTACGCTGGCTGCAGTACGGCGTATTCCAGCCGGTGTTCCGGCCGCACGCCCAGGAAGAGGTGGCGGCCGAGCCGGTGTTCCGCGAAGCGAAGACCAAGGCGCTGGCGCGCGAGGCGGTGCGCCTGCGCTATGCCATGCTGCCGTATAACTACACGATCGCCTTCGAGAACAGCCGTACCGGCATGCCGATGATGCGTCCGATGCTGTTCGAGGAGCCGGACGACGATGCGGCGCCGGCGATCTCGTCGACCTACCTGTGGGGTCCGAGCTTCCTGGTGGCGCCGGTGGTCGAGCCGGGCGCTGCGCGCAAGGAAGTCCACTTCCCCGACAAGGGGAGCATCTGGTTCGACTTCTACGACGACCAGCCGCACCGCGGCGGCATTACCGAAGTGGTGGCGACCGTGCCCGGCCACATTCCGACCTATGTGCGCGCCGGCGCCTTCGTGCCGCTGGCGAAGGTGGTGCAGAGCACGCGCGACTATTCGGCCCGCGCCCTGGACCTGCATTACTACCACGACGCGACGGTGACGTCGTCCGGCGGTGAACTGTACGACGACGACGGCAAGACCCCGAACGCCTACGCGGCCGGCAAATACGAGCTGGTGCGCTTCAGCAGCCGTGCGGACGCCGACCGGCTGGAGATCGGCCTGCAGCCGGAAGCCGGCGCTTCGTATGCCGCGTCGCCGCACAGTTTCGCGCTGAAGGTACACAATGTGGCGCGCAAGCCGCGTGCCGTCCAGGTCGGCGGCAAGACGCTGGCTTTCCGCTGGGACGCCAAGAAACGCCTGCTGGAGGTGGCGCTGCCTGTGCTGCGCCAGGCGCCGATGCAGGTGACGGTCGCGCTGTAAGCCCCGGTTTGGCGGCTCAGTCCGGAGGGCGCCGGCGTTCAGGCGCGCTCCGGTCTGGTGGGGGATTCGGTAAACTGGCAGGCCGAAACGCCGAAGCGATTCGATCGCACCATGAAGACCCAACTGCTGCAGGACCTCAACGAAAACAGCTCGGCGCAGGCCGGGCCGCCGCCCCCGGGCGGCGCCGCACCAGCTGCGCACACTGAACCCGCTGCGCCGGCTGCGCCAGCTGAATCCGCTGCGCCAGCTGAATCCGCTGCGCCCGCCGCACCAGCTGCGCGCACTGAACCCGCCGTGCCGCCGGTGGCCGCCGGCACGGCCGCTGCGCCGTCGCGCCCGGCGGTCTGGCATCGCCCCCAGCAAGCGCAGGCGCGGGCGGAAGCGCCGCCGCCGGTGCCGGCAGGCGATTCGACCACGCCGCGGGTGCCCGATCCGCCGCGTCCGGCGCCGCGCGATCCGGCTGCGCCGCCAACGCCGCGGAGGCAGGCCGTCCCGGCCGACACCGGGACAGTCGATCCCGCCGTTGCCGGTCCGGCACGCCCCGCCCCGATTCACATCACGCCGCCGCCCGGCGCGCATCTGTCCATCGAGCCCAAGGGATTCGCGCCACGGCCAGGTGCCTTCGACGCCACCTTGCCCCTGCCCAGGGCGGGCGGCGGTGGCGATCCCGACTGGCTCACCGAGCGCCTGGCACGCGAGGCCGCAATGCACAGCAGGTCGGAATGGAGCGGCCGCTGGTCGCGTCGCCTGGGTGCCTGGGGTGCGGCGGGTGTGCTGCTGGCCCTGCTGGCGGGCGGTGGCTTGTGGCTGTACGACCAGAGCCAGGTGGAGGGCGCGCTGGTGGTGGTGGCGAACACGAATCCGAATCCAGGGCCGGCAACGGCGACGCTGGCGGCTCCGGCGCGGCCCGGACCGGTCCGCAGTGCGCCGGCCTTGCCGACCAACACAAACCTGGCGACGACACGCACTCCCGCCGCCACGCCGCCACCGGTAACGCCGCCAGCGGCAACCCCGGCGCCGTCTTCAGTGCTCCCGGCCGACACCCGGAGCGCCGGCGGCGTGGACGCGGTGGGCGGACTGGCGGGCCCATCGACGGCCGCGGCCGCCGGCATTGAACCTACCGACAGGAAGGTGGTGCCGGTACCCATGGCGGAAGCGCCGGCCGTCACCCAGCCCAGGCACCCGCGCAGCCACGCCAAAAAACGTGCGCGGGTCGAAGCGCGCGCCGCGGAACCCGCGCGTGAGCCGTCGGCCCGCCAGCGCCGCGAAGAAACGCTGATGCAGTGCCGCGCCCACGGCTACGACGAGCGCCAGTGCCTGCAGCGCGGCTGCGAGATGACCCGCTACGGCTTCGCCTGCAAAGGCTAGGCTTACTCCGCGTGGTGCTGCTTCTCGTACTCGTCGGCCTCGGCCTTGGTGGCGTGCACGATGCCGTCCGGATGCTCGGGCGGCGTGTACAGCGTGTACAGGCGCATCGGCTCGCTCTGCGAGGTGTTGATCACGTTGTGTTCGGTGCCGGCCGGGACGACCACCGCCACGCCGTCTTCCAGCTGGTGCTCTTCGCCGTCCAGGATGGCGACGCCGGTGCCGGCTTCGACGCGGATGAACTGGTCATGGCCCGTGTGGTGTTCCATGCCGATCTCTTCGCCGGGCTGCAGGGTCATGATGACCAGCTGGCTGCGCTGGGTCGTGTAGAGGACCTCGCGGAAGTTGTTGCCTGCTAGCGTTTTTTGTTCGATGTTGATGCTGTAACCCGACATGCTTGTTCTCCAGATTGGTTCAAACCCGGACGGCCACGGCCGCCCCGCCTGATATCGATTGTATAAGAGGCGGACATTTGGCGCAGGTGGCCCGCAGGCGTGCTCTGATCATTGCAATATTGGACACATAAATTTCCCGATTACATTTTTTCGATGTCGACTGATATACTCGGGAATTTCCTGCCCAAGCTTTTCCCATGCCGAGCGACTTCAATGCCCAGCGCCGCGCCCAGTTGCTGATCGAGCGGGTGGCCGACTACGCGATCTACATGCTGAATCCCGACGGCACCGTCGCCAGCTGGAATGCCGGCGCGCGCCGCTTCAAGGGCTATGCCGAGCACGAGATCCTGGGTCAGCACTTCTCGCGCTTCTACACCGAGCAGGAGCGCGCCGCCGGCATGCCGGCGCTGGCCCTGAAGACGGCATTGGAAACCGGGCGTTTCGAAGCCGAAGGCTGGCGCGTGCGCAAGGACGGCACCCGGTTCTGGGCTTCGGTCGTGATCGACCCGATCTACGATGACGTCGGCGACCTGTTCGGCTTCGCCAAGATCACGCGCGACATCACCGACAAGAAACTGGCGCGCGATGCGCTGCGCCGCACCGAGGAGCAGTTCCGCCTGCTGATCGAGAGCGTGGTCGATTACGCGATCTACATGCTGTCGCCGGAAGGCGTGGTCACGACCTGGAACGCCGGCGCACGCAAGATCAAGGGGTATACGGCGGAGGAGATCGTCGGCAGCCATTTCAGCTGCTTCTATACCGAGGAGGACCGCCGCAACGGCCTGCCGGCCCAGATCCTGGCCAGGGCGCGCACGGATGGCCGCGCCGAAGCCGAGGGCCGGCGCGTGCGCAAGGACGGCAGCACTTTCCGTGCCAGCGTCGTGATCGACGCGATCCACGATCCGGACGGCAAGCTGGTCGGCTTCGCCAAGATCACGCGCGACATCACCGAGCGCGCCCAGCTCGAGGATGCGCGCGAAGCCCTGCAGCATGCGCAACGCCTGGAAGCGGTCGGCAAGCTGACCGGTGGCGTCGCCCACGACTTCAACAACATCCTGCAGGTCATCGGCGGCAGCCTGCAGCTCCTGAGCGGCACGGTGGCGGGCATCCCGGCTGCGCAGCGCTACCTGTCGATGGCGCTGACCGCCGTCGACCGCGGCGGCAAGCTCGCGGCCCAGCTGCTCGCCTTCGCGCGCCGCCAGCCGTTGCAGCCGGTGGTGCTGAACGCCGGCCGGGTGGTGCGCGGCCTCGAAGACCTGGTGCAGCGCGCGGTCGGCGAGACGGTCGAGGTCGAGACCGCGGTCTCGGCCTCGCTGTGGAACACGCTGGTCGACCCGCACCAGCTCGAGAACGTGGTGCTGAACCTGGCCATCAATGCGCGCGACGCCATGCCGGACGGCGGCAAGCTGACCATCGAGCTGTCGAATACCATGCTGGACGACAGCTACGTCAGCGCCGCGCACGAGGTACCGCCCGGCCAGTACGTGCTGCTGGCGATCAGCGATACCGGCACCGGCATGGTGCCCGAGGTGCTGGCGCGCGCGGTCGAACCCTTCTTCACGACCAAGGGCGAAGGGCAGGGCACGGGCCTGGGCCTGTCGATGGCCTTCGGCTTCGTCAAGCAGAGCGGCGGCCACTTCCGCATCTACAGCGAAGTCGGGCACGGCACCACGATCAAGGCGTATTTCCCGCGCACCCTGGAGAGCGAGCAGCTGCTGCCCGAGCCGAACGCCGGCGAAGCGCGCGGCGGTACCGAGACCATCCTGGTGGTCGAGGACGACCCCAACGTGCAGGCGACCGTGGTCGGGATGCTGGGCGACCTGGGCTACCACGTGCTGCGCGCCGATAATGCCGAGATGGCGCTGGCGGTGCTGCGCGCCGGGGTGCGCTGCGACCTGCTGTTCACCGACGTGGTCATGCCCGGCCCGGTCAAGAGCACCGAGCTGGCGCGCCAGGCGAAGATGTTGCTGCCGAGCCTGAAGGTGCTGTACACCTCCGGCTACACGCAGAACGCGATCATCCACGGCGGCCGCCTCGATCCGGGCGTGGAACTGCTCAGCAAGCCGTATCGGCGCGAAAAGCTGGCCAGCAAGGTCCGCCAGATTCTCGGCGGCCAGGCTGCGCAGGCACCGGCACGGGCGCCGAAGCCGCCGCGCGCCGCGCAGGCTCCGGAGCAAGGGAAGCGCGTGCTGCTGATCGAAGACGATGCCCAGGCCCGCGAGCTGTACCGCGACATCCTGCAGGCGGCCGGCTACGGCGTGGCGGAAGCGCCCAGCGCGGCCGAAGCGCTGGACATGCTGGCCCGCGAACGCATCGACGTCGCGGTGGTCGACTACAGCCTGCCCGACCTCGACGGCCTGAGCCTGGCGCGCCGCATCGCCGCCGCCCATCCCGGGGTGGCGCTGGTGTTCGCCTCCGGCTACGGCAGCCTGGTGGCCGGCGCGACCGACCTCGCGGTGCGGGTCCTGACCAAACCCTTCACCGACCTGCAATTGAAGGAAGCGGTGCTGGCGGCCGTCGCCTCCCGGTAAGTGTGACGCGGGACGCGCAGGATTGTTTGCAATCTTGCGCCACGTAAAAATTGTCCGTGCTAACCTTTCTTTGCAGAAACTTCACAGAAAGGACAGGCGTGCAATCCCAAGTCAAAGATTCCGTGATGGAGGCAATCGGCGAAACGCCCGTGGTCAGGCTCGGGCGGATCTTTCCCGGTGCGGACGTGGTAGCCAAGCTGGAGTACATGAACCCCGGCGGCAGCATCAAGGACCGGATGGTGCGGCACATGCTGCGCCACATGCCGCAGGGCACGGTCCACGTGGTCGAAAGCTCGTCCGGCAATACCGGCGCCGCGCTCGCCATGGCCAGCGCCGTGCTGGGCCTGCGCTGCGACGTTACCGTGCCGGACACCACCAGCTGTGAAAAGATCAAGCGGATCAAGGCCTACGGCGCCACCGTCCACCCCTGCGCGCCCGACCACGGCGAATCGGCGCACGGCTACCACGCGGTGGCCGAGCGCCTCGCGCGCGAGCACGACGCCCACTATCTCGACCAGTATTCCACCTCGCTGAACCGTGAAGCCCATTACCGCGATACCGGCCCCGAGCTGTGGCGCCAGCTGGCCGGCGAGATCGACGTGTTCGTCTGCGGCATCGGCTCGGGCGGCACCATCTCCGGCATCGGCCGCTATCTGAAGGAACGTGATGCGCGCGTGCGGGTGATCGGCGTCGAACCGCCGAACTCGGCCTACCGCAAACTGGTGACCGACCAGCCCGCGGACGGACCGTTCGGCACCAGGATCGAGGGCGTCGGCAAGCGCCAGGCATCAAGCAGCTTCGACCCGGCCGTGGTGGACGATGTGGTGCAGGTGCCGGACGAGGATGCGCTGGCCTGGTGCAAGCGCCTGGCGTGCGAGGAGGGCATCCTGGCGGGCGGCTCCAGCGGCTGCGTCGCGGCCGGCATCGCCGCGCTGCTGCCGCGCGTGCGCGGATTGCGCGTCGCCACCGTGTTCCCGGATTCGGGTGCCTACTACCTGTCGAAGTATTTTTGACGCTCAGCCGATACTGACAAATTCCGGACGGCATGCTTATACTGGGGGTTTTATCTTTCCGATAAGGAAACCACGTGAGCCCCATGTCCCGCCGTCCTGTTTCGATCATCGCACTGTCGCTGTCCCTCGCGTTCGGCGTCGCCGCCGGCAATCCCGCCATCGCGGCCGATGCGCCGGCCGCCCAGCGCGACCTGCGCGCCAGCTACACCAAGTACGAGTACCGCATCCCGATGCGCGACGGCAGCAAATTGTTCACGGTGGTCTACGTGCCGAAGGACGGCTCGAAGAGCTATCCCTTCCTGGTCAACCGCACGCCGTACAGCGCGGGCGTGGTTGCGGACGGCGAGCTGCACTACGGCGAAGACTGGTTCCCGGCGGCGATCGGCCCGTCGAAGGAATTCGAGGACGCCGGCTATATCTTCGTCAAGCAGGACGTGCGCGGCCGCTACATGTCCGAGGGTAAATGGCAGGAGATGACGCCGCACCTGAAGGCGCAGCGCGCCGCCGGCGAAGGCCAGGAAAGCCAGGACATGGCCGACACCATGGAATGGCTGCTCAAGCACGTCCCCAACAACAACGGCAAGGCCGGCATCTACGGCATCAGCTATCCGGGCTTCTACACCTCGGCCAGCATCATCGACTCGCACCCGTCGATCAAGGCGGCCTCGCCGCAGGCCCCGGTGACCGACCTGTACATGGGCGACGATTCCTACCACGGCGGCGCGTTCATGCTGGCGTCGAACTTCGGCTTTTATGCCAACTTCGTCGAGCAGCAGAACCCGACCGCCGGCCCGAAGAGCCGCGCGAGTTTCGACTACGGCGCCGCCGACGCCTATGACTTCTTCCTGAAGCACCAGACCATGCCGAACATCCTGGCCACGCTGGACGACAAGCAGCGCGCCTACCTGGCGCCGACCATCGAGCACGACACCTACGACCAGTTCTGGCAGACGCGCGACATCTCGCGCCACCTGAAGGGCGTGAAGGCGGCGGTGCTGTCGGTGGGCGGCTGGTTCGACGCCGAAGACCCGCAAGGCCCGTTCACGACCTACCACGCGGTCAAGAAGTACAACCCGACCACCTTCAGCGGCCTGGTGATCGGCCCCTGGGTGCACGGCGGCTGGGCGCGCTACGACGGCCAGCAGCTCGGCCAGGTACGCTTCGACAGCAAGACCGGCGACTACTTCCGAACACAGATCCAGTTCCCGTTCTTCGAGCAGCACCTGAAAGGCGTGAAGCCGGCCAGGGCGATCGCCGAGGTGACCGTGTTCGAGACCGGCTCGAATACCTGGCGCCAGTACGCCGCCTGGCCCCCGGTCCAGGCCAAGCCGCGCATGCTGTACTTCGCGCCGGGCGGGAAGCTCAGCTGGACCCAGCCTGCGTCCGGCGCGCAGTCCGGCGCCGATTATGACGAGTATGTATCCGATCCGAAGAAGCCGGTGCCCTACATTGGCTACGCCTCCACCGGCGTGCCGCAGGAGTACATGGTGTCCGACCAGCGCTTCGCCGCCACCCGCCCGGACGTGCTGGTCTACCAGAGCGAGGTGCTGGAAGACGACGTCACCATCGCCGGCCCGGTCACGCCGAAACTGTTCGTCTCGACCACCGGCACGGATGCCGACTGGGTCGTCAAGCTGATCGACGTCTACCCGGCCGAGTACCCCGAAGGCGAGCGGCCGGCGCGCGGCAAGGACGTCGGCGCGCCGCACCCGTCCCTGGCCGGCTACCAGCAGCTGGTGCGCGGCAATCCGCTGCGCGGCAAGTTCCGCAACAGCTTCGAGAAGCCGGAGCCCTTCGTGCCGGGCAAGGTCGAGGCGATCAGCTACCACCTGGGCGACATCAACCACAGCTTCCGGCGCGGCCACCGCATCATGGTGCAGGTGCAGAGCTCCTGGTTCCCGCTGATCGACCTGAACCCGCAGACTTTCATGTCGATCCCGAAGGCCAGGCCGGAAGACTTCAAGGCCGCGACGCAGCGCGTCTACCACGCGGCCCAGACCCCGTCCGGGCTGCAGCTGCTGGTGATGCCGGCGCATTGAGGCGGGCGCCTGCGGACCGGGCGGCCCGCGCGGCGCCGTTCGGTTAGAATGCCATCGCGGGTGTACGCCCGCGATCAACGATCACTTACCGATTCATCGCCACCCCTCCGGACTGCTTTCCCCCGTGCTTATCCGCCCGACTTCTTCCTTCGCGACCCGCGTTGCACCCTACCTGCTTGCGCTGATCGGCGTACTCGCCGCCGCTGCCGTGCGCTTCCAGATGGGGCCGGTGGTGGGCGGCACCATTCCGGTGGTGATCTTCACGGTTCCGGTCATCCTGGTGGCACTGTACGGAGGCTTCGCGCCGGGCATCTTCGCGACGCTCTGCAGTGCGCTGATCAGCGACTACCTGTTCATCGAGCCGGTCCAGCAGCTGGGCCTGGAGACGCCGGCCAGCATGGTGGTGATGTCCAGCTTCCTGGTGATCGGCGTCACGATCAGCTATTTCGGCCATCGCGTGAAGGCGCTGCAGGTCCGGCTGGCGGAGCAGGCCGGCAAGCTCGCCGAGGCCAATCGCGAGCTCGAAGAGGGCAGCCGCCGCAAGGACGAATTCCTGGCCATGCTGGCGCACGAACTGCGCAATCCGCTGGCCGGCATCAGCACCGCCGCCGAATTGCTGAAGCTCGGGCGCGGCACGCAGGAGCGCGTGGCGCAAACGGGCGAGGTCATCGGCCGGCAGGTGCGCCACATGACCAAACTGGTCGACGACCTGCTCGACGTCTCGCGCGTGACGCGCGGCCTGGTCATGATCGACAAGAAGCCGGTCGACCTCAAGGAAGCGCTGCATGGCGCGATCGAACAGGTGAGGACCTCGATCGCATCGAAGCGGCAAGCGCTGGACGTGCGCCTGCCCGACGGCGAGGTCTACGTATGCGGCGATCGGATCCGGCTCACCCAGGTCATCAGCAACCTGGTGGGCAATGCCAGCAAGTACAGCCCGGAGGGCAGGGCGATCGACATCGAGCTGAGAGTCCTTCCCGCCAGGGTGGAACTGGAGGTCGCCGACGAAGGCCAGGGTATCGAGGCGGGCCTGCTGCCGCATGTGTTCGACCTGTTCGTGCAGGCCGAGCGCACCCCCGACCGCTCCCAGGGCGGCCTGGGCATCGGGCTGGCGCTGGTCAAGCGCATCGTCGAGCTGCACGGCGGCAGCGTGGCCGTGCATAGCGGCGGGCGCGGATGCGGCAGCCGCTTCACGATCGGCCTGCCGCGTCTCGAACAGTCCCGCTCCAGCGAAGGACCGGCGGCGGCCATGCCGGCCGTGCGCCCCGCGCCGCCGGCGATGCGTATCCTGGTCGTCGACGACAACCGGGATGCGGCCGATACCGTGGCGCTGCTGCTCGATGCCGCCGGCCATACGGTGTTCGTCGAATACGATGCCAAAGCGGCCCTCGCGCGCGCCGCGGCCGAACGGCTGGACGCGGTCATCCTCGACATCGGCCTGCCGGAGCAGGATGGGCGGGAGCTGTGCCGGATCCTGAAGGCCAGCGCGCACCTGGCGGACGCGGTCTTCATCGCCCTGTCGGGTTATGGCCAGGAGCAGGACCTGCAGCGCTCGCGGGAGGCCGGCTTCGACCGTCACCTGGTGAAGCCGGTCGATATCGGCGAACTGATGCAAGCCCTCGCGGCCAGGCCGCCCGGCATGCGCGCGCGCCGTCAAGGCGCTTTCTGATGGAGTCAAGGATGAGCAGCATGAACCGACGCGTAGCGGTCGAACTGAGCAAGGCCTACCGCCTGATGAACCATGGCCCGACCGTGATCGTCACCAGCCACCACGGCGGGCGCTCCAACATCATGTCGGCGGCCTGGTCGATGCCGCTCGACTTCGACCCGCCCAAGGTGGCGGTCGTGATCGACAAGTCGACCTTCTCGCGCGGGCTGATCGAAGCGTCGGGCGAGTTCGTGCTGAACATCCCCTCGCGCGAGCTGGCCCGGCTGACCCTGGACGTCGGCAGCGCCTCGGGCAGCGAGGTCGACAAGTTCGCGGCCTACGGCATCGCAAGCGCGGCGGGCGCCGTCGTCAAGGCGCCGCTGGTCGAGGGCTGCCTGGGCTGGCTGGAGTGCCGCCTGATTCCGGAACCCCACATCCAGCAGGCCTACGACCTGTTCCTGGGCGAGGTGGTGGCCGCCTGGGCCGACCCGGAGGTGTTCGACGGCGCGCACTGGAAGGTGGAGGCGGGCGGCAAGCGCAGCATCCATTACGTGGCGGGCGGACACTTCTTCGAGATCGGCGCCCCGTTTAATGCCGGCGACGCCGGCAGCGGCGAATGATCCGTAGTCGTCAGCGCTGGCGCCCGATCCTTTGCAGCTCGGCGCCGCGCCGGGCGGTCAGCAGGGGCTTGAGCGCGTCGGCGCAGAAGCCGCCCATCGCCCCACTGGTGATGTCGTCGCACAGGTCGAAGGGCTGACCCGGCCGCTGCCCTGTCTGCCCCGCTCGGGTTCACGCAGTCCGGGTTCGAGTCAATCGATGAGCAAAGGCGCGCGGGCTCTTCATGCCACCTGATGGTTCAGCACTTCCGCAAGCCGCGCCACCAGGTTCTCGCGCGCTTCGGTCGCGTGATGCTCGGACATCTCGGCCGCCCGCGCGACGTCGCCCTCGGCGATCGCCTTCGCCATCGCCTCGTGCTCGTCCCAGATCGATTCGCGCTGCATGGCCGACTGCAGCACCGCGCCCATCACGCGCCGCAGGTGCACCCAGTGGAACTGGGTCGTCTCGAAGATCAGCGGATTGCCCGATGCCTTGTAGATCGCCATGTGGAAGGCGATGTCGGCGTCGATCATCGCCTTCACGTCCTTGCCGCGCGCCGCTTTGCGGCCGGCGGCGATGATGCCGGGATCGATGCTCGCCTTACGTTCGGCGGCGAGCCGTGCCGCCAGCGTGTCGAGTGCGCCGCGCACCTGGTACAGGTTGCCGATCCATTGCGGATCCAGCTCCGCGACCAGCAGGCCGCGGCCCGGCGCATCCTTCACCAGCCCGTCCTTCTTCAGCAGCCGCAGCGCCTGCAGGACGGGGGAGCGCGACACGTCCATCTGCTCGGCGATTTCTTCCTGCGTGATGCGGGTGCCGGGCGGTAGCGAACCGTCGCTGATGGCGTCCAGCAGGGATTGGTAGACCTGATCGACGAGGTCCGGGCGTGCCTGGATTTTCGAAAATTTGTTGAGCATGTGTTCACCTTTGTATTCAGTATACGTGAGGCTGATCCAAAGTCAATTTCCGCGCTCGACCATACGAATGCGCCGCACACGACAGAAAATAGTGGTTGACATTCGGCGCGGACGCGCCAAGAATGTACTCTGTATACAGAATACGGAGTGCGCGCCAAAAGCCCAGGCGACGAATATTTTCCAGAGGAGACGATAGATGAACACCCGCGACAAGACCGCAGAAGCAGCCAGCCAGCCGGTCGCCAAGAAGCTGATTCCCTTCGGCGGCTATTACGCCAACAAGATCCCGGGCCACGATCCGGAACTGACCGAAGTCGGCCCCGGCACCCCGATGGGCGAATACATGCGCCGCTTCTGGCATCCGGTCTGCATGTCGATGGAGCTGACCGACACCCCGCACTTCCTGAAGATCCTCGGCGAGGAACTGGTGGCATTCCGCGACGGCCTGGGTCGCATCGGCCTGCTGCACGCCCACTGCGTGCACCGCGGCGCCTCGCTGGAATACGGTGCGATCCAGGAGAAGGGCATCATGTGCTGCTACCACGGCATGGTGTTCGACGTCGACGGCAGTTGCCTGCACGTGCCCTTCCCGAAGGGCGAGGAAAAGGAAGCCGAGAAGTACGCCTGCTCGATCAAGCAGGGCGCCTATAAAGCCTTCGAGCGCAACGGCCTGGTGTTCGCCTACATGGGCCCGCCGGAAGACGAGCCGCCTTTCCCCGAGTGGGAAGGCAATTTCACGGTGGCCGAAGGCGACGAGCTGGTCCCCTATAGTAACTTCCAGCACTGTAACTGGCTGCAGGTGCAGGACAACGCTGCAGACAATTTCCACCCGACCGCGCTGCACGCCGCCAAGAACGTCGTCAACAAGCAGTTCCAGGGCACCACCTTCGACGAAGTGGGCGCCGCCTCGATGGAAGTGGCGCCGGACATGCAGTTCGTCCCGATCCAGGGTGGCCGCGGCCTGGCCTGCGCCGGCGCGCGCCGCGTGAACAAGGACAAGCTGTTCGTGCGGGTCCAGCATCAGGTGCTGCCGAACCTGAGCCTGCACGCCTACACCTCGGAAGACGGCTCCAGCAAGAAGCTGTTCAGCCGCTTCCACATCGTCCGCTGGACCGTGCCGGTCGACGATGTCAACAGCAAGATGATCGGCTGGCGCGTGATGGGCCCAGGCATCGACACGCGTGGCGTGGGCAACAAGCAGATGGTGGGCTACGAGACCATCGACTTCCTCGAGGGCCAGGTGGCGATGCGCCGCCCGGAGCGCTTCGGCAAGTACAAGCTGGAGGACATGCCGCCGATCTCCTCCGACCACCGCGCCCGCGAGAATTACAAGGAGTGCCAGTACGCGCCGGGTGACTACGAAGCCATCATCAGCCAGCGTCCGATCGCCGTGCACGCGCTGGAGAACCCGACCAAGTTCGACGCCGGCGTATTCCTGTTCCGGAAGATGCTGCGCGACGCCGTCCGCGGCAGCAATCCGGCTGCCGGTCCCGAGCAGTTCGCTGCCTGGCTGCGCGAGAACGGCGCCGCGCCGAACAGCTACTGCTCGGGCAACGTGCTGGAGGTGCCGGAAGGCGAGACCGTCGAGGAAGAAGTGGCGCGCCGCCGCCACGTGACGCGCCAGATCGTCGCCATCCTGACCCAGAGCGAGAGCATGAAGGGTGACGAACGCGCCGCCTTCGTGCGCCAGAAATTCGACGAGCTGGAACAGTCGACCAAAAAGTAAGCGAGCCGTGAGACAGCCATGGAAATGACCCAGACCCATATCATCAGCCGGGAACAGACGCGCCTTTCCCTGCTGGTGCGCCAGATCCGCTTCGAAGCGAGCGGCATCAACTCGTACGAGCTGGTGCACCCGCAGGGCGAGGAGCTGCCGCCTTTCAGCGCCGGCGCCCACATCGACATCCATTTGCCGAACGGGATGACGCGCCAGTACTCGCTGTGCAATTCGCCGGCCGAGCGGCACCGTTACGTGATCGCCGTGCTGCGCGACGAAAAAGGGCGCGGGGGCTCCAAGGCCCTGCATGACGCCCTGCGCGTGCAGGACCTGGCGCTGGTGAGCCAGCCGCGCAACAACTTCGCACTGGTGCCGGAGGCGAACAAGGTGATCCTGCTGGCCGGCGGCATCGGCGTCACGCCGCTGAAGTCGATGGCGCATGCGCTGGATACGGCCGGCATCCCCTTCGAGCTGCACTACTGTGCCCGCAATCCCGGCTGCGCCGCGTTCAGGGAAGAACTCGGCATGGCCTGGACCCACGGGAAGCTGGTGCATCACTTCGACCATGGCAAGCCGGAGCAGGGTCTCGACATCGCCGGCCTGCTGCGCGAACCGGAACAAGGCACGCACCTGTTCTACTGCGGCCCGGCCGGCTTCATGAAGGCCTGCGCCGAAGCGTCCGGCCACTGGCCGGCCGGCACCGTCCACTTCGAACACTTCAAGGCGCCCGAACCGGCGCCGAGCGCGCAGGCCCTGGAGCCGGGCGCCTTCATGGTGAAGATCGCCAGCAGCGGCGCCATGCTCGAGGTCCCGCCGGACCGCAGCATCGCCGACGTGCTCGAGCAGAACAACATCCGCATCGAGACCTCCTGCCAGGCCGGCCTGTGCGCGACCTGCAAGATCCGCTACCTCGAGGGCGAAGTCGACCACCGCGACTACATCCTCGGCGACGACGAACATGGCCAGTTCCTGACGGCCTGCGTCTCGCGCGCCACCAGCCCGGTGCTGCTGCTCGACCTCTGACCCTTTCACGACCAAGACTACAAGGAGACACGCATGCTGGACAAAGTAAAGCAATTCGCCCCCGTGGAGGCGGAGCGCATCGCGAAGGCGCGACAGGACGCGCAGCGATCGATCTACCATCCGCGCCAGGCCGGCGTCATCTATCCCGAGATCCCGTCCTTCGACGACCCAGCCCGGGAGCGCCGCCACCGCAAGGAGCGCCTGGTCGCCGCCTGCCGGGCCTTCGCCCAGCACGGTTTCGACTACGGTTTCGCCGGCCACCTGACGGTGCGCGACCCCGAGCATCCGGAGCTGTACTGGACCAATCCGATGTGCGTCCATTTCTCGCAGGTGAAGGTGTCGAACCTGATCCTGGCCGACCACCAGGGCCGCGTGGTCGAGGGCGAGTACGCGATCAACCGTGCCGGCTTCGTGCTGCACGCGGCGGTGCACGAGGCGCACCCACGCATCGTCGCCATGTGCCATGCGCACACCGTGTATGGCACCGCGTTCGCCGCGCTCGGCCGCCCGCTCGATCCGATCAGCCAGGACGCCGCCGCCTTCTTCGAAGACCATGTGGTGATCAAGGACGAAGCGGGCCAGGTGGCGGTGGAAGAAAAGGCGGGACACTCGGTGTGCGACTGGTTCAAGGACGTGAAGGCGGCCATCCACCAGAACCACGGTCTGCTGACCGCAAGCCGCCACAGCATCGAGTCGGCCGCGTTCTGGTTCATCGCGCTCGAACGCTGCTGCCAGCAGCAGTTGATGGTCGAAGCGACCGGGATCAAGCCGGTGATGGTGCCGCCCGACCGCTCGCGCTACAGCCGCGAGCATGTCGGCAGCGAATACATCGGCTGGCTGCACTTCCAGCCGATTTTTGACCAGTTGGCAAAAACGCAGCCCGATATGTTTGATTGAGGTTTGATTAGCTATCCCGCTGCTCCATTGTTTCACACCGCCACCCACCGGCGGTGACACAGGGACGACAGACCACGGAAGCGGCATCCACGAGGTGCCGCCGTAACCGGGCGCGTTCCACCATTAAATCTGGAGACAAACAATGCTGAGCTCAACCAAAGTCGCAGTTGGCGCAACGACGATCGACGAGGCTTCGAAAGCCTATTCGAAGGTCGCCTGGCGCCTGTTGCCGTTTCTGTTCCTATGCTACGTCTTCGCCTATCTCGACCGCGTCAACGTCGGCTTCGCGAAGCTTCAAATGATGTCCGACCTCGGCCTTAGCGAGGCCGTCTACGGCATGGGCGCCGGGGTGTTCTTCGCCGGCTACCTCATGTTCGAAGTCCCCAGCAACATCGTGATGCTGAAGGTGGGCGCCCGCAAGTGGATCACCCGCATCATGGTGACCTGGGGCCTGATCTCGGCCGCGATGATGCTTGTGTCGACCCCGGCCAGTTTCTACGCGCTGCGCTTCCTGCTGGGCGTGGCCGAAGCCGGCTTCTTCCCGGCCATCCTGCTGTATTTGACCTATTGGTTCCCGGCCGGCCGCCGCGGCAAGGTGACGGCGCTGTTCATGACCGGCATCCCGATGTCGGGCGTGATCGGCGGTCCGCTGTCCGGCCTGATCATGGGCACGATGGACAAGGTGGGCGGCTACCATGCCTGGCAGTGGGTGTTCGTGCTGGAGGCCATCCCGACCATCATCCTCGGCTGCATGGCCTGGTTCTACCTGGACGACAAAGTGTCGGACGCCAGGTGGCTGAACGACAGCGAGAAGTCGCTGATCGAGCATGAGCTCAGCCAGGACAAGCAGGGCACGCACCTGCATTCGCTGCGCGACGGCCTGGTGAATCCGCGCGTCTGGCTGTTAAGCAGCATCTACCTGTTCTACACGATGGGCCTGTACGGCATCAGTTTCTGGCTGCCGACCATCATCAAGGCCAGCGGCGTGCAGAACGCTTTCGACATCGGCATGCTGACTTCGATCCCGTACGCGGCGGCGACCGTCACCATGATCCTGGTCGGGCGCAGCTCGGACTTCCGTCGCGAACGGCGCTGGCACCTGGCGCTGGCAGGCGTGGCCGGCGCGATCGGCCTGAGCTGGAGCGCGGCCTACGCCGACAACACCGCGATCGCGATGCTGGCGCTGACCCTGGCGACGATGGGCATCATTACCACGATCTCGCAGTTCTGGCTGCTGCCGCCGGCCGTCCTCAGCGGCGCCGCGGCCGCTGCCGGCATCGCGCTCGCGAACTCGGTCGGCAGCGTGTCCGGCATGGTGGCGCCGTACATGCTGGGCGTGGTCAAGACCATGACCAACAGTACGAATGCCGGCGTGATAGCAATCGCAGTGTGCCTGCTGATCGGTTGTGTGCTGACGTTTGCGCTGCCGGCCAAGGCGGTCAATCCCAAGTAAGCGGCCTGGCCGCGGGGCCGCCAGGCCCCGCGGTCGCGATTCCTGCGGCGCTCATGCTGATATAATGCTTGCCAATAGGTAAAGTGATGTCGGCACACCGCGAGCCCAGCCCATGAGCGTCCTTTTCGACCACGAGATCACCGAACAGCTGCACGACAGTTCCCGCTCGCTGGTCTATCGGGCCCGCGCCGCCGACGGCACGGCGCTCATCGTGAAGCAGCCGAATCAGTCTTTCCCGTCGTTTCAGCAACTGGCGCAGTTCAAGCGCGAGTATGCGATCGCACGCCGCTGCCGCCATCCGAACGTAGTCCGTCCGCTTGCGCTGCAGTTGTGCGGCGGACGCTGGACCATGATCCAGGAGGACATCGGCGGCCTTGCTCTCGACCGGGTGCTGCGCACGCGGCCGGCGCTGGCGCTGGACGAGTTCTTCGACATCGCGCTGCAACTGTGCTCGGCGCTGGAGGAGGTCCACCGGCACGGCGTGATCCACAAGGACATCAATCCGTCCAATCTGGTGTGGAATTCCGAACAGCGCCTGCTGCAGCTGATCGATTTCGGCATCGCCTGCGAGCTGCCGCACGAACACCAGGGAATCGTCAATCCGCACGCGCTGGAAGGCACGCTGCGCTACATGGCGCCGGAACAGACCGGGCGGATGAACCGGCGGGTCGATTACCGCGCCGATTTCTATGCGCTCGGCGCCACCTTCTACGAACTGCTCGCCGGGCAGGCGCCGTTCGAAGTGCGCGACGAGATGGAACTGGTGCATTGCCATATTGCGCGCAGTCCGGACTGGTCGAACCCGGCGCTCGCCGGACTGCCCGGCTCCCTGCTGGCGATCGTCCAGCGACTCATGGAAAAGAACGCCGAGCAGCGCTACCAGGGCGTGCAGGGGCTGCGCAGCGATCTCGAATCCTGCCGCGCGGGGATGGCCGATGCGGCCCCGGCGCGGCCGCTGCGGCTGTGCGGCCACGACGGCCGCTTGCTGGTGCCGCAAACGCTGTACGGGCGCGAGGAGGCGATCGCCGCACTGCTGGCCGCGTTCGACCGCAGCGCCGAAGGCAGTGGCGAGATGCTGCTGGTGGCCGGCAGCCCGGGCATCGGCAAGTCGGCGGTGGTGAACGAGGTGCAGAAGCCGATCGTCGCGCGGCGCGCTTGCTTCCTGGCCGGTAAATTCGACCAGTTCCAGCGCGACGTGCCGTACGCCTCGCTGATCCAGGCGTTCCAGGGGCTGGTGCGCCAACTGCTCGGCGAGCCCGGGGAAACGCTGCAGCAATGGGCCGGCAAGCTGCGCGGCGCGCTGGGCAGCGGCCTTGGCGTGATGGTCGAACTGATCCCCCAGCTGGCCCTGATCGTCGGTCCCACCGAGGCGCTACCCGCGCTGCCGCCGGAGCAGGCCCAGCTCCGCCTGGGCCGGGTGTTCCCGCGCTTCGTCGAAGTGTTCGCCGCCGCCGGGCATCCGCTGGTGCTGTTCCTCGACGATCTCCAATGGGCTGACGCCGCCACCCTGCGCATGATCGAGCTGTTCATGGGCTCGCGCAGGAGCCGGCACATGCTGTTCATCGGCGCCTACCGCGACAACGAGGTCGGTGCCGGTCATCCGCTCGCCGCGCTGCGCGACAAGCTGCTCGCCGGCGGCGTGCGCCTGTCCACGCTGGTGCTGGATGCGCTGACCGAGCCGCAAGTGGCGCAGATGGTGTCGGCGACGGTGCGCATGGCGCCCGCCGACTGTGCGGCCTTGACCCGGCTGTGCTTCCGCAAGACCGCAGGCAATCCCTTTTTTCTCAGCCAGTTCCTGGGTTCGATCCATGACGCCGGCCACCTGCGCTACCGGGCCGGCCACGATTGCTGGGAGTGGGACCTGGCGGCGATCGAACAGGCGGCGTACACCGACAACGTGGTCGAGCTGCTGCTCGGGAAGATCCGGCGCCTGCCCGCCGCCGCGCAGCATCTGCTGCAGCTGGCCGCCTCGATCGGCAACCGCTTCACGCTCGACACGCTGGCGCTCGCGGTCGAACGCGGCGCCTCGCACACCCAGCAGGAGCTGTGGCCGGCGCTCGACGCGGCCTTGATCCAGCCGCTCGACGGACGCTATAAATACGTCGACACCGATACCGGTGCCGGCGAGGCCGGCGTCGGCTACCGCTTCCTGCACGACCGCGTGCAGCAGGCCGCCTACCTGGTGCTGGACGCCGGCGCGCGCGCGGCGATTCACCTGCGTATCGGCCGGCTGCTGCTGGCGCACGCGAGCGGCGAGCAGCTGGAAGCGAGGCTGTTCGAGATCGTCGAGCAGCTCAATGCCGGCCGCGCGCTGATCGACGACGCCGGCGAGCGCGTGCAACTGGCCGGGCTGAACCTGCGCGCCGGCGCCAAGGCGAGGCGCTCCGCCGCGTTCCAGGCCACGCTGGAGCACATGCGTACCGGTCTCGAGCTGCTCCCGGCGGATGCCTGGCAAAGGCACGCCGCACTCTGGCTCGACCTGCAGCTCGGCGCGGCGGAAGCGGCTTACCTGTGCGGCAGCTTCGATGCGGCCGAAGCGATCTATCCGCTGGTGCGCGCCCACAGTCCGACGCCGCTGCTGCAGGCGCGCTGCATCGCGGTCCAGGCGCACCAGTATCAGTTGCAGGGCCGCCTGCCCGACGCCATCTCCGTACTGCGCGAGGGCCTGGCGCAGCTGGGCATCGACATCCCGCAGGATGCGGGGCAACTGAAGGCGCGCTTCGACGAGATCCTCGCCGACATCGGGCGCCTGCATGGCGCGCGTGCGCCGGACGAGTTGCTGGCGGCCGGCGAGATGCGCGATCCCACGGCGGTGGCCGCGCTGCAGATGATGCACGCTCTCTGGATGGCCGCTTACTACGCCGGCCAGCAGGACCTGAGCGCCTTGCTGGTCTTGTCGATGACGCGCCTGTCGCTGCAGCAGGGCACCAGCGATTTCAGCGCCGTCGCCTACGTCGCCTACGCGTTCCTGCTGACGCTGCAAAGCGGCGACGCCCGGCGCGGCTACCGCTTCGGCGCGATGGCGCTGGCGCTGGCGAGGCGCCGCGCCAACCTGCAGACCCGCATCCAGACGGCCGTGATGTTTGCCGCGATGACCAGCCACTGGACGCAGCCCTTGCGCAGCTCCGACGCGCTGTATGAGGAAGCCTTCGGCTGGGCGCTGGAAATCGGCGATTTCGTCCAGGTCGGCGTAGTGGCGGCCGTGCGCGCGAGCGAACGGCTGATCCTCGGAGACTACCTGCCGGACCTGATGTCTGCCACCGAGCGCGACCTGGCCCTGATGCGGGCGAACGGCCAGCAGGCGATGGCCGATTGCTGCGTCGCCGCCGCGATCCAGCCGATCAAGTGCCTGATGGGCCTGACGCCGCGCTGCGACAGCTACGACGATGCGACCTTCAATGAAGCGCGCTTCCTCGAGCAATACGGCGGCTCGCGCCTGTACCGCGCCTACTTCTTGCAGGGGAAGATCCGCAACGCCTACCTGTTCGACAGCCCGGACGCCGAAGCGCTCGCCGGCCAGGTGGGCATCGTTGCCCAGATCATGCGCGGCCAGGCCAAAGTGCCCGAATCGAGCCTCTACGCCGCGTTGATCCTGGTCCGCGCGCTGCGGCGCGATCCGACGCGTGCTGACGCGGGCGCCGTGCTGGAACGGATCGAGGCGCTGCAGGCCAGCCTCGCCGGCTGGGCCGAGATCGGTCCGGAGGAGAGCCGCGCCAGGCACCTGCTGGTGCAGGCCGAGATGGCGCGCCGGCGGCAGGACCTGCCGCTGGCCACGCGCTGCTACCAGCAGGCGATCGACGCCGCCGGACTGGCCGGCTACCTCAATCTGCAGGCGCTCGCCAATGAGCTGTGCGGCGAATGCTGGTTAGATCAGGGCCAGCCGCGCGTGGCCGCGGTGTTCATCAAGGATGCGATCGCGCGTTACGGCCAATGGGGCGCGGAGGGCAAGGTGGCGCAGCTGCGCGCACGTCACGGCGCCTTGATGTCGCGGTCGGAAGGGCGCACGAGGCAGACGCATGCGGCCTCGCAGACGCACGGCAATTCGGCGCTCGATCTGGTATCGCTGTTGAAGGCGACGCAGATCCTGTCGAACGAAGTCGGCCTGCGCAAGGTGCTGCAGCGCCTGATCGCCATCGTGCGCGAGAACGCCGGCGGCCAGGTGGCGCGCCTGCTGCTGCTGTCGGACGGCGTCTACCGGCTGGAGGCAGAGAGCGACGGTGACGCCGTCAGCGTGCTGCAATCGCGCCGGCTCGACCTCGATGCGGCCGCCGATCCGCAGTTCCCGCTGTCGGTGCTGCGCTACGTGATCCGCACCGGCGCCGAGCTCATCGAAGACAATATCGCGGGCGCCTCGCGCTTTGCCGCCGACCCCTACGTGCAGCGCTTGCGGCCGCGGGCCGTCATGTGCCTGCCGGTCCGGCATGGCGGCCGCATCGACGGCGTGCTGTACTTCGAGAACCGGCTGGCCGAAGCCTCGTTCACGGAGGAGCGCGTCGAGTTCCTGCGCATGCTCGGCGCCCAGGCGATGACCGCGATCGCCAGCGCGCGGCTGCATGACAGCCTGGAGCAGCGTGTCGCCGAGCGCACCGCGCAGCTGGAGGATGCCAACCGCAAGCTGGCGACCTTGTCGATCACCGACGGACTTACCGGTCTTGTCAACCGGCGCCATTTCGACGAGGTACTGGGGACCGAGTGCGCGCGCGCCGCGCGGCTCGGGCAGCCGCTCGCCGTCATCATGCTCGATGTGGACTACTTCAAGAAGTTCAACGACCGCTACGGTCACCAGGCCGGCGATGCCTGCCTGATCCGGGTCGCGCAGTCGCTGGCGGCCGGCATGCGGCGCAGCGGCGACCTGACCGCGCGCTACGGCGGCGAAGAGTTCTCGATCGTGCTGCCGAACAGCGGCGCCGACGAAGCGCGGCACATCGGCGAAGCCTTGCGGCGCGCGATCGAAGACCTGCACATCGTCCACGCAGGTGCGGCGTCCGGGCAGGTGACAATCAGTGTCGGCATCGCGGTCCTGGCGGCGCGCCAGGCCGGCGATCCGGACGCGCTGATGCGCCTGGCCGATAACGCGCTGTACCGCGCCAAGGAGGCCGGGCGTAACTGCGTGGTGCTGAGCGGAGATCCGGCCGGCGAGGGCGCCGCCGCGTGATCAGGTTCCGACCAGTTTGCAGTGCAGGATGACGTCCGGGTCGAGGCGGAAGGCCGCACACACGCGGTGAAATCCGTCCGCGATGACGACCTTTTTTAATCCGGATACGCGCATCAGCAAGACCGGAGAAATCCGTTCGCCATTCTTGATCCTCTTGATCTGTTCGCGGGTAGGGCGGTCGTCCGATTTCGGTATGGCGAGCTGCGCAGCGCGCAACAGATCCGCAGCCTTGAACTCGATCGTTTGCGCGGCCCGCATTTCCGTCACCGTTTTGTCGACGTTTTTCTGGCTGTCGAGCAGAGACAGGTAATGGGCTGCGGCCTTGTAGTCTTGCTCGACTGCGTCATCCAGCCATTGGACCTCGCAGGGCTGTTGCTTGGGCACTCTTTCCTCCGGTTGAAATAGCGATAGCCTATTGTATCGCTGTGCTTGAGAACGGTCGAAAACCGGACGCCTGGTGCCCGTCTGCTCGCCGCTCATGTCGAATGCGCCATCTGCGGAAGCGGTGTAGCCAACCCAAGGTGCGCTCGACGACCCAACGCCATCGGCCAAGCCTTTCGCGTGACTCTAGGCCGTAACGCGCGATCCGAGCTGCAATGCCACGACGGCGCAGCCAAGCCCGATGGGCTCTCGAAGCGTACGCTCGATCGGCATGCAGCTTACCTGGACGTTTGCGCGCACGGCCTGCCAGCCCTTAACTGCCGGGATTGACTCTACCAGCGGGATGAGGAAACGCGAGTCATCCACCAGCAGATAGTGTTTGCTTCCGAGTTTGCCGCGATCGGTTGGGTTTCGGCCCGTGTGCTCGTCTCCGGCAGGTGCCGGTACGCTTGCAGCGTCAACGCAAGCTTGATCCCACATGATCTGGTCATGCTCTCGGAGGCGTCGCAGAATCGCCTCGTGGATACGCTGCCAAACCCCGGCTAGCATTCATGCATGAAGGCGACGCCAGCATGTCATGCCACTGCCGCAGCCGAGTTCGCGCGGCAGGTATTCCCACGGTATTCCAGTCTTGAGGACAAACAGGATCCCGGTCAGGGCCGCGCGATCATCGACACATGGGCGTCCGCCTTTCGGCGATCGGCGATGGGTCGGAAGATGAGCTGCTATAAGCGACCACAGGTCTCAGGAAGTAGTGCTCGGGCCATGGCATCAGTCCGTCTACGAACACGGACGCCATGTTAGTGCCCGGACTGAGCTTGCGCACGTCCGCTATCGACCAGTGCTGGCATTAATTATAGCCTCGAAAAGTCCAAACACTCGGCTGAAGATTGGCCGCGCAACGTCGTGCATTCGTACCGATTAAACATTGCTTAATTTGTACTGCCGCTTAATCAATTCCGACTTCGAAGTGAGTCGATGGCAAATGCCGTGATATGCCTTAAGTAGCGATTACGTCGTATAGGAAAAATCCTGTTGCTCTCCAAGAAGCGGCCAATTGACCTGAAACCCCGTCAATTTCGTGAATTTCACTCCCTTTTCCATTTGAACCAAGCCAAACTAACTCTGAAATAAGCTGCTAGAACTTTTTGCCTAAGCTGCTAGACTTAGGTCGCATCATTCAGAAATCGCTTCAGGGGCTTTCTGTTACCTGATGGGGAATTAAATGGGGGATTGAAATGAAAAAATCTTTTTTGGCAGCAGCTCTTTTTGTTAGCGCCGGCGTAGTAACAGCACAGGCAGCGTTTTTCTACAGCGCGACAACAAGTGTTAACTCAAGAACAGGGGATCTGACTGTGAATTGGGATGAGCGTGGGCTTGGTAATGGCGGCGGCCCTATTACCTATACGCTGACCGGGAGTGCTAGTGCTGTATATGCATGTATGACGAAGAGCGGCAACCATCCTCAGGCGACAAACAAGGAAGGACCATCTTCCTTCAACGTTACCAGTCAACCGTTCGATCCGAAAGGTGGCAGGGTTGTAGGCAGCCTGACTGTTCTGGCGCCGGCAAACACCAGCTTGAGCTGCCCATCGGGACAAAACCTAGTTCTTGCATGTGTCAGCTATACAAATCTCGTGCTGACAGATACTGTGAATAACTCGCAAGTTACTCTAGGTACTACAAGCACACCAGTTACCCCGGTTAAAGGCGTATCTTGCGGCTAAGGAAATATTTTGATTTTTTATTATTTGGCATTCTGTCCGGTTTTCGTCAATGTAATCGGACAGAATGATTTTCCAGACTCCAAAAGTATGTCGCATCACTAAAATGTCAGTCGTCAACAAAAGATTGTATTCGAAATCAGATTTTCTCTGCCAGTGTCATTCTTTGTTTTTCGCGCTTCCACTTTTGATAGCGCTGCTGATTTTTTCTGGTTGTAGCGGCAATAAAAATGAAATTTTGCCAGCGGCGAATGAAAGTCCGTCATCTTCCATTTCAATACAAGATTCCATATTGGCTTCGCCGTTTGTTGCGTCGCAATCGTCGAATACTCACTTTCCGGCACAGCAGCAGAGGACAGAGCACAATGCAAATGCTGAAAAAATAAATGTACTTCAGAGATCCGAGCAACTACGCAAAATGCACGAACTAGCGCATCTTTCCATGATGTCAGAAGAGAACTTATTAAAGCTTCAAAATCAATTGCGGGCGATCTCTTTATCCCATCGACTAGATGTGCTAAATAATTACCCTGAAATAGCGGGTTTGCCAACGCAACAGCAACAGTTATTGCTGGGAAAATTGGCTGAAATCGTTCCAGATGAGACGCCAACGATGCGTGTAGTATGCACCTGTAAAACTGGACCGAAGCATGAATTATGCATCAAAGAGGGGTGCGCCGCGACATTCGCACTTTCTTCGATTTGCGAGTCTTTGTGTGGAGTCAGCAATATTTCCTCGACTTCCTGTATGCCTTCAATACAATGCACTGATGAATAGCTAATTGCCGTGTCGCGTGTGCGGCCTAACTAAATGCAAGTGGCCGTTATCGACCTATTGTGTTGAAAAACTCCCCTTGATGCCGGGTCTGTCGCCGTCTACCGTTATTTAGATGCGGCGCGCAGAGGGAGGTTGCGATGATGGGACGCCAAGCAACGAAACGGGAGCTGTTCGTCATGATCAGCCTGGATGAATACGTTCCCGAGGACCATCTGCTGACAGCAGTGGACCGCTATCTCGACTTAAGGAAGCGCTGAACAAATAGGTTTTGCGCCCGAGTCGAGACGACAAACCAGCATCGGATGCCACAGTGGTCGAATTCAGGTATTTTTCGCGTCTGGTGCGGAGTCTCGAGACGCGTTTTGGCGCGCCACGGTGGACGTTTCCAGATTCAGGACGGAGTTCGGGCGTGGGCGCTTCCAAAAGTTCGGCCGGCCAGCACCAGATTGGCGAACGCGAACA